>NZ_JBBKTU010000004.1 GCF_037892605.1 Lacibacter sp. H407 | reverse complement strand
ACCTCCGTATACTTTCTTGTGGAATACCGGAGCAACAACAGAAGACCTTGCTTCAGTACCAGCAGGAGCATATAGTGTAACCGTAACTGATGCAAACGGCTGTACAGAAACAGCAAATGCAACAGTGAATCAACCAACAGATGTTACAGCGAATGCCGTTCCAACACCTGCAGCTTGTAATGCAAGTAACGGTTCAGTAAATCTTACCGTTGGTGGTGGTACGCCTCCATATACTTTCTTGTGGAATACCGGAGCAACAACAGAAGATCTTGCTTCAGTACCGGCAGGAGCATATAGTGTAACCGTAACTGATGCAAATGGCTGTACAGAAACAGCAAATGCAACAGTGACTGCACCATCGGATCTTACAGCGAATGCAGTTCCAACGCATGCATTATGTTTTGGCGGTAACGGTTCAGTAAATCTTACCGTTGGTGGTGGTACGGCTCCATATAGTTTCTTGTGGAATACCGGAGCAACAACAGAAGATCTTGCTTCAGTACCT
>NZ_JBBKTU010000003.1 GCF_037892605.1 Lacibacter sp. H407 | reverse complement strand
TTGACCGTCAGTAAGCGACCGATCACAATTACCGCAATTGCGAATCAAAAGTATTGTGGTCAAGTTGATCCTGATTTTACGGCAACCGTTACAAACGGTACTATTGTAAACAACGATCAGCCAAGTGGAACATTGACACGTACAGATTTAACAAATGAAGGTGTTGCAGTTTATAGCATATTAAAAGGGACGTATACTTTCGGACCAAACTATGAAGAGACATATATCTCTGCCAATTTCACGATCCTTGGTGTTGCAATTGACGCCTCTGCCAGCAGTGCACCTGTTCCAGAAACAGTAGGTAGTGCAACGTTGTCAGCAACAGTTGTATCGGCACCGGGCGGCGTACTTCAACCTGGGGTAAGTGTAACATTTGTAGTTACAGACGAAAATGATGTTGAGATATATACTGATACAAAAATTACTAATTCATCTGGAGTAGCAACCGCAACAGTAACAGGCCTTACATTAGGGGTATACAAAGTTGTAGCAACAGCCGGCACCACTTGCGGATCATCTGTAGCTTATATCCCGGTTTACGATCCAAACGGAAACTTCGTAACAGGTGGTGGTTGGATCAACTCACCAGCGGGTTCATTAAAAGCAGATGTAAATATAACTGGTAAAGCAAACTTTGGCTTTGTATCGAAATACAAAAAAGGCAGCAGCCAAGTAGATGGTAACACCGAATTCCAGTTCCATGCAGGAAATATCAATTTCAAGAGTACAATGCATGAATCAGGATCATTAGTGATCGCTGGAGGTAAAGCAACTTACCGTGGTACGGGTACCATCAACGGACTATCTGGTTACAAGTTTACTATCATAGCAAATGATGGACATTGGAATAATGGCACCGGACCGGATAAGTTCAGAATTAAAATCACAACAACAACCGGTACTGTTGTATATGATAATGAAATGGGAGCGGATGAAAATGGAAACGCAACAACTGCCCTCGGCGGCGGCTCCATCGTTATCCACGAAGTGAAGAAGAAAACATCCAACCGCATGGAACCCGGCGCATTAGTATTAACTCCGCAAGAGTTCAATGTGAAAGTATTCGGCAACCCATCACTAAGCAGCTTCCGCCTTCAACTGATTGGTAGCGTATTGGAAGAGAAGTTTACCGTGAAAGTGGTGGATGTAAACGGTCGATTGATGGAGGTGAAACAAAATCTCTACGCCGGACAGGTGATCGAGCTGGGTAACAACTACAAGCAAGGAACTTACTTTGTAGAAGTATCACAGGGTACGAACCGGAAAGTGGTAAAATTAATTAAGATCGGAAGAGACTGAAACTAAGAGAGGAGTTATCAGTTATAACAGAGGCTGGTTGCGCAAGCAACCGGCCTTTTTTTATTTACAATTAGTCGTCCTTTGATTGTTGTAACAAAGCAATCAATATGCAGCTATGCATCACCGTAAGTGAGTGGACGCTGTTCTTATTTTGTATCGGCGGGTTTGCTGCTGTTACGGCTGTTTCGGCAACGGTCGCTGCAGTACTTTACTTCGTCCCATACCTTTTCCCATTTCTTTCGCCAGGTAAACGGACGGTTGCAAACAAGGCAGATCTTTTGTGGCAAGTGCTGTTTCTTGTGGGGCATAGAGAAGAAACAAGTTGACAGGTTAAAAAGTTTATTCGTCAACTACAGCCCGTAGCTGAAGTAATGACGAAGTGATATTCTTAAAGAGTTTGGAACTATGCTTTACAGGTTTTTTTCTCTAAAGGAGCTTAATTCATTCTCGACACCAGATTATTACTCCGCTTCAAAATATACACCCGCTTGTTTTCGAAATAATTCGGTCGACCTGAGGTCTTGTTGAAAATGGGTTTGAAATCATATTCGGTAAACGAACGGAAATTGCGTTCGTTCAGGTGCTGCATCAATTCATCATCATACTTCAATAACAAATTGATAAAATGCCAGCTTAATTCAAATCCTTTATAAGCCACATCGGAAGGTCGTCCGTTGGTAAGTTCGGTAAATGATTTTGTAAAGTTGCCATAAGCAACTGTACCCGTATTATAAAACGTAGTACTGTAAAAAATCGGCAAGTCTTTATAATCAGGTTTGCTCAGATCTTTGATGGCATCCCATGTAGGCATCCCAACCAATTCAAATGAATATTTTTTTCGGAGACTGTTGGCATTGTTCACCAACCGTAATCCAAAACTTTCGTCCAGTGATCCGCAAATGATCAGGTTGGTTTTGGTACTGTCGAGATGAGGCGTAAGATCAGCTGTTGTAAATCCATCACCCAGCATCACCGTTTTCCATTTCAACAACTGGTTGCTATTGCTTCCCTTATTGGATTCGTTAAAGGAAGCAGCAAGCCGGTCTTCCTGTTGTCCTTTGCGGCGTACATATACAAGATTAGCTGTTGGATCATGTCGCATCACAAAGTTGTAAAGTGCTTCGCAGTGAACCGAAAGCGTTGAATTTACGATAATGGTAAATGGATTATTGGTAACACCACCGTCGTTCGGAAAAGTAGCCGATACAAAGGGAATATTTTTCATCTGTGCAATTTCTGCCAACGTCATGTATTCGTTTCCGCTAACGGCCCCGATTATCAGATCCAATGAATCAAAACTGGTACGTTTATACAATTCCGGTAAACTCTGGTTGGCAGAACGCAGATCGTACACAACTACTTCAAGATTTTTGTTGGTTGATAATGAATCAACAGCAAGTAATGCGCCTTGCACAAAATCGAGCCCGGATAACAAATGCCTTGGCATCTGGTTGGCAAAGCGATATGTTTCACCTGTAAAAGAAGAATCAAGATAGAGGTTTGCAAAAATGCCGACACGGTATTTTTTTACAGCAACACTGTCTTGTGCGGGCAACGCAAACACAAACAAGAAACCCAGTAAAACAAAAAATAGTTTTTTCATATAGTTTAAAACGACACTTAGCAGATGATTATTCCCATTCAATGGTTGCAGGCGGTTTGCTGCTGATATCATACACTACACGGTTGATGCCTCGCACTTTGTTGATGATCTCATTCGAAATATGTGCCAGAAATTCGTAGGGGAGATGTGCCCAGTCAGCCGTCATACCATCAACCGAAGTAACTGCTCTTAACGCCAATGTAAATTCATACGTACGTTCATCGCCCATTACACCTACACTTTGCACCGGCAACAGGATAGCACCTGCCTGCCACACTTTATCATATAAGTTATGTTCTTTCAATCCATTGATGAAAATGGCATCGGCACGTTGTAACAGATCAACTTTCTCTTCTGTGATCTCTCCCAGAATACGAATAGCTAAACCGGGACCGGGGAAGGGATGACGGTTCAGCATATCAGCCGGGATACCCAGCTCTGCACCCACTTTCCGTACTTCATCTTTAAATAAATAACGAAGCGGTTCCACCAATTCCAGTTTCATGGTGTCGGGTAATCCACCCACGTTGTGATGCGATTTGATAGTTACAGATGGACCATGCACGCTCACACTTTCAATCACATCCGGATAAATGGTTCCCTGTCCGAGTAATTCCACACCTTCTATTGTATGTGCTTCACGGTCGAATACTTCAATAAAAGTGCCCCCAATGATCTTCCGTTTTTCTTCCGGGTTGCTTTTGCCCGCCAGCTTGGTATAAAAATGTTCACGTGCATCCACACCTTTTACATTCAAACCAATAGTACCATAAGTATCAAGTACCTGCTGAAATTCATCTTTGCGCAACACTCCATTATCAACAAAAATGCCAAAGAGATTGCTGCCGATTGCTCTGTGAATTAATGTAGCGGCTACAGTAGAGTCAACACCACCGCTCAACCCCATGATCACTTTGCGATCGCCGATCTGTTGTTTTAAACTGGCTACCGTTTCGTTCACAAACGATGCCGGTGTCCAATCGGCTTTGCAGCCGCAGATATCCATTAAAAAGTTCTTGAGTATTTTCTTTCCTTCGGTTGAATGGTACACTTCCGGATGAAACTGCAATCCATACAATGGCTTACTAACGGTACCGTTCGAACGAAATGCAGCAACGGGAATAGAATCCGTAACGGCCATGATCTCAAAGCCGGCCGGTAATTCGAGGATGCTGTCGCCATGGCTCATCCATACCTGCGATGTTTCACTGATATCTTTCAACAGCACATCTTCTTTTTCTTTCCGTAATACAGCACGGCCATATTCACGTTTCTCACTTTTCTCCACCCGTCCGCCAAGTTGTTTGGCTGTAAGCTGGGCACCATAGCAAATGCCGAGAACGGGAAATTTTTTGGTGAGTGCTTCGATATCTACCGTGGGTGCGTTTGCATCATTTACGGAGAACGGGCTACCGGAAAGAATGATCCCTTTCAGGTATTCGTCTACTACTACGGGTTTGTGAAACGGGGTGATTTCGCAGTACACATTGCATTCACGCACGGCACGGGCGATCAACTGGGTATATTGGGAACCAAAATCGAGGATGAGAATCTTTTCTGTCATGATGCGGCGAAGGTAACAAAAAGCAGCAATGGCCAAAAGCAGAGATATTCGGGCAATGGGGAAAAGAGTTTCATCCTGTGTAGAAACAATTGGCATGAATAATTTTTACCCTATATTTTTTCATTTACTTTTGTCGGGCTCCAGCTTTAACCCATGTATGATCTTTCAGTGAGCCGTGTGCGTAACCAACAAACCGTTGTGCCCGTCTTAGCGTGAAGGTCTGCAGATTACTATTAAAACAAAAACCAAATCATGATGCGCAAACAAATTATTACCGGAGCGGTACTTCTGTTCATTTTTTCGATCACCATTACTTCCTGCGGCTGGCGTAGTGTAAAAGGCAATGGCGACATAGTAACCGTTAACCGTAACGAAGGAAGTTTCAAAAGCGTGAAGGCATCCGGTTCCTTTGATGTATTTTTTTCGCAGGCCGATGAAACGGAGATAAGAATTGAAGCCGATGAAAATTTGATGAAATACATTTTAACATCGGTAGAGGATGGAGTATTAAAGATCCGTACCAAAAGTGGCACCAACATTCGTCCATCACAAGACATTAAAGTATACATCAAATCGCCCCGCTATTCATCGGTAAGTCTGGCTGGTAGTGGTAATATGGTTGCTCAAACCGCCATCACTTCTACCGAAAAGATCAGGCTGAGTATTGCAGGTAGTGGCGATATTAAACTGATGGAAGTAAATGCACCGGAAGTGCATGTAAATATTGCCGGTAGCGGAAAAGCAGAAGGATCGGGCGCAACCCGTGTGGTGGATATTGAAGTGGCAGGAAGTGGTGATGTGATGATGAAAGACCTGAAAGCAGAAACGGCCAAGATCAATATTGCCGGTTCAGGCAATGTGTGGGTGTTTGCCAGTCTGGTGCTGGATGTGCGTGTAGCAGGTGGCGGTGATATTCATTATTACGGCAACCCGGCCGACATCAAATCGAAATCTGCGGGATCGGGTAATCTCATAAAAGAGTAAAGATTTTCACAAAAAGGGCCGGCAACAGCCCTTTTGTCTTTTAAAGGCAGTAATCAACCGCATCTGTTAAGTGAAGCAGTTGATCGGCCCGTACATTTGCAGCGGCTCCGTTTTTAGATCCAACTCCGAAAAAACGACTCCCGTTCCTCTGAAGATAATTGCATTCGCCCTCTTGTAAAATTTATTAATAGACCCCATTGGAAACAGTTTGTTTTTCCTGATGTTTTTGGTTAAGAAAGATCCTCCGTTTCGGGGGATCTTTTCTTTAAGTTGGTTTTTTATACAACCCGGCCAACGCTTTTGGCGCCACCTCACAATACGCTGTTGTCAACACTTCTGTCAACAGATCTTTTTTGACCTTTTTGAGATCAACAAATGTCCAGCCCTGCTGCCCCCATTTATTCGGTACGGGCCAAATGATCGTTTTGTCGATGAGGCAATACACCGATTGATCAGTTGCTGAAAATTTTACACAAGCTGTGTGTGTTGCTTCATCGAGTGTAACAAAGATTTTCTTTTTTACACGGAACGATGTTTTTTCAAAATGCGGTTGTTCGGTTACTTCTGCAAACGAGAGTGCAAGCTGACGAAAGGTTTTGAGTGAGATCATATAGTAAGTTATTCAATCAGTTTGAAAAATGGTAGTGATACTCCGTAACATTTTTATCTCAATGTGCGTATTATGTTAAAGTGTGTTGATTGGTTGCAGCAGTTGTTTGCTGGTGCGGCATCTTCTCACAGCTTTTATAGTTTTGTTTTCTATAAACCTTATGTCATCATTCGCACAATCACTGTTGATTGCTGTAGCATTTTTATGTGCTGCAGTACAAGGCCAGGCACAAGCTGCCAGGAGCATTGATTCGTCGAAAACTGTGTTGACGTATAATAGTGATCTGTTTACTCAAACTTCAGCAGGTTCGTTTGGCCGTGAGCCGGTTGTAAAAACAGATACGGCCGATTTTATTCTTCCCTTCAGCCGTGCAGGGAACCTCATCTTAATTAAAGCAAAAGCCGATACCATTGAAGGGAGTTTTATTTTAGATACCGGGGCACCGGGTTTAATTCTCAACATGACTTACTTCCGGGATTATCCTGTAACAGAAAGTGGTGCCGGTGAGCAAGGTGGAGGCATTACAGGTTCGGTGGCAGATTACGGTCGTACATTGGTAAAGAAGTTATCGTTTGGTGCAGTGAATTATTTTAAAGTGGAAGCCGATCGTATCAACCTCGGTCATATTGAAAACAGTAAAGGGATCAAAATATTCGGATTACTCGGTGTGCAGTTGTTCAAACAGTTTGAAATGATCATTGATTATGAGAACAGCGAAATTCATCTGCATCATGTCAGCAAAAGAGATGAGAAAAATTATCAGCATTCGATGCTCAACGATACCGCTGCTTATTCAACGTTTCCCATTACTTTACTTGACAACAAAATACTCACGTATGGAAAAATAGGGAATAAGAAGCTCACGTTTTTGGTAGATACAGGGGCAGAATCAAATGTGATCGACAGTCGTTTATCAGAAGCGGTATTGGATAATGTAGTGATCACCCGACGCATAGTACTCAACGGAGCGGGCAATAGGAAAGTAGATGCTTTGTATGGTGATATGAGTAACCTTACGATGGGTACAAGAGATATGGCGAGTATGCCGGTGCTGGTGACCAATATGGAAAAAATGTGCGCCTCCTATGAACGATGCCTGGACGGAATGCTTGGATTTGATTTTCTCTCCATGCACAAAATTGGATTTAACTTTGTAAAGCGGAAGATGTATATATGGAAATAATGCAAACCATAAGCTTCATAAAACAATGCTGCAGGCGTATGCTTCCGGTGTTGCTGCTGCTATTGGTATGCAGTAACGCCAACGCACAACCGCCCATCAAAGCATTTGTGGTGAAGAACGGGCATATCTACATCACACTCAGCAAAAACATTGTTGCAGAAGAGCTGGATGCATTTGTTGCACAATACAGTTTACAGGAGCTTGATCTCAAAACCTTTTTCAAAACCAACCGTCCTGATTCATTATTGAAACTTGGCTGGGACATCAATCTCAACAACGGTGAAATGCTGGTGCTGAGCAAAAACATGTTGGCGGCTGATAAGCTTATGGATCCGGTTGAAAAAATTCTGCTGGCGCAAAAACGGTTTAATAACGGTTACGGATATGTTAACAAAGAACCATTGTATGGTTATAATAAGTTTACAAAAAAATATCCCTTTGCTGTAAAAGATTCGTTGGTTTCGTTCTTTCTGCGGGATAATAAAACTGCAAGGAGAGTAATGCTGGCCGGTACATTCAATAACTGGAACCCTGAAGCATTAGCCATGCAGCAGGTCGACAGTGGATGGATCGCTATTGTAAAACTCGGCGCAGGAAAACATTACTATAAATTTATTGTGGATGAAAAATGGACGGTTGATAAAGACAATCAGTTGATTGAAAATGATGGGGAAGGGAATGATAATTCGGTGTATTATAAAACCAATCATGTGTTTTCATTGGCTGCAAACAGTGCTGCAAAACATGTGTCGGTAGCAGGAAGTTTTAACGACTGGAGAGATGATCAGATACGCATGAACCGGACTGCGACAGGCTGGGCCATTGATGTGTACCTCGCCGATGGAACACATACCTATCGTTTTATTACCGATGGGCGTTGGTTTGCTGATCCTGCAAATCCTGATCAGTTTCCCAATGAGTTCAACGAAACCAACTCAGTGGTAATGATCGGCAAGCCGCATTTGTTTTATCTCAAAGGTTATTCAACTGCACAAAAAGTAATGTTGATGGGCTCGTTCAACCAATGGCGGAATTATGAATTGCCGATGACGAAAACAGATAGCGGTTGGGTGTTTCCGTACACACTGGGCCATGGTAATTATGAATATACATTTGAAGTGGATGGAATGAAAGTGAATGATCCTGCAACAGGAAAAGAAATGGCCAATCAAACATTGATCATAGCACCGAATCAAATATTCCGTTTAAAAGGATTTGCAGATGCAAAAAAAATATGCCTCGCAGGAACATTCAATAACTGGTCGCCCAATGGTTTTGTAATGCAGAAAGAAGGCGATGAGTGGATCATTCAACAACATCTTACACCCGGCAAACATCAATACAAATTTGTAATTGATGGAAAGTGGGTGGTTGATCCCGCCAATAAACTTCGTGAACCAAATGAATTTGGCGAAGAGAATTCAGTGATTTGGGTGGATGAGTGATGAGTAGTCAACGTCGGACAAAACTTTCCCATTCGACGCAATGATCACTGAAGATGGGTTATGCGTTAACCACTACTTCTTTCTGATTGTTATTAATGATCGTGGTGATCATCTTAAACTGTTCATCGGCATGAAAACAATGAAGTGTATTTGCAGGGATCACAATACCTTCTCCAAGTTTCAAGTTAAATTCTTTGTTGCCGATGGTTACATCTGCTTTTCCGTCGATGATCTGCACGTAGGTATCAAATTCAGTTGTTTTATCACACAACTCTTCACCTTCATCAACAGAAGTAGCCGTTACATCTCCACCCGATTTTTTGATCACTGTTTTACTTACAACCGAATCAGGAATGTATTCTACGATCTCAACAATAATATGTGATGTTGATTTCGGCAATTCATTTTTACGGGGTTCTTCAGTTCCTTCTTTCGTATCTGCTGGCATATTGTTTTTGTTGTAAGGTCACATATTTGCAGCAGGTAAATGTTATAAATAAAACAGTTAGAGTTGTATAATTCATACGTTTTCTTCCCTTTAACTCATTCCGCTGCACCGTAAACTAATCCGTATGCTGTTTTCATAAATAATCGTTGTTTCCTTTGTTTCATCAAACCAAAAACTCTTCTACCATGAAACAACTTCTTACCGTTATTCTTCTGATTATTACAGGTGTTACCATTGCACAAAACACACCTCAAAAAAAGATAGCAAAGGGAAAGGATACACTGCGTGCCGGCTTTGATGCTTTTATCAAGATCGATGATATTGATAGTGAGGTTCCGGATACACTTCCACCTGCTCCCAATCTTTTAACGCTCAGTGCCGGCGGAACCATGTCGCAAACAACCAATACAAATTTGGTCGATCGTTATGCTGCACAGGCAAGACCGGGTTATACCATCAGCATTGGTTATGCACGGGAGTTACCTAAGAGCAGGTTGCAGATCAATGCCGCTTATTTCAAAGGCGGTGTAAATGTTGCAACAGGTGATATCAACGGCGATGGAAAAAATGATGTGAGTAATGTTGATTTGCAATACCTGAGTATTCCGGTGCAATACCAGTTCTACCTCGGAGCAAGCAAACGATTTTTTGTGGGAGCAGGAGGGTATGCATCGTTCCTGCTTTCATCCAAACAAACAGGTCGACCCATTTATGGTGATATCAAAACCTATGATGCAGGCGCTGCTGCATCTGCAGGTGCATGGCTTGGTAAACGATTGATGGTACAAACAGGTTATCAGTTTGGATTGGTGGATATTGATGTGAGTGAAAGTAACAAAGCCCGTAACGGCATGGCCTTTCTGATGCTGAGTTATGCATTGTATTCAAAAATAAAATACGGACCGGTGATTACGATAAAGCCGAAGGGGTAGTGCTGTTACGTTTACAAATTATCTGAGCATGAAAATGTTTCCGGTTTGCTGAAATGAAAGCCGGAAACATTTTTATTCTTGCTATTGTGTATTTACCTGCAATGATCTTTTGCAGAGGTTGAATGTTTTCTCTGCACGCATTTATTGATAAAGCTGTTTTTGTGTATTCGTCGATAGTGGCAAACACCCAACTGTTGCAAGATGAATACTTCATATACTTAAGAGCAGCAATCTTATTTTTTTTGATCCTTTCTCTCATCGCTAAAACAGCTGAACCTGTGGACTCATACTGTAATACCCGAAGACTTATGCAAAAATGATGGTGAAGATGTACATCATTAAATTAACCAAAAACACCACTGCATACAATCCGTTTGTTCGCCCTTTATTTAACGAGAGCATCACTGTGAAAATGGATAATGCAAGCAGTATCATCGATTTCTTATCAACACCTAACACAAGTGGCAAATCCATCAAGGTACATACAATTACCACAGTTGGAATACTAAGACCAATACTGGCCAATGCGGAACCCAACGCAAGGTTAATGCTCGTTTGGTACTGGTTGCGCTGGGCAGCCCGTATGGCTGCGATCCCTTCCGGTAATAAAATAACAGCGGCAATTGCAACACCTACCAGTGCAGTTGGCAAACCCGCTGCCACTACACCGCTTTCAATTACCGGCGAAAGTTTTTTTGCAAGTACAATCACAACGCCTAAACAAATAAGCAGCAGTATCGAACTGATGATCGCTTCCATTTGTGTAACAGACTTTTCTTCACCCGTTACGCCTGCCAGGAAATAGTTACGATGCCTGATTGTTTGTGTAAATAGAAAAGCTCCGTAGATCAATATACAGGAAACAGCAACGGCAATCAGCTGCGGCGTGTTATAGGACGGGCCGGAAACACTCGTTGTAAAATTTGGCAATACGAGGGTGAGTACCAATATGGATACAAGACTTACCAGTGCAATGGTCACGCTCTTTGTCTCGAATATCTGTTCTTTGAATTTCACAGCTCCAACCAGCATGCTTACACCCAATATGCCGTTCAGTATAAGCATCACCGCTGCAAATAATGTATCACGGGCATAGGTGTCGGCACCGGCACCGCCCGTTAACATCAGCGATACAATGATAGACGCTTCCAAAAGTGTTACCGCCACAGCCAGTATGATGGTTCCGTACGGTTCACCCACTCTGTGCGCCACTACTTCAGCATGATGCACCGCTGAAAGTACATTCACGATCAAAGCAACGATCGCAATCAAATTAACGAACGGACTGCTCTCTGCCGGTGCCAGCAAATAGAAAAGCCATGCAATGACCGGCGCTATATAAGTCCAGTGAAATAGTTTTTTCATATCAATGTATGTTTACGTTGCTTATACTGAAATAAAATTAGCGATCTTATTCTTCCAATACTCCACCCTGTTTTTTAGTAAAGCATGGTCAGCCATACCATCTTCGTGACGGTAAAAACGGAGGATCTCCGTTGTTTGATCAGCGTCTTTTTTTGTGATCGCCAATTGCAGGTTTACTATCTCCTTTTCAATCAGTACGGGTTTGCCTTTTCTGTTTTCATAAATGCTCTTTTCTTCTAAATCAACCTTTACAGCAGTGATTTTTTGCAGGTCAACGATCTTTACATCTTCTTTCGTGTTGCTGAAGTTGACATAGAGAAGTTTTAAATTCGAAGTGTCGATTGCAATATAGTAGTGGTTAAATTCTTCCCGTTCGTTGATCGTTAACTGATGAATAGAAACCAACGCATCGAATGTGGCATGTCGGGTTACAAGTAATTTTCTTTTGCCTTTTTTATGCAGTAGTGAAAAAAGAAAAACAAACAGGAATACTAGGCCCAGCAGAATGCCGGCCGTCAATAATGTAGAAGCCATAATAAGTAGTTAAAGCTATAGTTAGAAACTACAGCACGATGAAATAAAATATATCAGGTTGCCTTTATAAGCAACTGAGATCTGATCGAACAAAATAAAACGGGCAGAAACTACCAGAAGTAATGGTGAGGATAAATGATTTTCAATGCATGCGGAACAAACGCAAGCTGAAATGTATCAGTAAGATGATCAATGGATACTGTTCGGTTGAAGGAACTAAATGAATGAAAGAGACCGTTAAGAAAGTTACGCTCCTCAATTCTCGGCGTTACAGTTGTTTGTGTTGACGTTTCAAGTGAAACACGCTCTTTCGGCAGCGCCTGGTTGAATGATGCTGCTTTGTTCTTTACAATGACCGATGCTTGATTTTCTGCTGATGCAGAAATCAATCCAACTTTTCTGATTTGATCGGTCGTCGAAGCTTCACTGTAAAACAGCGTTACAGCAATAATGCTGAAATAAAATATGAGCTTCGATATTTTCACTGCGCAAATGTAGGAAATATCGTTTAATTGAATTGAATGCCTGCCATCAACGTATGCCGCTTTCTGAAGTAGTATTGTTAAAAAGCGGTAGTGCAGAATTTATATTGGCACTTCGTTGTTTTATTTCTTTGTCAGTTTATATCGTAGATGCGTTGTTAAGTCCGACGGTATTACTTCTTCAATTTGTATGTTGTATTTATCTGTAGTAATGCCGTCAAATAGCCGGATGCCGCTTCCTAAAAAAACAGGCGCAATATGAATAAAGAATTCGTCAACAAGTCCTGCATTTAAAAATTGTTGAATGGTGTTTGCGCCACCTTGTATTCGTACGTCCTTTCCCTTTGCTGATCGTTTTGCTTTGTCCAAAGCACTTTCGATGCCATCATTGATGAAGTAAAAAGTGGTTGTTCCTTCCTGGATCCAGGGTTCCCGCTTTTCGTGTGTTAATACATACACATCAGCTTTATACAGATCATTCGGCCAACTCAATTCGCCTTCTTCGAACATGCGTTTTCCCATAATGAATGCACCTGTTCGTTCAATGGTTTCTCTGATATATTTTCCATCAGTTCCATCTTCTTTTCCTCCATCGAATCCCAGGTATTCCCAGAACGCTTTTTGATTGAACATCCACGAGTGAATTTGTCCTGAAACACCACCCATCGGATTTTCAGGACCCCTGTTATCTCCTGCAAAAAAACCATCAAGTGATATTCCACTGTCGAAAATGATTTTGCTCATATATTTCTTCTTTAAATAAATGTTGTGTAAGTAATTTTTTGATTCTCTGTTCTTAACCCGTCCGTCTGAGGTCTCATGTAGTGAACCATGGGAATTATATACTTAACTCCCGGGTTCAGTTACACCAGACCCCGGGCCGACGGAATTTTCAACTCTTTGATTTGGGTTACTTTCTAAATGCGTTTTTTCAATTGTTGTAATGCGAAGTTGCTACAAAAACTTTCTTCTATTTCCCCATCGCATACTGTATCCCACCCAATACATGCTTTAAAAAATGTTCTTCTTTATACGATTCATCTGTGTGACCTAACGCTGTATAAAATGCACGGCCTCCATCGTATGCATGATACCAGGCCATCGGATGTTTGTCGCCGTTTTTTCCGCCCTGGTATGTTTTTTCGTCGATGGTAAGTAATACGTTCACATCAGCATTCTGATTCTTAAAATTATACCACTCATCAAAACGCTCCCAAACAGCCGGTAAATGTTTGGTTGAAATATGGCTGCCATCTGTTACATGCAAGGTTGCCTGTTGTTGTTTTGGATGGCTTAGAAAATTTGCACCTACTAACTTGCAATACCAGGGCCATTCATATTCGGTATCGGTTGCTGCGTGGATACCAACAAATCCTTTTCCGAAACGGATGTATTGTTCAAATGCTGCCTGTTGTTCGTTGTTCAACACATCACCGGTTGTACTGAGGAATACCACCGCATCGTATTTGCGAAGATTTTTTGTGGTGAAGAGTGACGCATCTTCTGTTGTATCAACAATAAAGTTGTGTTGCTTGCCCATCAGCAACAACGCTTCTTTTCCTTTTGGAATTGACGTATGACGAAAGCCAGCCGTTTTTGCAAACACAAGAATACATTTCTTCTTTTTGATGTGAAATGATGAAATGAGGATTGGCAAACTGATGAGTAGTAGCAGGCAATGAATGAAACGCATATGGTTGTAGTTTAAAAAAGAAATGTTGCTATTGATTTGTAAATGTAAACTTTTGTCTTCTCCATGCTTTTACCGGCAGGTTGTATTGAATGGCAGGGGTCCATTTTTTTGATTGCTGTATAAACCCGATGGCAAGCTGTGAAAGGTTTCCGTTTGTTGTCTGGATCGATTCAACATTTGTTACATTTCCATCTTTATCAATTATGAACTGGATGGTACAGGAACCCACATATTTCCATGGTTCGGGCATTTGGTAGATAGCACTTAATTTGGTACTCATGTATTTATTCCATGCAGCTTCGCCACCTTTGAAGTTTGCTTCCCGTTCAAAATCGTTTACTTTCGGCAGCAGTACTCCTTTTTCATCAAATGCTTTAAAGGCGATCACCGAATCTTTCTCAAAGCTAACTTCACTCGCCGGCGTTTGGTCTTCTCTGTAATAGAACCATGTGCCATTTCTTTTTTCCTGTTTCATTTCTCCCTTGCTTCTTAATACTCCGTTTGCATAGTAATAGAATGAAACCCCATTACCATTGCCGATGGTATCATTGGTTGTAATATATCGTACTGTTCCGTTTTCATACCATCCTTTTTCCTCTCCAATTGGAACGCCGTTGATATACAACGCAGAATCCTGTAGCTGTCCGCTTTCGTACCACGATTTACTTAAACCATGCATCTTGCCATTCAGGAACGATCTTCGTGCAAATCGTTTTCCTGATCTGTAATAGTATTCACTTACACCTTCTTTCAATTTCAGGCTATCGTCTGATGAAAACCCTTTCATCCTTATCTTGTCTTCGTTGAGATATAGATCGAAAATTTTCCAATAACTTTTCTCTCTTATGCCCACACGTAAATAGGATGCATTTTTTTGCTCCACTTTCTTTTCTCCACCATCAATATAAAATGAAATGGTATCGGTTTGTGCATTGCTGCTATTTTGTACAAACAAGAAGAAGATTGCGAAAACAGTTTTTTTCATAAAAGTTGTTACGGTTAAAAATACTTATTTCACCCGATATACCGGATACCGCAAATGCATCGGCTCATAGTAAGGCGACTGTTGAAACACAAAGTTCAGTTGTGCACTGCCACTCTTTGCAAAGGCAGAATCGGTTGCTTTGCGTTCATTCAGTTTTTGTTTTACTGCCGGGTTTTGTTGCAGAAATTCTTCGGCGGTTTCTTCAAACACATAACTGCTGTAACCTTCTTTTTGTCCGAGGATGCCATCAAAAAAGTTCCAGGCAAAATAACTGTCGTCACCGGTTGGTTCCAACACTTCCATTAAAAAACGATTGGCTGTTTGATTCATGGGGATATACCAATCGCCTTTGCGGAATTTCAATTGCTGATTGGTTGTACTCGTCTTCACTTCCGAATTCAAATGATGACCTTCATACGGACGAACACCACTTTTATAATCATCAATGCGATACACTTCTACATTGATGGTTGTGTCATTTTTGAATTGACGCATTTGCACTTTGTTGATCTTGAGTAAGTCGATCACCTTCCACCAACCCTGCGGTATTACATAGGCTGTTGGTTTTTCAATCATCGTTTTTGGATTGAAAAAATTATAAAACTTGATCTGCTTTTCAAATGGTTTGTTACGGTCGTAGTATAAACGTGGTAAACCCGATACATTGCTGGGCTTGCGTCCCGCTTCATAACCTTTGTACAATATTTCAGTAAAGCGGCTGCGATCCAATGTAAAACCAACGGGGAACTGTTGTTGGGTACGTTGTTCTTTTTGTTGTTGTGCACGCAGTTGTTTAATGGTTGTTTGATTGGCTGTTGCAAATTCCATCATGGTTACCATTAATTGATAAGTTGCTTCCACCCGTTGCGGATAAGGTTTCAGCATATGGGTTTCGGGAACAAACGCAAACACATTCCACAGCGATGCATAGCCGCTGCTGTAACGTGGCCCATCCCAATAAGCACTCCATCCATTCTCAGGATTGTCACTGAAATTATTTACATAGGGGAGGAGATCGTACCCTTTTGCTTTCATGCTTTTATAAACGGCCGGTTCAAATGTTTGATTGAGATATTCACCGAGTTTGCCGCCGAGCTTGTTGTGTTGCGATGTGAGCAAGGTCATCACATGTTGGTAATCGGCACCATTGCTTACATGGTTGTCAACCAAAATATCGGGCTGTACAAAATGAAAAATTTCTGCAAAGCTTTTTGCTTCTTTCGAATCGTTCTTAATAAAATCACGGTTGAGATCAAAGTTTTGTGAGTTGCCACGAAAACCTTTTTCCAATGGCCCATCCTGACTTACACGATAAAATGCACTACGGTTTAAACTACCACCGATATTATACACCGGAATAATCGCAAGCACAACGTTGGCCGGCAGTTTGCGTTTGCCACTTACAATATCTTTCACCAACGAGATACTGGCATCAATACCATCCGGTTCGCCGGGATGAATGCCATTATTGATCAGGATCACTACTTTGTTTTGTTGCTGCCATTGTTGTGGCTTGAATGTTTGATCGCTGCTTACCAATACCAAATGCAATGGTTCGTTGGCATCTGTTGCACCCATCGTCATCATCGATACACTGGGCGATACTTTATCAATTTGTTTCCATGCCTGAATAGCTTCGTCGTAGGTAACACTTTCTTTTCCTTTGGAAGTTTCGTAGCGGGTAACAGGAAGTTGGGCAAGGCTTGTAGTAGCTGTAATAAAAGCAGCGGCGAAGAAAAATAATTTCATGCCCACAAAATAGCAATAAAAGCAAGACGGCTTCCAGTGTGCATGAAACATCATCGGAAACAGTGGAAGAGTGGTGGCAAATAAAAAACCCATCAGTACGATGGGTTTCAAAAATTTATTTAAACGGAGCAGTTGAATTATGCTAATGCGTTCACTTTCTTCGTCAGCTTGCTCTTTAAGTTAGCAGCTTTGTTTTTGTGAATCACGCCACGCTTTGCCAGTTTGTCGATCATGGAAGCAACAGACGGTAAACCTTCACCGGCTTCTTTTCCTGTTTTGATCGCCTGCAGATCACGGATAGCATTACGGGTTGTTTTTCCGTAATAGCGGTTGCGATCCCTGCGGGTTGCACTCTGACGAACATCTTTTTTGGTAGCTTTATGATTTGCCATATCTTAATTTTTCGGACGGCAAAGGTAGGGGAAAAATTCAGATTTCAGAATCCGTCTTTCAGATTTTTTCCCGCCAATGTGGATTTAGTTGCGCCGGGCTGCAAAATTCATCCTTTTCGTGTTCCCATTATGTCGAAGAATGATGAGAATAAACAAAGGCTTATGAGCCGAACTGTTTCATTTTCAACACCATTACCCGCCTGAACGATGCGTCGATCTGCTGCTCGGTGATCTTGCCTGATTCAACCAACTTGCGGATAATGCTGTGGATATTCTCCGGTTCATAGGCCTTTACACCCGGAATATTATTGCTAAACATGAGTACATCCACCCCGGCTTCCATGGCTTTGAAGATCGATTCCTCCAGGCTGTATTGTTCGCTGATCGCCTTCATCTGCATATCATCACTGAAAATGACGCCTTGAAAACCGAGCTTTTCTCTCAAAATGCCGGTCATGATTTTTTTGGAAAGGGTAGCCGGTAACAGCGATGCATCCAACTGTCCGTTTACAATATGCGCCGTCATCACCGCATCCACCTGTCCGCTTTCAATGAGTGTTTGATACGGAAGCAGTTCATTTGGCTGCCATGTTTTGGTAACATCGGCCACACCCAAATGCGAATCGGCCAATGCATTACCATGACCGGGAAAATGTTTCACCACTGTTTTTACACCGTAGGTATGATGACTGTTGATGGTGATACCGGCATGAAAAGCGATTTGCGCAGGGTCGGCTGAAAAGCAACGTTCTCTTGCGCCTAACACCGGACATTTTGGATTAAGCACATCCAGCACCGGCGCATAGTTGAGATTAATACCCAACCGTTGCAGTGTTGATCCAATGGTATCGGCATATTTCTTTGTGGTGTCGGTATTATTTTGTTTGCCCAGCCATTCGGCAGATGGCATGTTTGAAAAACCTAGTTCGGGACGCAAGCGATTTACTTTTCCTCCTTCCTGATCGATACTGATGAACAAAGGAATGGGTGCTGCCTGCTGAAACCCGGCAATCATTTTTGTAAGATTCGCAGCCGTGTTTTGTGTTGGCAGGTTGCGGCCGTATAATAAAATGCTGCCCACTTTTCCGTTTTTCACTGCTTTGTATACAGCATCGTTTTCGTTGATGGCTGTTCCGTAAAAACCAAAGATGATCAATTGACCGATCTTGATATCCAAACTGTCAACATCAGGTGGCACTGTTTTTTTACTAACGGTTGTTGTTGGAGTTGTTGAAAGGGGTTGGTTTTCCGTTGTTGAATTCGACATGAAAAAGCCAAAGAGTAAAAGAAAAGTTTTCATCATGATCATCTGTTTCAGCAGTGAAAGTACGAATCGCTGCGCAACCGCTTCGCCAACGAAATCAAAAAAGAGCAAAACAGCTGAAAAGGCCGCTCGGGCTTTGATGAAAACAACCGATATTTGTGCTCCTTTTTTAACAAGGCCATATTATCAACCACAGTATGAAAGATTTTCAATACATCACCGGTTCGCATCCACAATACATCGAAAGTTTATATACCGATTTCACAAAAGATCCCAACAGTGTTGATCCGGAAATGAAGAAATTCTTTGAAGGATTTGATTTTGCTGTATCGAGTGGTGCGGCTACAAACGGAGCTGCTGCTGCAACAAATGGTGCAGCCGTTGCAACATCTGTTGACTGGATGAAAGAGATCATGGCTTATCGAATGATCCTTGGCTATCGCAACAAAGGTCATCTGTTGGCCACAACAAATCCCATCCGTAAACGCAAAGATCGTGGTGCAAATATTGAACTGGCATTTTATGGTTTCAGCGAAGCTGATCTGGATAAAGAATTTTATGCCGGTCAATTGATCGGTTTGGGAAAAACAACACTGCGCAATATTCGGCAACACATGGCGAAATGCTATGCATCAAATGTGGGTGTTGAATTCAAATATATCAGCGATCAAACGAAAGTTGATTTTCTTACGAATGCATTTGAAAAAGAATTTCATCAACCCTTGCCGTTGAATAAACGCAAACGCATTCTGGAAAAATTAAACCAGGGTGTGATGTTTGAAAAATTCCTTCACACCAAATACATTGGTCAAAAACGGTTTTCACTGGAAGGTGGCGAAACTACCATTGCTGCATTGGATGCAATTATCAATACGGCGGCCAATCATGATGTGCATGAAGTGGTGATTGGTATGGCACATCGTGGACGTTTGAATGTGTTGGCCAATATCATGGGCAAAACATACGAGCAGATCTTCAGCGAATTTGAAGGCACTGCAAAAATGGATCAAACCATGGGTAGTGGCGATGTGAAATATCATATGGGTTATGGCAGTGAAGTGGAAACACTTGATAATAAAACAGTGCATCTCAAATTGATGCCCAACCCTTCGCACTTAGAAGCGGTTGATCCGGTAGTGGTTGGCTTCAGTCGTGCAAAGGCCGATATCATGTACAAGAGCGATTTCGATAAAATACTTCCTATACTTATTCATGGTGATGCTTCTGTTGCAGGACAAGGGGTGGTATATGAAGTATTGCAGATGAGTGAACTTGATGGTTATTATACAGGTGGTACCATCCATTTTGTGATCAATAATCAAATTGGTTTTACAACTGATTTTGATGATGCAAGAAGTTCTGATTACTGTACATCCTTAGCAGCGATGGTGCAGGCTCCTGTGTTGCATGTAAATGGTGATGATGCAGAAGCAGTGGTGAAATGTGTGGAGATCGCCACCCGTTACCGTCAGGAATTTAACAGCGATGTATTTATTGATATGGTGTGTTATCGTAAACACGGACATAACGAAGGTGATGATCCGAAGTTTACACAACCGCATTTGTATGCGTTGATCGATAAGCATCCAAATCCACGTGAAGTGTACACCAACTATTTGTTGGAAAATGGTGAAGCCGATGCAAAAGAGTTGGCAAAAGAAATGGAGAAAAAATTCTGGAGCGATCTGCAGGAACGTTTGGATGATGTAAAACAAAATCCGCTTCCTTATCATTACCAGGCACCTGAGCTTGCATGGAAAAGTTTACATCGTGCAACAGCAGAAGATTTTTTACAATCACCTGTAACTGCAATCAGCCAGGAGAATTTTGATAAGATCTTTTCATCGATCATGCAATGGCCGGCCGATTTTAAACCATTGAAGAAAGTAGAAAAAATTATTCAGGATAAAATTAAACTGTACAACGACGAACAAAAGATCGATTGGGCAACCGGTGAGTTGATGGCATATGCCAGTTTATTGTTAGATGGGAGCGATGTACGTATGAGCGGACAGGATGTGAAGCGTGGTACGTTTTCGCATCGTCATGCAGTGTTGCGTGATGAGGTGACCGATAAATCGCATAATCGTTTGGCGCATATTGAGGGAGCTGCCGGACATTTCCGTATTTACAATTCTTTGTTGAGTGAGTATGGTGTGCTTGGTTTTGAATATGGTTATGCATTGGCCAATCCAAACGCATTGGTGTTGTGGGAAGCGCAGTTTGGTGATTTCTGTAATGGTGCACAAACCATGATCGATCAGTTTATTGCAGCAGGTGAGCAAAAGTGGAATCGTATGAATGGTGTTACCATGTTGTTGCCGCACGGCTACGAAGGTCAAGGCCCTGAACATAGCAGTGCAAGGATGGAACGCTTTCTGCAAATGTGTGCAGAGTTAAATATGGTGATTACAAACATTACCACATCTGCAAATTTCTTCCATGCATTGCGCAGGCAGTTGGCATGGAGTTTCCGTAAACCGTTGATCAATTTTGCACCGAAGGCAAATCTTCGTCATGCCGGTACTTATTCGTTGAAAGATGAATTTGTGAATGGTGGATTTAAAGAAGTGATCGATGATCCAACTAATCCGGATTCAGCCCAGGTGAAGAAAGTATTTTTCTGCAGTGGTAAAATGTATTTTGATCTGGCCGAACGCAAAGCAAAAGATAATCGTGCCGATGTTGCCATCGTTCGTTTGGAACAGATCTATCCATTGCCAACACAACAGTTAATTGCGTTGTATAATAAATACAGCAAAGCCACCTGGTTCTGGGTACAGGAAGAGCCGCTCAACATGGGTGCTGCTTCCTTCCTGCAAATGAATTTGAAGGACATTAATTACGGTGTTATCAGTCGTTCAGCTTCTGCTTCCACTGCTACCGGTTACAATAAAGTACACCAGCAGGAGCAGGCGGAGATCGTGGATACGGCTTTTGGAATTTAATACTACAATTGATTCTTTTGAACCCTTAGCCATTTTGCTAAGGGTTTTTTTGTAGCGACTCGCACTCTTATACGGCTATTTGCACAGTTATGGGTAAAGTTTGCCTGCCCCGACATAAAATATTATTTTAGGCGTTTCTGTATCTGAAATTCAATTACCCGATTTACAGATGCAATTCGTTTTTTAATTATTTTCATATCCGATCATTGTAAAAACACAAGTAATTATTCAATCAGCATGAAAACCATTTTTTTGTTTGCAGTTGGTATTTTCGTACTCTGCTCTTCCTCTTCCATCGCCCAAATTATTCCTGAACGTTCGCCTGATTCGAGAGAGATCCTGTTAAAAGGAATTGAATTGTATGATAATGGCGAACTAAAAGAGGCCGCCTCTTTGTTTGGCAAAGTGCATCGCAACGATAGCAGTTACATGCTGTCGTTATACGAAAAAGCATTGGCCTTGCAACGGGATAGTTTGTATGAAGAAGCGCTTCTGAATATTGAACTTGCACTCAAACAGGAAAATTATCAAAGCATCCACGATCATTTGCTGCTCCGTGCTAATATCATTGACGATATGGGCAAACCGGAAGAGGCACTCCGCCTCTATGATTCGGTGTTGAAATATTATCCGGCATCTACTGTTGCACGCTCACAAAAAGTTACTACCCTCTATCGACTCAAACGGTATGATGAAGCAGAAGTATTGGCGAGAGAATGTGTGCTGATGAATTATCTGAATCCGTTACATCATTATAAACTTGGCTATATCACCTGGCAACAGGGAAAGATCGTGCCGTCGCTGATGGCAATGATGATGGCGAATATTGTAAATCCATCGCACAACAATGTGAATAATGTGATCAGTTATATCAGCAGCATCACCAATGCAAAAGATGAAACGGTTGCAATAGCACAACAGCGAACAGGAGATTATCCGGATAATTTCAGCAGGGTAGAGCAGCTCATCTTTTCAAAAATTGCATTTGATAAATCATACAATCCAAAATTCAATCTCGACGATAATATATTCAAGCAGGTAAATGTAATGCTGGAAAAACTGGAGTACGATGAAAGCTCAGATGATCCGTATATGCAGTTGTATGTTCCTTATTTCAAACAGGTACATGAACAGAAGAAGGCAGAGCTGATGTTGAATCATGCATTCAGCGGTGTAAACATTCCTGCCATTGAAACGTACATGAAGAAAAATAAGTCAGCTGTAACAGCGTTCAAAGATGTTGCCTTTCAATATGTAGATAAAGTACGTTCAACAAGGATCATTTCCTATCCGGCACGTATCAAGGCTGAAAATCTTTATCACTTCGATGGGAACCGTTTTTTTGCAGAAGGTAAAATGGTTGGAGAAAAAGGAGAAGGCTACTGGAAATATTATTATGGAAACGGCCAGTTGAGGGCAGAAGGAATGCAGAAAGATGATAAGCGGGATGGAATATGGAAGTTTTATTATGAAAACGGCCAGCTTCAAAGTGTGGAGCAGTTTTCTGCTGATCTTTCAAACGGCCCTGTTACGGCTTACTATCCGGGCGGTGCTTTGAAAAAAACAATGACGTATCAAAATGATAAGATACAAGGTGTTGTTCTTTACTACAGTATTTTCAATGTATTGGTTACAAAAGAAGAGTACCTCGATGGTGAGCTGCACGGTGAGATAAAAAATTATTACAACGATGGCCGTCTTAAATCGGAGTTCATTTATAAAAATGGAAAACTCGATGGCCCTTATACGATCTATTACAATAATCAAACAAAAAAAGAACAAGGTGTGTACCTGGCAGGTGAAGCGAATGGTGATTTCAAAGAATTTTACGCCGATGGAAAAACAAAAGTTGCCTACAGTTACCAGCAAGGTAAAACAACGGGCACCTGGAAATATTATCACCGGAATGGTAAGTTGAATTATCAAATCAACATGACAGAGAAAGGTTCAGAAGGTGAAGTGATTCGCTATGACGAAGATGGGCAGATCGAATCCAAAGAAACCTATAAGGAAGGCGCCACCGTTGGGAACAGTGAGTATTACCACAACGGCAAACTATATGTAACGTTTAAAAACAACAGTAAAGGTAAAACCAGTGAAGTGCGTTACCTGGATTCAACCGGGAAGGAGTTAGTGGTGAATAAACGCTCAGGGAAAATATGGCCGGTTACTTATTACAGCCCGTACGGATATAAAGTATCTGATAAGCAATTCGACCAGGATGAAGAACCAACCAACGAAACTATTTATTATAACGCAGAAGGATTTGCTGTTTCAAAACAGCCGTATGAAGATGGTGAGTTGAATGGAGTTGTGCGAAGCTGGTATTATAACAAACAGCTCAAAGAGGAAACCACGTACAAAGATGGTAAGAAGAATGGTGTGAGTAAGTCCTGGTTCCCGAATGGCAAATTGTCAACGGTTGCGTTTTATGATGATGATGTATTGCAGGATTATGTGTATGATTATAATTCAAAAGGGATACTGGCAAGTAAATTCTTTTATGTGAATGGAGAGAAACAGGGTTACGGAATTGTGAATTATTCAAGTGGTAAACCTTTCTATGAAGAACGATATTCAAATGGGTGGATCGAACAGTTGATACAATACGATACGCTGGGCAATGCTATGAAGCCGATCGAGTTCAAAAATGGCGAAGGCATATATAAACTTTTCTATCCTGATGGTAAACTGTATTATGAACTGCCACTTAAAAAAGGAGTATGGCAAGGAACACAGAAGTCTTATTATCCGGATGGTAAAATAATGGCCGAAGTAGAATTTAAAAATGATGTGAAAGAGGGGAAGGCAAAATATTATTATCACAGCGGGCAAATTAGTTCTGAAGGAAATTTTCTGAACGATCTGAAAGAAGGCATCTGGAAATCGTACGACGATAACGGAGATATGGATTCCGAAGAATTTTATACTGATGGATTATTGCAGGGCAATGCAGGGTATTACGAATATGGCAAGCTGGTACGTGAAATTGAATACAGGGATAACGAACGGCATGGAGCTATGAAACGCTATGGCAGCAATGGAGAACTTGGTATTGAAATGTATTACGAAGAGGGGCTGCTTACATCCTATTCATATCTTGATAAGAACAAAAAATTACTTCCGCCCATCTGGCTGAAAAATTTAAGCGGCACCATGGAAGCCTATTACAGCAACGGAACAAAGTCGGCTGTTGTTGAAGTGAAATCCGGTTATTATCACGGCTCCTATAAATTTTATAGTGAAAAAGGTATTCTTTTATATGAAGCAAATGAAGAGTATGGAAATACAAATGGAGTTGAAAAAAAATTCTATCCAAACGGACAGTTGTACATGTCGCACCTGGAAGAGCACGATGTTACAGAAGGCCTTGTAAAGGAATATTATCCCGACGGGAAACTTTTCTCAGAGGGAAATTATATTTCAGGAAATCCACATGGTCCGCTGAAAATGTACGATCAAACTGGTAAACTGATCGAAACAAGATTCTATCACCATGGTTATATTATGAGCATAAAAAAGTAATTGTATGAAATTATTGCAGTTGATCTTATATGTGTTTGCCGGCAGTATGGTTGTTGCACAAGGAAAAAAAATAAACCCTGTTGATGTTGCAGCTCAGTACCCCGATGCGATGGCGGTTTGGCTTGAACGCAAAACAGATATTGAACTTACCTGGAAAAATGGTGAAATAAAAGTGGCTCAACAGGAGCATGAAGACATGTTGTTCACCAAAGATGAATCGGGAAATATAGCAGGCAAGAACAGCGTGTACTTCAGCTATTTTTACCAATTAAAAAACTGGGATGCTTATACGTTGTTACCGGATGGAAAGAAAATAAAAGTGACCAACTCCACAACGCAAAGCAGCAGCAGCAGTTTTATATTTTACGACGATTCAAAACAGGTGGAGTTTTTATATCCGTCTGCAACGAAGGGAGCAAGAGGTATTACCAATGTTTCCTATGAGTTAACTGATCCGCATCTTTTATCACCCTTTTACTTTGAAAATTATTTTCCGGTTGCTTCGGGCATATTAACGATCACCTATCCGCAGGAATTGGAGTTGAATTATCTCATCAAAGGAAATAAAGATATTGTTCAGGTAAAGAAAGAGAACAGGAAGGGAAAAACAACACTTACGTTTGAAACAAACCAGGTGCCAGGTGTTAATTATTATGGTGATGCTCCTCCTTCATCTTACTTTCTTACACATGTTATCTTCTACATTGAAAAAGCAAAGAACAGTAATGGGATAATGGAGCCATATCTTGGCACTACAAAAGATCTGGCCCGTCATTATTATTCGCATATCAAAGACCTTGAACTTGCACCCGGCACTGAAGTAAAGGAAGTAACTGATTCACTCATTCATGGAATAACAGATCCTGTGGCAAAAGCAAAAGCGATCTATAAGTGGGTACAACAAAGTGTACGTTACATCGCTTTTGAAGAAGGTATGGGAGGTTTTATACCACGTAATCCTGAATTGGTTTGTACAAGGCGCTATGGCGATTGCAAAGATAAATCGGCATTGCTGGTTTCCATGCTACGCTACGCAGGACTCAACGCACATTTTACATGGATCGGTTCACGCAGGTTGCCGTATAAATATTCTGAAGTGCCATTGCCGGTTACAGACGATCATATGATCTGCGCATTGGAAATGAATGGCAAGTATACATTTATGGATGCAACAGATTCCTATATACCATTTGAAATTCCTGCATCGCATATACAGGGAAAAGAAGCCTTCATTGTAAAAGGGCCTGATGAATTCAAAATTGTGAATGTACCTGTTGCTGAACCCGGCTATTCAGTAGTGAACGACAGTACCTTTCTTCGGATCGAAGATAAAATGTTGAAAGGGAAGATACGTATCCATACGACCGGGTACGAGACCAATGAACTGTTGCATTACCTGGAAGCACGTACAGGAAAAGCAAGGGAAGAATTTTTACAATCATATTGTAACCGTGGCAATAATAAAATAGTTGTGCGGAATGTAGATGTGTCGGTTGATACCGTACAACATACAGCGTTGATATCTGCTGATTTTGATTTGCCCGATTATGCAAAGTTTTTAGGTAACGAAGTGTATCTGAATATGAATTTAAGCAAACCATATACCGGCCTTGAAATTGATTATCCACGTAGAAAAATTCCGATCGAGTATGATTTCAAATCATCTATGCGGCATGTAGTGGTGCTGGATCTTTCAAATGGTTACAAAGTGAGTTCTGTGCCATCTGTAAAAGGTTTTCGAAACGATACATGGGGTGTTGATGTGAAAACAAAACAGGAAGGTGGCAAATTATACTATGACCGTGAATTTGTGAACGGGCACCTGTATTTATATCCATCCGCTTTTGAACAATGGAACAAAGTGCTTGAAAATCTCTTTCCCACATACAAACAATCGGTGGTGTTATCAAAATAAAATAACCAGGTGAAATATATCTGTTCAGTTAAACTTCAAATTATGAAAACAATTTTTTTTCTGGCTGCGGTTTTTGTTTTGTCAATATCAGCCGTTGCACAACAGGCTAAGTATACCGGGTTCAGTCTTGTTGAAAAACCGGTGCTGCACACACTGGGGGCTGAATACGAAAAAGAAAGTGCCGTGTACATTAAAGATGCACGAAAACTCGAAGTGATTCCGATAAAAGACGGGGTAGGGTTTTATACAACCTATCACAAGATCATTCGTGTGAATGATGAAAAAGGAATTGAAAATTTCAATAAGATCTATATCCCGGTAAGCAGTTACATGGAACTGGTTGAATTGAAGGCAAGGGCCATTACACCCGGCAATAAAATTATCGAAGTGCAGAAAGATGCGATCAAAGATTACACGGAAGAAAATAACGATTACAAAATATTTGCGATTGACGGGTTAAGCAGAGGAAGTGAAATTGAATATACCTACACCATTTTACGAAACCCGTTCTTTTTTGGAAAGGAAATTTTTCAATCGAAATTTCCGGTTCAGGAGGGTCTTATGGAAATTATTACACCAGCCGGTATCAAGTTCGAAGCAAAAGCGTTGAACGGTAAAGGAGAACCGGAAGAAGAAGTGAATGAAGAAAAGAATATCCGTACTATCCGTTACCGGTCAAATAATATACCGGCTTATACTGATGAGAAATATGCGATGGTGCGTACAGGGTTGCAACAACTGCAATACAAACTTTCGTATACACAAAACAAAGGAATGAATGTGCGGATGTTTACCTGGAACGAGTTGGCAAAGGATGTTTACATGGTGTACAACGATTTTACCAAAAAAGAAAAGGAAGTTGCAGATGACTTGTTAAAGAAAGCAGATATTAAAAATGCGGTAACAGACGAAGAGAAGATCCGGAAAATTGAGAACTATGTAAAGAATACCATTAAAACAGGCGAGGATGTAGATGGAGATGATTTTGAAGATTTCGGTAAAATTCAACGTAATAAAATTGCCAGTACCAAAGCCATGAGCCGTTTGGTTTGTGCCATGCTACAAAAAGTAAATGTGAAGTATGAAGTAGTGGTGGCAGGCGACAGAGAGCAATACCTCATTGAACGTAACTTTGAATACTGGAACCACGCACAGAACCTGTTGGTTTATTTTCCTTCAACCAAACAATTCATTGCGCCTGCCTCATATCTCTATCGCTATCCGTTTTTTCCTCCAGTGTGGGGTGGCACATTGGGCTTGTATTGTGTACCGGTTGAAGTAGGTGAATTAAAATCAGCACTTGCAGAAGTAAAGGGAATTCCTTTGCAAGCCGCTAACCGAAGCCGTCATGATCTGGAATCAGAGCTTTCATTTAACGCTGCAACTGATACCGTGTTTGTAAAAACCCGGCATATCCATTCCGGTTATAGTGCACCATTATACAAAGCCCAGTTTATTTTTCTGTCGGCCGATGATCAGCGAAGTTTTTTAAAAGAAATGGCGAAAAATTCAGCGAAAACAGAAACCATTATCAGTCATGAATTGCAGAACAAAGAACTGGAAGTAACAGATGCTGATAAACCATTCCTTGTTGATCTGAAGCTTGCATCGGTCGACCTCATTGAACGGGCAGGCGATAAAATATTACTGAACATTGGCGATTGCATTGGCCCGCAGGTAGAAATGTACAATGAGCGTGAACGCCAGTTTGATATTGAGATCGATTATCCGCATTTGCTGGATCGTAAAATTGTGCTGTTGATTCCGGAAGGATACAAAGTGAAAAATCCAGATGATCTGAAATTCAATCTTTCATTTGAGTCAAATGGCAAAACAACAATGGCTTTTATCAGCTCTTATAAAATTGAAGGGAACAGGTTGGAAGTAACGATCACAGAACAATACAATCAGATTCGTTGGCCAAAAGCGGACTATGCGAATTTTACCAAGATCATTAATGCATCTGCCGACTTTAATAAAGTTGTGTTGGTACTCGAAAAGGCAAACTGATCTTTCATTTTCATACTAATAGCAAAACCCCTCAACAACGAGGGGTTCTGTAATTAAAACCTTCTGCGCCCGTCTTCATATTGAGCCATTCCCCGGCTCAAAGGTGCCGTTGTTGTTAAGGTCAGCGTATTTGCAGGTGAGTGTGGCATTGCCACTTATAGTTAGCTGTTTGCCGGGTGTAATGACCAGTCCGTTTTGGGCAGCAAGCAGGTTAGCGATAATTACTGCCAGTAAACCGGTAAAGATGTGTTTCATAAAATTGCTTGCAGGTGAATTGCCGAAACGAAAGTAATATGGTGCTGGTTGTTTTACCAGTCCGGTTTAGCAAAGGGATGGGTTTATTGAGTAAACGGTTTATAAGCGGGTTTTTTCTTGTGTTTCTATCTGTTTTTCCCCGAAATTTGCAACACTCTCAACCAACGAATTGATATGATTGATATAAAAGTTCCTACTGTAGGTGAATCGATAAGTGAAGTGTCGTTACTCAAATGGACCAAGCCCGATGGTGCATGGGTTGAACGTGATGAAGTGATCGCTGAGCTGGAAAGTGAAAAGGCAACGTTTGAAATTAATGCTGAGCAGGCGGGTATTCTCAAACACGGTGCACAGGAAGGCGATACATTAACGATAGGTGATGTTGTTTGTCAGATCGATGAAACAGCACCTAAGCCTGAAGGAGCAGCTATTGCAGAAGCGCCGAAAGCAGAAGCACCAAAAAAAGAAGAAGCAAAATCAACTGCGCCTGTTACAGCAATTGCAAACGATATTAAAGCAACACCTGTTGCAGCAGCAATCATTGCTGATAAGAAAGTTGATCCGCAAACGATCAAAGCATCCGGTACTGGTGGAAAGATTTTAAAGGATGATGTGTTGCAGGCGATTTCGAATCCCGGCAAGCAGGCATTTAAAGGTGCAGAATTGTTTAGCCGTAATGTGCGGAAAGAAAAAATGAGCAACCTGCGTAAAACCATCAGCCGTCGTTTGGTGGAAAGCAAGAATACCACTGCCATGCTCACCACATTTAATGAAGTGGATATGGGCCGCATCATGGAGATCCGCACGAAATACAAAGACAAATTCAAAGAACTTCATGGCGTGAATCTTGGGTTCATGAGTTTCTTTGGTAAAGCATGTGCTATTGCATTGAGCGAATGGCCGGCAGTGAATGCATCGATTGATGCAGAAGAAATTATTTATCATGATTATGCAGATATTTCGATCGCTGTTTCTACACCACGTGGTTTAACCGTGCCTGTTATGCGGAATGTTGAAAGTATGAGCATGGCCGATGTAGAAAAGAAAGTGGTTGAACTTGCAGGTAAAGCAAGAGATAATAAATTGACGATGGAAGAACTCACCGGCGGAACATTCACAATCACTAATGGTGGTGTGTTTGGAAGTTTGATGAGTACACCGATTATTAATTTACCGCAAAGTGCTATCTTAGGAATGCACAAAATTCAGGAGCGACCAATGGCAGTGAACGGACAAGTAGTGGTTCGTCCAATGATGTACCTGGCATTAAGTTATGATCATCGTATTATAGATGGAAGAGAGAGTGTGAGCTTTTTAGTTCGTGTAAAGGAATTGCTGGAAAATCCTGAACTGTTATTGTTTGGGAAAGATCCGGTGAAGACTTTGTTAGAAGTATAAAACACCTCGTAACTTCTAACGGTTACTTGCATAATGGGTCCCGCTTTGCAGTGGGACTTTTTTATTTCAACATACCTATAAGTTTTGCAGCGCATTAATACACTTATGAGGTTTGCCGGGCTGCATCCCTGGGCTGCAAACCTCATTGGTGTTGCCCTCTGTTCTTATTTCCTTTTCTTTGCAACCATGAGCCGTTATTATTCGCATATCAATTCAGCACAAAAGATCATCGAGGCTTATAGCGGTGCTGAGCCGTTTGCATCGCATTTGAAAAAGCAATTTGCAGCCAATAAAAAATTCGGCAGTAAAGACCGGAAGCAGATCACTCAGCTTTGTTATTGTTATTTCCGGTTAGGTAAGTCATTGCCGGATGTTTCCATTGAAGAAAAGTTATTAGCCGGATTATTTCTCAGCAGTCGCACCTCCAATGAACTGCTACAACATTTAAAGTCCGAGTGGAATGATGTAATTGAAATGCAGCTCGAAAAAAAATTGAAACTGTTGAATGCTGTTGTTGATGCTTCTTCCATTTTTCCATTTACCAAAGAGTTGAGTGAAGGAATTGATGCGGATGAATTTGCATTCAGCCATTTGCAACAACCTGATCTTTTTATCCGAATACGACCCGGACGAAAAGAAACTGTACTTCATCAATTGAGATCTGCTGATGTTTCGTTTCAATTGATGGGTGATAATACAATTGCATTGCCCAATGCAACAAAGATTGAAGAAATCATCATGTTGAATAAGGATGCAGTAGTGCAGGATTACAGTTCGCAACGGGTGGGAGAGTTTCTCGAAAATCTAAAAACGGAAATCGAAAGTGTAAAATGGAACGTTTGGGATTGCTGTGCAGCCAGCGGCGGTAAATCCATCATTGCAAAAGATGTCCTCGGAGAAATTGATCTAACAGTAAGTGATGTTCGTGAAAGTATTCTCATCAATTTGAAAAAACGTTTCCAAGAGGCTGGAATAAGAAACTATAAAAGTTTTATAAGAGACTTGTCTCTTCACTCGCCACTAACTACTCGCCAATCTGCCTTTGATCTAATCATCGCCGATGTTCCCTGTAGCGGCTCCGGTACGTGGGGGCGAACACCTGAGCAGTTATCTTTCTTTCAATCAGTATCTATTGATACTTATTGTTCCTTGCAGAAGAAAATTATTTCCAACGCAATAACGCAGCTAAAGCCCAACGGATATTTTTTATACATCACCTGCTCCGTATTTAAAAAAGAAAACGAAGACAATATTGATTGGATGAAGCAAGAATTGAATTTGCAATTAGTAAAACAGGAGCTGATCAAAGGCTATTCACTCAAAGCTGATACGATGTTTGCTGCGTTGTTGAAGAAGAGTTGATGTCTGCACACCCAAAGTGTGTCTGCACATCTTTTAAATTGAATGTTGTTCAGTCAGCTTTCAGGTACGCAGACAACAATTTTAATGTTTTACAAATTCTTCCACCGCATATTGCTGTCCATTTTTTTTCACTACGAGCAGATATTTCCCTGTTGCAAATTTGCCAACGGAGATGGTATGTGTAACCATGCCAATTGGTTTGTTGTATTGATCGCTAAATAACAATTGCCCTAACATGTTATAAATGCTGATGCTGAAACGATCACTGCTTTGTTCCATGAAGCGAAGCTGCAGATCACGGTCAGTTGGATTAGGGAAAATCAGCAACTTCGTTGCTCTTGTGTTAGAAATGCAGTTACTGGTTAACGCTACAGTGGAAGAATCGATGGCATAGGCTCTGTAGCCGATGGCGCTTGTATCGATCACCTGTACAATGCGGTAGTTTACATTTCCAGCACTACTGTTGTTGATCACATCGTTGTATTGATATGATTGATTCGAAAAAGCGTTGCCTTTTGCAGTAACTGTTTCAATGGTTGTATAATTTGTATCGCCGGGTAATTTTCGTTCGATCCTGTACAACATGCTGGAAATATCTTTACTGTTCCATTGAATTGTTGTTGTGCAATTATTGATGGATGTAGTGAGGGTTGATAGACGGGCTACTAAAATACCTGTTGCCGTTTTCATATCGGTTATACCATAGCCATACTGCTCATGTGGTGTCGGGTATCGGTCAGCACTTTGTCGTAATGTTTCAATGATCTTGTAATTGTTGAATTCGGGAAACAGTTGCCACAAGCAAGTAGCAAGTCCCGCCATATTCGGCCCTGAAAAAGAAGTGCCGTTACTGGTACCTACAGTGCCGGCAGTAGTTGATAAATAGGTTCCTTGCCCAACAGAAACAACATCCGGTTTTATTTGTCCATCGCTTGTGGGGCCAAAGCTGGAAAAGCTTCCTATGATTCCTGCGCTGTTTACAGCACCTACACTTAATACACTATCACCATCAGCAGGCGCCACGATATATTTCCAACTGCTGTTTCCTTCATTACCTGCGCTGTTAACAACCAGCAATCCTTTTTTCGCAGCCATATCTGCATATCGGCTTACAATGGTTGTGTTGCCATTCATCTCTGCATACGTATGATTGAAGGAAGCATCATCGTATGTACTGTAACCAACAGAAGAGCTGATTACATCAACACCTGCACTGTCAGCATATTCAGCACCCATTCCCCAATTGTATTCTTCAATGATCTGTTCAGTAAACACATCTTCCGTTCGTAATAAATAAAAAGAAGCAGAGGGCGCAGCGCCAATATAACTGCCGGGTATGTTTCCTGCAACAATGGAAAAACAAGCCATACCATGTGCATTGTCTTCATTCACACTTGTTTCATTCAACACAAAATCACGAGTGGCCAGAATGCGGTTTTGTAAACGTACACTATCAAAAAAAGGATTTGTGAGATAGCCGAAAAAACCTCCGTCTAAAAAAGCCATGTGCATGCCTTGCCCACGTGCACCGATATTGTGCAGAAAATTTCCATTATGAATTTTTATCTGGTTCGAGGCACTTCCATAATTCAACGTATCAGCTAGCACTGCTTGAGAACGTTGTTGTATTGTTGCGGGAACAGGGGAGATGACTTCATTATTTTTTTGCAGTCGGCCTGCTGTTGTTTTTCGCAATGCAATACCGGTACGGGTTTTTACAAACGGAAAACTGTTGATTTTGGTTAATGCTGTTGCATCACTTGTTTGAATGATGATGGCATTCATCCAACGCAAGCGGCCAATGAGCGTAACGTTGCCACTTGCAATTACACTATCAATGTATCTTGGAATAATGGGTAAATCACTGCTGTCGACAGCAATACTATATTTCAGTCTTCGTGCAACAGCACGTGCAGATAAATAGGAAGAAGGTTGGGAGAGGGAGAAACTGGTTTCGTTCTTATCCGTAAAAAAGATCACATGCTTTGTTTGCTGACCTTTGACTGATACTGTAAACAGCATCAGCAAAACAACGATCAGTAAGTATGGCATCACTTTCATGCACGCACCCCGCTTCAATTTTAGTTTTTGTCGATCATCCACATTTTAATTCCAAAGCCAATGCGGACAGGATCATATGAAATTTGGGGTGGGTTACCGGATGTTTTAGGACGAGGTTGATTTTCCCACAACTCAAATTCACGGTACACAAGGCCAATGTTTTTTGCATACTTTTCAATCGAGAACTCACGTGAAGCAAATGAGGTGTCTCTACGACCTATCAGTGGAACGTTTTCTGATTCATCAATATGAAAAATTGTCGTAACGTCATTTAGCTGATTGCTGCCAACAGTTTCACTAGCACTAACTGTTTCAAATTGGAAGTCCCACAAACTCATGTTTGCATCAATGCTGATCGGATATTCTGGATTAAAGGGGCGATCAGGTAAATAAGCATTTCCTTTCCAGGTAAAACCTACACGGCTGGGTAAATTTATTTTTATGACACGAAGGTTATTTTCTGTCACTTCTAATCGCTTATCAACAGGTGTTATGGTGTAAGTGCCGTTTCGAACCCATGGTCCTATTCCTGTAGAATCGTTAATGTAAGTTACGACAACCCATGTAGGACGATTTTGATTATCGACTGATTGCCTGTCAATCGTATGTTTTATCTGGTAACGATGAACTTCTGTTAATTTACCACTATTGGTAAAAACCAACGAGTCTAGTCGATAAGTAATGTATTTGCCTACCTGCAATGGTATCAGTTCTTCCAATGAAAGTGTTTCGAGTGTTTCGGTGCGTTTGCAACTGCTGATTAATAGCAGAACACAACCGGTAAAAAGGGCTGTTTTACGTAAGAGGACGGCAGGAATTCCTTTGAATTTCATCTGAATATTTTTCGTTAGTTATTGGCCTGATCGATTACTGGAAAAGAAAACATCCATTTTCACAGCATCTTATCATGCAGCTAAGTTAGTTAATGATTTCGGGTTTCGCATGCTGTTAAGAGTCAAAATCACCGTTCAACGCTGCACAAAAAAGGCACGCAAAGCGTACCTTATAACGTATATGTGTCGAAATCATTGTTTTAAACGATTGGTTTCCGCATAATAATACCGCCGCCTATTACCTCGTCGCCTTCGTAAAACACGGCACTTTGGCCCGGTGCAATGCCTTTGGCTTCTTCATAAAAGCGAACATTCACTGTTCCGTCGGCATTTGGGTAAAGGTTCGATAGCGTGCCTTTGTCTTTGTAACGGATCTTGGTAACTGCTTCCATGCCCGGTGTAATGGTATCGTATTTCAGCATATTGATCTTGCCCACCTGCATTTCCTGTTTGTTCAGGTCTTCTTCATCGCCCAGTACAACGGTATTGGTTTCGGGAAGGATCTCTGTTACAAACACAGGTTTACCAAACGTAATATCTAAGCCTTTGCGTTGACCAATGGTATAGAATGGATAGCCTTTATGCTGACCAAGAATTTTTCCTGTTTTATCAACAAAATTTCCGCCATTTACTCTTTCTTCCAGTCCATCTACACGGCGTTTTAAGAAACCACGGTAATCATTATCAGGCACAAAGCAAATTTCATAGCTCTCAGCTTTTTTCGCCAGTTCAGGATAACCATAGTCCAATGCCATTTGCCTGATCTCTGTCTTGCGATAACCACCCAATGGTAATAACGTACGTTGCAATAAATCTTGCTGCAATCCCCAGAGTACATAACTCTGGTCTTTTGTTTCATCCACACCTTTGCTGATAAAGTGGCGACCATTTTCGTGTTGATGCACGTTTGCATAATGGCCCGTTGCAATAAAATCGCAATTCATGGCATCGGCTCTTTTCAACAGTGCCCGCCATTTGATATGTGTATTGCACAAAACGCATGGGTTGGGAGTGCGGCCGTTAAGATATTCATCCACAAAATTCTCAATCACAAAATCGCCAAATTCATCACGTATATCAAGAATGTAATGCGGAAAACCGTGTTGCACTGCAGCAGCCCGGGCATCATTAAAACTATCTAAGTTGCAACAGCCTGTTTCCTTCTTTCCCTTAGCACCTGTTCCACTGCTGGCATAGTCCCATGTTTTCATGGTGATGCCCACTACTTCGTAACCCTCATGATGCAACATGAGAGCTGTAACAGTACTGTCAATACCGCCACTCATTGCTACCAACACTTTTCCTTTCCGGCTCATAAAAATTCAATTAAACTGCTTCGTTCAAAAAAAAGCAAGATGCAAATTTACGGGAAATAGCGTTCTAGAAGTCTTTTGCAGTAAGTGTAAACACATTGCGTTGTCCATCGTATCTGAAATCGCAGAACTGAAGCACATCACGGCCAATGATTCCATCATAGGGTGCCGAACTGAAATCGCCTTCCAATACTTCAACCGTTAATGCCTTTTTTTTAAATATGGGGAGATAAAGTACACAATTATAACGTTTTACCTGCCAGCTGCCTGCTTCACCACGAACCCATTCTTCGACATGCTGTTGATAAGGCGCCAGTGAAAGTACATGGATGAGGGAACGATCAATTCCTGAAATATTGGAACCTGTATCAACCAGCAATTTCACACGGGCATGCGGTTCGGCCGTACCGAAATTTTTCAGCTTCAGAAACGATGCTTCATCAGGGAACAGTTCCGCTTCTATTACAGGCCCTTGTTCCAATAAATTTTCTGTAGTGATCTCCTGGTTCATCTGTATCAAATTTGAAGAGGTTTCAGCGAATCACCTAATCTTGTTAATGCGTTGATTTGTGAATTCTAAACAGTAGTGAACAGTTAGGAAAAATTGCAAATTTTTTGGTGCCGGATACTTTACCAAGGAGTTACTGCAAAGCTCATTCGCATAAACGTATACCCCTTTTACAAAATGTGGATTACCACTTTTTGAATATCAAACAAAATTCATACTTTGGCCTTTCTACAAATTTATTCAGCACTAAAAAACAAGTTATGATCAAGTTACAAGTTATTGGAAACCTGGGAAAGGATTGTGTTTCAAACACAGTGAATGGTAAGAACGTGATGAACTTCACCGTTGCTCACACAGAAAAATACAAAGACAGTACCGGCGCACAGCGTGAAAAAACTATTTGGGTAGATTGTGCTTACTGGAGCGACCGTACCGGTATTGCACCATATTTGAAAAAAGGAACACAGGTATATGTTGAAGGTGCACCCGAAGTGCGTACCTACCAGACACAAGATGGTAAAAGCGGAGCTTCTTTATCATTGCGTGTACTTAGCATTCAATTGCTGGGAAGCAAAAGCAGTGAAGGTGGAAACGGCGGCGGCTATCAACCACAGAGTGGTGGTTACAATGCTCCTGCTCAACCAATGAACGAACCACCAATTGGTGCAGATTCAGATGATCTTCCGTTTTAATTTCAACGAAGTGTCAATAAAAAACCCTGCTTACAAAGCAGGGTTTTGTTTTTCTATACAGATCTGTTTTATAAAATTCCTTCATCTGCAAAACTGTAATACCCATCTTCACTTACAATAATGTGATCGATCACATTCATATCCAGCAACACAGCAGCTTCTTTAATTTTTTTTGTCAACATTTCATCTGCACGGCTTGGTTTTAAACTGCCACTGGGGTGGTTGTGGCAAAGCACAATATTGACAGCGTTGTACTCCAATGCTTTTTTTAAAATGATGCGGGGATCAGCAACAGTACCTGTAATACCACCTTCGCTGATCACTTCAATATGGTTGATCTTATTGGCACGGTTGAGATAGGCAACAGCAAATACTTCATGAAGTTTGTCCTTCAATTGCGACTGGAAAAACCGTGCGATATCAGCACTTGTTTTTACGCTTTTTTTCAGTGATTCTACGGATTGTCGCCTCCGCCCAAGCTCTAACGCTGCTGCAATCGTAACCGCTCTGGCCTCACCAATGCCGCTTGTTTTCATTAAGTCTTTCAGGCTTAGTTTTGCTAATTCATTAATATCGTCTTTCGATCTGGTTAACAGCTCTTTAGCAACATCTACTGCTGATTTTTTAGAGGTTCCGGAGCCGATCAAAATGGCAATTAATTCGGAGTTACTAAGGGCATCTGCACCCTTCATCAAGAGCTTTTCCCGGGGCCTGTCGTCAGTCGCCCATTGTTTAATGGTGGTTTTGGTGTCTTGCATGTTCCAAAATAACACCTTAAGTTTACAATTCCAATCATCCTAATAAACCATTATGTATGCGACTGAAGCCTCAAACTGCCGGTCAATCTCTCCGCTCTGTACTCATCCTTTTTGCTATTGTGGGTAATCTTGTTTTCTCCTTCGTCTTTGTGATGTCGATGGGAGCCCAGGTTGCACAAGCCGGGACAGGCATTGAGCAAACGGCAGAAAAAAACACCAAACCCGCTACTGAACAAAAGATTGTTACACTGGCGCAGATAAATTAAAATTTTTCAACGAATTGGCGGAAGCTTATTGATTTTCAAAAGTTGGACAACCGCCATAATGCCACAGGTTTATCCTGTGGCATTTTTTTATTTGTTGAAAAGCGGTGGATTGTGTTTCGGGGGAAGTTGATTTGAAGCACTTATCTTCGCCCCTCATTTCACCCCTTTACAAACTATAGTTCATGAACCCATCTGCCAAGATATTTTCCGGCACGGCATCGAAGTACCTGGCCGAGAAAATAGCAGCCAAATTCGGTATTCCGTTAGGTCAAAGTCTTACCCAAAAATTCAGCGACGGCGAACTTCAGCCCATGTTCCAGGAAAGCATCCGAGGCGACATTGTTTTTCTGGTGCAGAGTACGTTTTCACCTGCCGAGAACATCCTTGAATTATTATTGATGATCGATGCTGCCAAGCGTGCATCGGCCTACAAAGTAATTCCGGTTATTCCGTACTACGGTTACGCCCGTCAGGACAGAAAAGACAAACCACGTGTAGCCATCGGCTCGAAGTTAATAGCCAACATGTTAGAAGCGGCCGGCGCCGACAGAGTCATTACAATGGATCTGCACGCAGCCCAGATTCAGGGCTACTTCGATATTCCGGTAGATCACCTGGAATCATCGTCTATTTTTATCCCTTACATTGAGAGTTTGAAGCTCGAAAACCTTACCTTTGCGGCCCCCGATGTAGGAAGTGCCAACAGGATCAGAGAAGTGGCCAGTTATTTTGAAGCAGAAATGGTGATTTGTGATAAACATCGCAAACGTGCCAACGAGATAGCAAGCATGGTGGTAATTGGTGATGTTACAGACAGGGATGTGGTATTGATTGATGATATCTGTGATACGGGAGGAACGCTGGCAAAAGCAGCCGCTCTTTTAAAAGAAAAAGGTGCAAGAAGTGTTCGGGCACTCATTACACATCCGGTGTTAAGTGGCAAAGCATACGAAAACATTGAGAATAGTGTATTGGAAGAACTGGTGGTTTGTGATACAATTCCACTGTTGAAAGAAAGTAAAAAGATCAAAGTGTTGAGTGTGGCTGAATTATTTGGTGTAGCACTTCGCAACGCATTTGAAAACAAAAGTATCACCAGTTTATTTATGCATGCGCAACGCAGGGATAAATAACCAACAAGTAAATTTTTAAATTAGATAAACAATGAAGACAATTACTATCGAGGGTCACTTGAGGACCGAAAACGGGAAAAAAGCCGCCCGTCAACTTCGCTCTCAGGAAATGGTGCCTGGTGTAATTTATGGAGGCTCAGCAGAAATTAATTTCTACGCTCCTGCCAAAGCATTTAAAACTTTGGTTTACACGCCCGATTTCCAAATTGCTGAAGTAAACGTTGATGGCAAGAGCTACAGAACAATTCTGAAAGATCTGCAATTCGACAAAGTAAGTGATGCATTAGCACACGTTGATTTATTGGAACTGGTTGATGACAAAAAAGTGATCGCTACCATTCCGTTGAAATTTACAGGTGTTGCAAAAGGTGTAAAAGATGGTGGTAAGCTTATTACCAAAATCAAATCACTGAAAATTAAAGCGCTCCCGAAAGATCTGAAAGCAGCAATCGAAGTAGACCTTACACCGCTTGAACTGAATGGTAACATTCGTGTAGAAGATGTAAAAGCTACCAACATGGAAGTATTGAACTCTCCACGTATTCCTATTGCATCTGTTGTGTTAACACGTCAGTTGAAACAGGAAGAAGCAGCTACTCCTAAAAAGTAAGCGTTTGATGTTCAATAAATTGATCCCCCTTTTTACAAGGGGGATTTTTCATTGTATTCACCCGAAGTTTTTGATATTTGCGATCATGAAATGCCCATAAGCAAAGTATATCAACCGAAAATGATTATGGGCATACTATGTGGCCAAAATCAATATAAATATTCAAATGAAATTTTTAATCGTTGGTTTGGGAAATATTGGTGCTGAGTATGCACACACCCGTCATAATATTGGGTTTGATGTGGTGGAAGCATTGGCTGCAAAGCACGGTGCTTCGTTCCGTATAGATCGGCTGGCTTCGGTTGCTGAAGTAAAACTGAAAGGCAAAACACTCATTTTAATTGAGCCGTCAACCTATATGAATCTGAGTGGAAAGGCTGTGAAGTATTGGATGGACAAAGAAAAAATTGCACTGGAACATGTGTTGGTGATTGTAGATGAGTTGGCTTTGCCTCTGAGCAAACTGCGTTTACGCCCGGGTGGTAGTGATGCCGGGCACAATGGGCTCAGCAGTATTCATGAATCATTACAAACCATTGCTTACCCTCGTTTACGTTTTGGCATTGGCAACAACTATCCCAAAGGAAAACAAGTGGACTATGTATTGGGCCATTGGACAGCAGAAGAATTGCCCATCGTTCAAAAAAAGATCGAGGCTTCGGTAGAAGTCGTGGAAAGCTTTGTACTAACGGGTATCGACCGTACCATGAACCACGCAAACAAAATTGAAATAACTCTTTAATTTTCAGTTTTCTAATATTAACTTCGCTATCCTACCCGAAAATGCCCTTTGGCATCAGTAAAATCCACCGTCCTCAAAAAGACCTTTCATAAACCTGATTCTGAACTAAAACCATTTGAACCAATGAAAATCTTTTGCGTAGGACGTAACTACGTTGAGCATGCCAAAGAACTTGGAAATGATGTGCCGGATGAGCCGGTTATCTTTCTGAAACCCAAAAGCGCATTTCTGCAACCCCACATGCCGTTTTATTATCCTGAGTTTACAAATGAGCTTCATTATGAAGCAGAGATCGTTCTCAGAGTCTCAAAAAACGGAAAGTATATCCAGGAACGCCATGCCAGTAAATATTATAATGCATACACGGTTGGGATCGACTTTACAGCCCGTGATATTCAACAGCAATTAAAAGAAAAAGGATTGCCTTGGGAAATTTCCAAAGCATGGGATAATTCGGCAGCAGTTGGAAAGTTTATTGATATTAAGCCGGGGCTGAATATGAACGATATCAATTTCTGCCTGTATAAAAACAAGGAAATTGTGCAGCAGGGAAATACCAGTCATATGATCTTTACGTTCGATCAGATCGTGGCATATGTATCTCAATTCTTTTCACTCAATATCGGTGATTTGATCTTTACCGGAACACCTGCTGGTGTGGGCGAATGTGTTGTAGGCGATATGTTGGAAGGATTTGTTGAAGACGACAGTTTACTGGAAGTGGAGATCAAATAAGAAATATAAAATCATTCGATTCAAAGCCATTCTTTTAACAGGATGGCTTTTTTGTTTTAGTTCCCCTTATTTTGCAATTCAATTGCTTGCGAATGATGAACCAGGAAATTTTACGAAAGGCTTACAAACTCATGTGTTATGCGCAGCACATGGCAGAAACATATGAAAATAATCGTTCCGTTTGCAAATATGTACATTCAACTTCCCGTGGACATGAAGCCATACAGCTGGCAACTGCATTTCAACTAACCGCTGCCGATTGGGTAAGCCCTTATTACCGTGATGAAAGCTTGTTGCTGGGGCTTGGGTTTGAACCTTACGAACTTATGTTGCAGTTGCTCGCAAAAGCGGATGATATGTTTACAGGAGGCCGGGAATATTATTCGCATCCTAATTACAGAGGAACAGATAAGCCAAACATTATTCATCAAAGCAGTGCTACAGGTATTCAGGTAATTCCTACGACCGGTGTGGCACAGGGATTGAAATATCTGCAACAGATCAAATCGGATCAATTCAAAAAAACAAGTGACGGACAATTGCCTGTTGTTGTTTGCTCGTTAGGGGATGCAAGTATTACTGAAGGAGAAGTGAGTGAAGCATTTCAGTTTGCTGTTTTGAAAAAATTACCGATCATTTATTTGGTGCAGGATAATAACTGGGGTATCAGTGTTAGTGCTGAAGAAGCAAGAGCGATGGATGCCTATGAATACGCAGGTGGGTTTCCGGGTATGCATCGCATTCGTTGCGATGGAAGTGATTTTACAGAAGCATTTGAAACCATGCAACATGTGGTTGATCATGTGCGCACACACCAGGAGCCCTATCTTGTACAGGCCTATGTGCCTTTGTTGAATCATCATACAAGTGGTGTGCGGAAAGAATTTTACAGAACTAAAGAAGATCTTGATCAACATTATACAGATGATCCATTTCCAAAGCTGAAACAAATTTGCTTACAGTGTGGCATAACCGAAGAAGATTTGCAACAGGTCTTTGATGAAGCAAAGCAAACAGTAGCAGATGATTTTGCAAAAGCAGTTGCCGCTGCAGAACCTGATCCGTCAACGGTGGAGCAACATGTATTTGTGCCAACACCTGTTACAAAAGAAACAGGTGAAAGATCGCCCGCTGGCAGAGAAAAAATTGTGATGGTGGATGCGGCGTTGTTTGCGATCCGTGAAATTATGCAGGAGTATCCGGAGGCATTGGTCTACGGACAAGATGTAGGACGAAGACTTGGCGGTGTTTTTCGTGAAGCGGCAACATTGGCCGAACAGTTTGGTGACCATCGTGTATTTAATACTGCAATACAGGAAGCATATATTATTGGATCAACAGTGGGAATGAGTGCAGTTGGTGCAAAGCCGATCGTGGAAGTTCAGTTTGCTGATTACATTTATCCGGGGCTCAATCAACTCGTAACAGAAATTTCAAAGTCATCTTATTTAAGCTGTGGAAAATTTCCGATACAAACGCTGATACGTGTACCTATTGGTGCATATGGTGGTGGCGGTCCTTACCATAGCGGAAGTATTGAATCAACCTTGCTGAGTATTAAAGGGATCAAGATCGTGTATCCATCGAATGCAGCCGATATGAAAGGCTTGATGAAAGCAGCATTCCTCGATCCGAACCCGGTAGTAATGCTTGAGCACAAAGGTTTGTATTGGAGTAAAGTACCCGGAACGGAAGATGCAAAAACAGCAGAGCCTTCCAGCGACTATTTATTACCGTTAGGGAAAGCACGCATTGCCGTAGCGGCAGATGAAGATCTGATTGAAGAAGGTGAAAGCTGTTGCATTATTACCTATGGCATGGGGGTTTATTGGGCGGCGGCGGCGGCGAAACAATTTGATGGTGCAGTAGAAATAATTGATCTGCGCACACTTTTTCCATTGGATGAAGAGTTGATTTTTTCAACTGTAAAAAAACATGGTAAATGTTTGGTGCTTACTGAAGAGCAACAGAATAATTCATTTGCAGAAGCATTGGCGCATCGCATCAGTTACAATTGTTTTCAATGGCTTGATATGCCGGTTGAAGTAATGGGAGCGTTGAATCTTCCGGCAGTACCAATGAATACAGGATTGGAAGCTGCGATGCTGCCGAATGCAGAAAAAGTGAAGGAGCGGTTATGGAAACTATTTCGAGGCTAACGCATTATTGGATTTTCCGTTTCTTTACAATTCATGGACATCTTCTCATTGTATTCCGTTTCACATTGGGTATTCATTCTTGTAGCTTCGTTCGCTATTGGCTTGGCCAAAGGCGGACTTAAAGGAGTGGATATGTTAGCTGTAACTATTATGGCATTGGTGCTTGGAGGCAAATCATCAACCGGTATTGTATTGCCGTTGTTATGTGTGGCTGATATTGGTGCAGTATCGTATTACAACCGCCATGCACAATGGAAACATTTTTGGAAACTAATTCCATGGATGATGATCGGTATTTTACTCGGTGTGTTTTTGGGAAAAGATATGGATGAAGCAGTATTTCGCAAAGTAATGGCTGTTATTATTGTGGTCACAGTTGCCATTGTATTATGGTTAGAATTTCGGAGATCAACATCGGTGCCGCAACACCCTTTGTTTGCAACCGGCACAGGGTTAGCAGCAGGCTTTACTACCATGATCGGCAACCTTGCTGGTGCATTTGCTAATTTATATTTTCTTGCAATGCGTTTACCGAAGAATGATTTTATTGGTACGGCTGCATGGATCTTTTTAGTGATGAATCTATTTAAACTTCCGTTCCAGGTTTTTTATTGGAAGAATATTACTTTTCAAACATTGCAAACCGATCTTGTATTATTGCCTGCATTGATACTTGGCTTTTTACTTGGTATCCGCTTAACAGAAAAAATAAGAGACCTGCATTACAGGAAGATGGTGCTGTTACTTACATTAGTAGGTTCGGTGTTGATGTTGTTGAAACGATGATATATATAGAAATAAAAAAGTCCCGCAAAAAGCGGGACTGTATTGTACCGGAGAGCAGACTTGAACTGCCGACCTTCGGGTTATGAATCCGATGCTCTAACCAGCTGAGCTACCCCGGCCTATTTGGGGCTGCAAAAATAGAGAAATGCAGGTAACTTTTGAAATCAAATTTCAGTTCTTCCCGGATAAACTTTCAAGGCTTCTTCCAAACAATCCATGGCATGGTCCAGTGCAGTAAGATTGAGCACATAGGCCAGCCTTACTTCCTGCTTACCAAGACCGGGTGTACCGTAAAAACCAGTGGCTGGTGCAAGCATAACAGTTTGTCCTTTGTAAGAAAATGATTCCAGCAGCCATTGGCAGAATTTATCTGAATCATCAATGGGTAGTTTCGCCATTGCATAAAATGCACCACCGGGGTTGGGGCAAACCACACCGGACATTGCATTCAATCGTTTCACCAATAAATTTCTGCGGGAGAGATATTCCGCTTTCGGTGCTTCAAAATAACTTTCGGGTAAATCAATGGCGGCCTCACCCATGATCTGAGCCAAACCGGGCGGACTCAAACGGGCCTGTGCAAATTTCATTGCAGCATCGTACACCGCTTTGTTTTTTGTAACCAACGCTCCCAAGCGTGCACCACAGGCACTGTAGCGTTTGCTGATGGTGTCCATCAACACCACATGTTGTTCCAACCCTTCAATGTGTAATGCACTTACATAGTCTCCATCATAACAAAATTCACGGTATGCCTCATCACTGAAGAGATACAGATCATGTTTCAGGCAAATATCTTTAAGCTTATACATTTCTTCTTTGCTGTACAAATACCCGGTTGGATTATTAGGACTGCAAATAATAATGGCCTTTGTTTTAGGCGTAATTACTTTTTCAAATTCATCTATAGGCGGTAAAGCAAAACCGGTTTCAATATGTGACGTGATTGGGATGACGTTGACACCCGCAGCACAGGCAAAGCCATTGTAATTGGCATAAAACGGTTCCGGCACGATCACTTCATCACCCGGATTCAAACAGGTAAAAAATCCAAACAGGATGGCTTCGCTTCCACCGGTGGTGATCATGATCTGATCATAATTTACATCAATGCCCACTTTTTGATAATACTGTACCAATTTGCGACGATAACTTTCGTTGCCGGCACTATGGCTGTACTCCAGTACTTTAATATCGGCATTCCGCACTGCATCCAAAATGGCAGGTGGTGTTTCAATATCGGGTTGACCAATATTGAGATGAAATACTTTGGTTCCTCTTTTTTTAGCTGCTTCAGCAAAAGGAACTAATTTTCTGATGGGGGAAGCGGGCATTTGGTTGCCACGATTACTGATTGCTAACATATGTGCGCAAAGATAGGGTGCGTTGTTTCTTTTCGTTGGACAGAAATAAAAAAGTCTCCCGAAAAAACGAGAGACTTATCGATAAGATTGATACGTTATTTTTTACTGTTCAACTACGCCAAGTATATTCAACACCTGCTCTTCATCAACACCTAAAAATTTCACACGTACTGATTTTGTGAATTTGCCTGGTGTTGCCGCATTGTATGTAGCCGTGATGGTTCCTGTTTTGCCTGGTTTGATGGGCTCTTTTGTATAATCTGATTTTGTACAGCCACAACCCGGAGTTACTGTTTCAATAACCATATCAGCACTGCTTGTATTGGTAAACGTGAACGTGGCGGTAACAGGGCTGTTGAGTTTTGCTTTGCCAAGGTCAACTGTTTCGCTGGTAAACTTTACAACATCAGCCGGTTTTTTGCTTTGTGCATTTACCGCTGTAAAAACAAAGAGTGCCACAAAGGCGATCATGAACTGTTTCATTGTATTTGGTTATTTATGTTATTTAAAGATATTTAATGCTTGGTTTGTTGGAGCCGATTGGTCGGCTGTTTTCCAAACGGTTCCTTTGATGTTGAGCACTTTTACCTGTCCGCCATTGTAATAAACGGTGATGGTTTTATCAAAAGCACCTTCTGCCGCTGAATTGTAACCTACTTTGATAGTTGTTTTACCGCCGGAAACCACTGGAGTCTTGGTCCACTCAGGAGTGGTGCAACCGCAGGATGCCTGAACATTATCAATTTTTAACGAGTCCGCACCAATATTTTCAACAGTAAATATGTGTGTTACCGGTTTGCCTTGCGGTATTTTTCCAAAGTCAAATGTTGTTTCAGAAAACTTGATCGCTTCGGCCTTGGGAGCTGCCGGTGTTTGGGTCGAATGGTTATGGCCATCATGACTTTGCGCCATGCCGGCTACAGCCATAAAGGAAGCAATTGTAAGGGTAAGTATTTGTTTTTTCATAAAAGCGTTTATTGTGCTTGTAAAAGTAAGCATAACTACAGACAGTTCATAACCCCGAAGGGTTGCCTTTCACAAAATTTTATTATCAAACAGGTTTTGCCACATCTTTGTTGATGTTGCCCCTTATAAAATCCCTTTGATTTTTACACAACCCAAGGCTTGTTTTCACCAAAGCAGCTTACAAGTGTTAACGTGCCTTCAAAACATTTATTTTTGCCCCATGGGATCAACTACTACCGATAGCCTCCAACTGCAGCAACTTTCGTTTGAGCATTTTCGCCAGGAAGTATTGCAGGATTACCGAATGGCCTGCCTCAGCCGTGAGGCGAGCTTGCTCGGCCGTAAGGAAGTATTAACCGGAAAGGCCAAATTTGGCATTTTTGGTGACGGGAAAGAAGTACCACAGCTTGCAATGGCTAAGTTTTTCCAGCCGGGCGACTTTTACAGTGGTTATTATCGTGATCAAACCTTTGCTTTTGCAACGGGAGCGGCTACGGTAAAGGAATTTTTTGCACAATTGTATGCAGATCCAGATACATCGCATGATCCGCATAGCGCCGGCCGGCAAATGAATTCGCATTTCGCAACGGCATTGGTTGATGAAAACGGCGAGGTGCTTGATCTGGTCAACCGTAAAAATCTTACATCGGGCATGGCGCCAACAGCTTCACAAATGCCACGGTCGGTTGGGTTGGCGTTGGCATCTAAATTATTCCGTCATTCCGATCCCTTAAAATCATTCACAGAACTTTCAAATAAAGGAAATGAAGTATGCTTTGCCACCATTGGCGATGCATCTACCAGCGAAGGACATTTCTGGGAAACGATGAACGCCGCCGCTGTACAACAAATACCGTTAGCGGTTTTTGTGTGGGATGATGGCTATGGTATTTCTGTTCCTAAAAAATATCAAACAACCAAAGGCTCTATTTCAGAAGCATTAAAAGGGTTTCAGAAAAAAGACGGCACTAATGGTATTGAAATTTATAAAGTAAAAGCGTGGGATTATGCCGGCATGTGCGAAGTGTTTGAAGCCGGCATTGAAAAGATACGTACTACACATACACCTGCTTTGTTTCATGTAGAAGAAGTGACCCAGCCGCAAGGCCATTCCACTTCGGGTAGCCATGAGCGTTATAAAACAACAGATCGGTTGCAATGGGAGCGTGATTGGGATTGTATCAAGAAAATGAAAGAGTGGATCATTGAAAACAATCTTGCTGTTGAAGAGGAGTTGAGTTTGGTTGAGCGTGAAATAAAAGAGTTTGTTCGCAATGAAAAAAATGCAGCATGGATTGAGTACGAATCACCCATTAAAGAACAGGTGAAAGAAGTTGCCTCTGCATTACGTCAATCGGCTGTTTCATCTGCAAACAATGCAGAGGTTGAAAAATTGCTTCGTGAGTTGGAAGCCAACAGAGAACCAAACCGTAGAGATGTAATGAGTGCACTCTTCAAAAGTATTTCCATTGCAGGTCTTACAGGAACAAGTGCCAACGAGTTATACAGCAGGTTGCAAAAAGAAAATGTGTCGCTGTATAATTCGCATCTGTACCAAGAAGGTGCAGGCAGTGCCATGAAAGTGGCTGAAATAAAAGCAGATTACGCTGCCGATGCAACCACATTGAATGGTTATGAAATTCTGAATCGCTATTTCGATCAATTGTTTACAACGAATCCGAAAGTGGTTGCTTTCGGCGAAGACCTCGGATTTATTGGTGATGTGAACCAAGGTTTTGCCGGCTTGCAAGCCAGGCATGGTGAACACCGAATCTTTGATACCGGTATTCGTGAGTTAACGATTATGGGACAAGGTGTTGGTTTAGCTATGCGTGGCTTACGTCCCATTGCTGAAATACAATACCTCGATTATTTAGTGTATGGGTTGCAACCGCTCACTGATGATGTTGCTACGCTGCAATTCCGTACAGCAGGCCGACAAAGTGCACCATTGATCGTTCGTTCAAGAGGTCATCGTCTCGAAGGTATCTGGCATAGCGGTTCACCAATGGGGATGATCATCAACAGTCTTCGGGGAATGTATGTGTGCGTTCCACGTAACATGGTGCAGGCTACGGGCATGTATAATACATTGTTACAAAGTAATGAACCGGGCTTGGTCATCGAATGTTTGAATGGTTATCGTTTAAAAGAAAAACTGCCTTCTAATCTTTCATCGTTCACGGTACCGATGGGTGTGCCGGAAGTGGTGAGACAGGGAACAGATATTACCATTGTATCATACGGATCTATTCTCCGCATTATTGATGATGCAGCACAACAGCTTGAACGTTTCGGCATCAGTTGTGAAATCATTGATGTGCAAACACTCTTGCCGTTTGATGTAGATCATGTTATTCTTGAATCATTAAAGAAAACAAACCGCATCGCTTTCATTGATGAAGATGTACCCGGAGGTGCAGCTGCTTATATGTTCAATAAAGTAATGGAAGAACAAGGCGGTTACAAATATCTTGATGTTGCTCCACGTACAATCACAGGTAAAGCACATCGTCCGGGATATGGTAGCGATGGTGATTACTTCAGCAAACCAAATGTAGAAGAGATCATGACGGTGTTGCAGGAGATGATGAGGGAATAAATGTGAGTGGTGAATCGTGAGTGGTGAGTGAACATCGTCTGACGCCCACGTCTGACGAATAGTTACAATGTTTCTCAAGTCTAGCAAAACTCATTGCCTATTTTTATTCACCATTGATCATTCACAATTATGTCTTTCCTTTCCATCATCGACATACTCGGAACCTTCGCCTTCGCTGTATCAGGTGCATTCTCTGCAATGGAGAAAAAACTTGATCCCTTTGGTGTTATCATACTTTCGTTTGTTACAGCAATTGGTGGAGGAACATTGCGTGATGTGTTGATCGGTGATACACCCGTCGGCTGGTTACAAAATGGAACAACAACTGTTGTAATTATTGCAGCTGCTATCGGCACCATGTTCTTCGGTAATTATCTCAAACGTTTTACAAGCACCTTGTTTTTATTTGATGCATTTGGTCTTGGCCTGTTTACACTCATTGGCGTAGAGAAAGGGTTGCAATTGCAATTCAGTCCGGGTATTTGTGTAGCATTGGGCACCATCACCGGATCGTTTGGCGGTGTAATAAGAGATGTGTTGCTCAACAATGTGCCACTCGTTTTCCGTAAAGAAATTTATGCTTCTGTTTCTATTTTGGGTGGAATACTTTATCTGCTGTTGTTAAAGGTTGATATGTTCAGTCCTTTTGCAACGATCATTGCTATTGTATTTATTGTTGCCTTTCGCATTATTGTTGTGCGGTTCAAGTTGGCGTTGCCACGTTTTTATTAGGAATTCCTTCACATCGTTGTAGCAAAATCACATATTTATGTCAACGATACTTTCCTAATTTGCATACTTCTAAAAAGACTATATGAAATTGAATTTATACCAGGTTGATGCATTCACATCAACGTTGTTCAAAGGAAACCCGGCAGCTGTTGTTCCGTTAGAAAAATGGATCGATGATGAATTGATGCAGAAGCTGGCCATGGAAAATAATCTTGCTGAAACAGTATTCTTTGTGCCATCACAAATGGAAGGAGCAGATTATGATATCCGTTGGTTTACTCCCGAGCTTGAAATTAATTTGTGTGGCCATGCTACGTTGGCAAGTGCATTTGTATTGTACACACAACTTGATTATACAAAACCATCTGTAACATTCAGTTCAAAGAGCGGGTTGCTAACTGTAGAAAAAAATGGTACCAACTATGAAATGGATTTTCCTTCCTGGAAACCCGAACGTATCAGCGATTACCCCGACGGCATCGTAGAAATTTTGGGCGTTAAAGAAATACTTGGTGCCTACAAATACCGTGACCTGTTGATCGAAGTGGCAACTGAAGAAGAAGTGATCAATGCGAAACCTGATTTTACTGCAATGAAGAAGACCGGTGAAATGGTGATCCTGACTTCCAAAGGGAATACAGTTGATTTTGTTTCACGCTTTTTTGCACCATCTGCAGGTATTGATGAAGATCCGGTAACAGGTTCCGCACATTCACAATTAATTCCTTTCTGGAGTGAAAAACTGGATAAGAAAAAAATGATGGCAAAACAGCTGAGCAAACGTGGTGGTGATTTGGTTTGCGAACAGAAAAATGCCGAGCGTGTAATGATGGGAGGTGAATGTGTGTTTTATATGAAAGGGGAATTTGAGATAAGAGGCGAGTAGTGAGTGGTTAGTCGTGAGAATCAGGATGTGGTCGTCTATTGTCTGTCGTCTTTCAATCCACAAACCTTGCACGTTGCTCTGCTGTTGGCAACATACAGCTTTCCTGTTTGCCAAACCATTTATAACGGTTTCGGCCGATCCATTTATAAATACCATCTCTAAGAAATGCGGGAATGATGATGAGTGCGTACAATAATTTCCAACCACCATCTAAATGACGGCATATTTTCAATGCTGCAGTTGATTCACGGTAAGCAATGCCATCTTCAATGAAAATAACAGAAGTAATTATGCAGGGATCAATATTGTGATCAGGTAAAATACGATTCGCTGTTTCACCCTGTAGTGAACCAAATAGCAGCTTTCCTTCTTTATCCCTTTTCAGCGCAAATTGGATCCAGAAATTACAGAAGTTACATACGCCATCAAACAAAACCAGTCGATCGGGGTATTCCATTCATTAAAGATAGCAGAGGATTGTATAAAAAAAACGAGAGGCTGAACATTGCAGCCTCTCGTTTTTTATTTCATACTTCCAACTTTGTACTTCGCACTTTCATTACCCCATATTATGAAACACCTTCTGCACATCTTCATCCTGTTCAAGGCGTTCAATTAATTTACTTACATCCTCCGCCTGTTCGTCAGTGACAGGCACAGTTGTGGAAGGAAGCCATTCCAGTTCGGCACTGATGGGAGTAATACCTTTTTCTTCCAGTGCTTTTTGCATATTGCCGAAATCAGTAAATGCACAACGTACCACCAAAATTTCTTCGCCATTTTCACCGGTACTTTCACCCAGTTCTTCCAAGCCAAAATCAATCAACTCAAGTTCCAGATCTTCTGCATTCAATCCTTCCGGCTTCAGTTTAAACACACCTAATTTTTTAAACTGAAAGCTTACACTGCCACTGTTGCCCATTGAACCGTGCCCTTTTGTAAAATGACTTTTTACATTCGCTACAGTACGTACATGATTATCAGTTGCAGTTTCAACGAGTATAGCAACGCCATGCGGTGCATAACCTTCATACAAAATTTCATCATAGTTCACCAGCTCTTTTCCTTGTGCACGTTTAATGGCTGCTTCTACACGATCCTTGGGCATGCCCACACTTCTTGCATTCTGGAAACAACGACGCAGTGCAGCATTCGTAGCAGGATCAGGACCACCGGCTTTTACAGCAATAATAATTTCTTTACCAATACGAGTAAAGTTCTTTGCCATTTTATCCCAGCGGGCAAACATGCTGCTCTTTCTTACTTCAAAAATCCGTCCCATTAAAAAACAGTTTTAAGTTCTTTGTTTTAAATTCTTAATAACAGGCTTCAGTACCTCGTTTCACCATTTGTCTGCCGGCAAAGGCAGGGGTGAGGTCAGGGCGCAAATTTAGGGTAATGCCTGTTAACAAAAAACGTCCCGCCAATTAGCGGGACGTTTTTATAAAACAAAGCGTTGATTATTCTTTTTCCCTACGCTCAAAATCAGAAGCGTGTGGTAATATCTCCGTAAAGTTTTTGAGTTTGCTATGATGGCGGCTGTACACAAAGTACACAACCAAGCCAACAGCCATCCAGCCAAAAGCAACTTTCAGCGTTTGTGCATCCAATGCTACGATCATACCTGTACAAATAAGTGCACCAAGTGTAGATACAACAGGTACCAATGGTGCTTTAAACGGACGTTCGATGTTTGGTGATTTTACTCGTAATATCCAAACACCTATACTTACCAATACAAATGCAAACAATGTTCCGAAGCTTGTTAAGTCTCCAGCAACACTGCCCGGAACAAAGGCTGCAAACAAGCCTACAAAAATGAACAAGATCCAGTTTGCCTTGTAAGGTGTTCTGTATTTTGGATGCAGTTCGCCAAATGCTTTCGGGATCAGTCCATCATTACTCATGGTATAGAAGATACGGCTTTGGCCCATCAGCATCACCAAGATAACTGATGAGAAACCTGCAAGAATTGCAACTGTAACACTTGTGCCCAGCCACTCATATCCTTTCATATAAGTTTGAATTGCATATGCAACAGAAGCTTCTTTACCGGCTGTGTTAAATTCGGTGTAATTGGCAACACCAGTTAGTACATGGCCAAATAAAATGTATAAAATGGTACATACTACTAGTGATCCAAGAATACCAATCGGCATATCTCTTTTCGGATTTTTTGCTTCCTGTGCTGCTGTACTTACAGCATCAAATCCAATAAACGCAAAGAACACAATTGCAGCACCACCTAATACACCGCCCCATCCCCATTTGAAGAAACCTTCATGACCTATTGTTCCTTCCGGAATCATATAAGGCGTATGATTTTCGGGTTTAATGAACTGCCAGCCAAATCCAATGAATAATAAAACGATCGCCACTTTTACAAATACAATGATCATATTTACAAAAGCTGATTCCTGCGATCCTTTAATTAATAAGAGTGTGAGTAATAAAAGGATGATCAATGCAGGAGCGTTCATAATGCCTTTCGTAATTTCTACTGATTGAGTAAGGTTGGCAGGTAATGCTTCAAATTGTCGTTCACTTAAAACAAGCACACCATCTTTCACTGATTTAACAGCATCCGGCATAACCGCAACAATTTGATTGACCGCATCACCTGTTACTTTATGCAATGCTTCAAAAGGGGAGTGGCACCATTCATACGGTATTGATCCGCCCAATAAATTATTCAGGTATTCACTCCACGCAATAGAAACGGTGGCTGCACCAAGAGCATATTCCATAATTAATGCCCAGCCAATAATCCATGCCACTAATTCGCCCATGGTGGTGTAACTGTAAGCATATGCACTACCTGCAATAGGAATCATTGCAGCAAATTCAGCATAACATAATCCGGCGAATGCGCAACCAACGGCTGCAACAACAAATGAAAGGGTAACGGCCGGGCCAGCAGCTTGTCCGGCAGCAGCAGCCGTGCGAACAAACAGCCCCGCTCCAATAATGGCACCAATACCCAGTGCCACCAAATTACCTGCACCCAAGGTACGCTTCAAGCCTTTTCCTTCGGCCTGTGCAAGCATTTGATCTAATGGTTTCTTTGCAAATAAACTCATACTTGATTGGTTATAGATTTTAATGTACTAACAGTAATAAGCCGGAAAAATAGAGATTTATTACAAATAACCATCAAAAGATTTATTAACGGTTTAGAGGAGCATCTGTGCAACCCGAAAGCCGTATATTGCGGCTCATTTAAAGAAAGCCCATGGGTAAAGGAAACAGGTTAACGATCTACATTCTGGCTGCAATGGTGCTTGGTATTGTGGTAGGTTATATCGTCCACATTTCAGCATCTGACACTACGATTCAAAGCTTTTCCAAAAACATCAAACTGCTGAGCAGCATCTTTATTCGCCTGGTTCAAATGATCATTGCACCATTGGTGTTCTGTACATTGGTGGTGGGTATTGCGAAGCTGGGTGATCTGAAAGCTGTGGGCAGAGTGGGTGGTAAAGCCTTACTTTGGTTCATTACAGCATCGCTTGCATCTTTATTATTAGGAATGTTGTTGGTGAATGTATTTAAGCCGGGTGCTTATATTGATCTTAGCCAGGCCGATACAGAAGGTGTAAAAGACCTGATGACCAAAACATCTACCTTCTCTATACAGAATTTTGTTGAGCATATCATTCCGAAGAGTTTGTTTGAAGCGATGGCCACGAACGAGATACTGCAGATCGTTGTGTTTTCTATATTCTTTGGTGTTGCCGCAGCAGCCATTGGTGATTACACCAAGCCCCTGGTAAAAGCATTGGATGTTGCGTCGCACATCATTTTGAAAATGGTGAACTATGTCATGAACTTTGCACCCATTGGTGTATTTGGTGCGTTGGCAGCAGTAGTAGCAGCAAAGGGGTTGGGCATCTTCCAGTTTTATCTTATTTACTTTTTATACTTTCTGTTGGGTATTGCAATTCTGTGGCTTCTTTTAATAGGTGTAGGATTTTTAATTCTCGGGCCACACCGCATGAAAGTATTATTGCGCCGTATCAGTGGACCGTTGCTCATTGCTTTTAGTACTACCAGCAGCGAAGCTGTATTTCCGAAATTAACGGAAGAGCTTGAGCGCTTTGGTTGTAAGGATAAAATTGTTGCATTTGTATTGCCGCTTGGATATTCTTTTAACCTCGATGGCAGTATGATGTATATGACCTTTGCAAGCTTGGCCATTGCACAGGCATATGGTATCCACCTTGATCTTGGTACACAACTGGTGATGTTACTTGTATTGATGCTCACCAGTAAAGGTATTGCCGGCGTGCCACGTGCATCGTTGGTGGTAGTGTTGGCAACATGTGCTATGTTCAATATTCCACCGGAAGGTGTAGCCTTGATTCTCCCGATCGATCACTTCTGCGATATGTTCCGCAGTGCAACCAACGTAGTAGGAAATGCATTGGCAACATCTGTTGTAAGCAAATGGGAAGGCGAGTTGCATGATGGGCATGGACATCATCATGATACACATCACGGTCACCATCATGCCGATCATGGTCATCATGGATAATAAGCTTTCAAATAATAATTACGATCGATAAAACAGATTTACGAAACATGAAACGAAGATTGATACAGTTTGGGATGATGTTGTTAATGATAACAGGAATGAATACACTTGTTGCACAAAAGCAGGTGAGTGTGCGTGTAATGAATCAATATGAAGCAACAGCGGATGTGTTTACATTAGATGGTGTAGAGTATAAAACGGCGAAAGACGGATCAGTTACACTCTCTCTAAATGCAGCCGACTCGGTTACATTCGCCGGTGCTGAATACGATTCAAAAACTATTGCTGTTGCTGATTTAACCGAAGGAGCAACAGTTGAATTGAAAAAGCACTTTACGTGGAAAGATATCCTCAACCCCATGTTTTATATTAAATATGGCGGATTGTGGTTGTTGCTCTTTATCATTTTTGCTGAAACCGGTTTGCTGTTTGGTTTCTTTTTTCCAGGCGATAGTTTATTGTTTGTTGCAGGTATTTACAGCACCAATCTGTCGCATGAATTTATGAAGATCATCGGCATGGGTTCAGTTAATAATGAGTGGCTGGAATTGATCATTCTTTGTGCGTTGATTTCATTTGCAGGTATATTGGGTAATCTTGTTGGCTATTGGACGGGCCGTAAAGTTGGTCCGGCTATGTATAACTGGAAAGATAATTTTCTGTTCAAGCAACGTTACCTTCATGAGGCACATGATTTCTATGAGAAGTATGGTGGTGGTGCCATTGTGTTTGCACGTTTTCTTCCGTTCGTACGCACCTTTGCACCGATCGTTGCCGGTATCGTAAATATGGATCGCAAAAAATTTGTATTCTACAATGTGGCAGGTTCAATTGCCTGGGTGGTGAGTATGATCTTTGCAGGTCACTTTTTGCAGATATGGGTAAAGAACCAGTTTGGCATTGAGTTGAAAGATAAATTGGAATTGATCATCATTATTATTATTGCGGTTACAACGGCTCCTGTTATTTGGAAATTTTTCTTCGGAAAAAAAGCCAAAAGGCCTGAAACCAAAGCTGAATAATTATTGCTATGCTTGCCCGCCCATCAACCTCTGTTTTATCGTTACCGGTTATTGTAGCAGCACTTGGGTATTTTGTAGATATCTATGATCTGCTGTTATTCACCATTGTACGTGAGCCAAGTGTAGTTGGCGTTGGAGTTGATAAAGCCGATACCGCTGCCATGATCGCTGCCAGTACAAAGATCATCAACTGGCAAATGGTTGGGCTGTTAATTGGAGGAATACTGTGGGGTGTAATTGGTGATAAGAAAGGAAGACTCAGCGTTCTCTTCGGTTCTATTTTATTATACTCCGTTGCCAATTTTGTTACAGGGTTTGTTACAACTGTTGATCAGTATGCCTATGCCCGTTTTGTGGCAGGCATTGGTTTGGCAGGTGAGTTAGGTGCAGGTATTACATTGGTAAGTGAATTGCTACCCAAAAATAAACGAGGCATCGGTACATCGTTGGTAGCAGGCATCGGATTGTTTGGTGCCGTGTTTGCTTATTTCACCTATCAGTTTACGGATGATTGGCGGCTTTGTTATAAAATTGGCGGCGGACTCGGTATCGGTTTGCTTTTACTTCGTGTGAGCGTTGCCGAGAGTGGAATGTTTAATGAAGTGAAAGATAAGAATGTATCGAGAGGAAACATCCTGATGTTCTTTAATAACGCTACCCGTTTTCGTAAATATATACTGGCCATTTTAATTGGATTACCAACCTGGTATGTGATCGGGATATTGGTGAATCTCAGTAACCGCTTTGCGAAAGAATTTTATGGTGATACAAAGATCGATAGCGGACGGGCCATCATGTTTGCTTATGCTGCCATTGCGATCGGTGATATTCTCATAGGTTTTGTAAGTCAGTATTTCAAAAGCAGAAAGAAAGCGTTGTTTTTATTTTACGGACTCACGATCATTGGAATTGCATTGTTCTTTTCGCCACTGAACAGTTCGGATACGGCGATGTACGCCATCTGCACATTGCTTGGTTTCAGTACAGGTTTCTGGGCCATTTTTGTTACAATGGGTGCAGAACAGTTTGGAACAAATCTTCGTGCTACTGCTGCCACCACTATTCCAAATATGGTACGTGGTGCATTGCCGTTGATGAATTTAATGTTCCTCAACCTGTTTCAGAAATCATGGGGATGGGGCCTTACACAAAGTGGTATTGTTACCGCCGCTGTAGTGATCAGTGTTACATTAGTAGCAGCTTACTTTACAGAAGAAACGTTTCATAAAGATTTGAACTACGTAGAAGGCGAGGAGATGTTGCCGTAGAAAAGTTAATAGTGTATAGTTGATAGTTCATAGTATAGCACCATGAACTATGATCCATCAACCATGAACTTCAACAAATGAAATTTCTAATCATCCGATTCAGTTCCATCGGCGATATTGTGTTAACCACACCGGTAGTTCGTTGTTTAAAACAACAGGTGCCCGATGCTGAAGTACATTATCTCACCAAGTTTAGTTTTCACAAAGTCATTGCGTCGAATCCCTACGTCGATAAGTTTCATTATCTCAATAACGATTGGGATCTGCTGCTGCATCAATTAAAGGAAGAGAAGTTCGATTATATCATTGATCTGCATCGTAACATTCGAACTTTAAAGATCAAGAAAGAACTGAAAGTAAAATCGTTTTCGTTTGATAAACTGAATGTACAGAAATGGTTATTGACGAATTTAAAGATCAACCGTATGCCGGCGGTTCATATTGTTGACAGATGTTTTGATACGGTAAAATCATTCGGCGTAAAAAATGATGGAAAGGGATTAGATTATTTTATACCAGGCGATGAAGAAACCAAACAGGAAGATCTGCCACATGCACATGCGTTGGGATACATTGGTTTGGTAATTGGTGCAGCACATGCAACCAAAAAATTACCGGTACATCAATTACAAAAATTATGCGCCGCTTTGCAGCATCCAATTGTGTTGCTGGGCGGACCAGACGATAAAGCAGCTGGCGATGAAATTGCAGCGATCGACGACATAAAAATTTACAACGCCTGCGGTAAATTTTCGATCAACGAAAGTGCTGATCTTGTACGTAAAGCAAAACTCATCATCAGTCATGATACCGGGCTGATGCATATTGCTGCCGCATTGAAGAAACCCGTTATCAGCGTTTGGGGAAATACTGTTCCGGCATTTGGTATGACGCCTTATTATGGAAACAATCCGGTTACAACTGCTCAATTCCAGGTAAACGATCTTGGTTGCCGGCCTTGCTCAAAAATTGGTCATGATGCCTGCCCGAAAAAACATTTCAAGTGTATGGAGCTGCAGGATGTTGAATCGATCGCTGCAACTGCACAGGCGTGGGCAAAGGAATTACGTTGATTTTATTTGATATGCTTCCCGGTCCAAACGCCTTCCTTATTAAATACATTGAAGCCTGCATTTGAATCTGAACAAATATAATCACCGGTCCATTCTCCATTCATATCAAAATGGTTGTAGGTTCCCACGTTTGTGAGCACATAATAACAAGTCCAGGTTCCTTTCAAATCAAAACAGATCAACACATCTTTTGACGGCCTCGTAATGTAACCCGTCAGATTGTCTTTTCCGTCGTAAATATATAGACCTCTCCAGTTTGCACTGGTTGGATATAGATTTTTATACAATAATGGATTCAGCAATTGATTCTTGAGAGGGTTGATCTCGTCGTTCAGCTTTGGATTGATGCTGCTGCTTTCAACCGGATTGATCTCTTTATTAAAAACCGGATTGATGTTCCTGTTTTTTTGCGGATTGATACCGTGACTGTATTCAGGATTTATTTTTTTGTTATGTAGCGGACTGATGTTCAAGTCAATCTTCGGATTATGCAATGCTCCGGGTTCCTGGGCATTTACAGTTACTGCTGTTACACAAAGTGCAAACAACAAAAGGCTCAACAATAGCGGAGTTCTCATAACATAAGTTTAATCAGCACAAGATGTGCATCAGGTTAACACTCGAAATTCAATAACAGAGGTGATGAGAAAAGGCAAGTCTGTTCAAAGGATTATGTTAGAGGCTGTAAATATACTCAATAAGAATCAAAACGGAAATGGTCAGCAGGATTGTTTGCATCGTTTCATTGTATTGTTGTCGTATGAAACAGTATCAAAAGCAGCAATCGATACAATTGCAGGAGTTGATATAATGAAAATTTGCAATGCCTGTAGTGATCGATCCTGCAATGAAATTACAAACGTTGTCAGCAAATAAAACAGATCGTCCGCCTTCATTCGGGTATGGAGCTGCCTTAAAATGAACCAGGTTCTGTTACTACAAAAGATCAGGCAAGTGAAACACATTAAATAATTTCACCCTTTTATGGATGTACGATCTCAGGCAGTTTATTGTATTTTTAGGCATGGCCAAACTGCTGTTGTTACTGCTTTCTTTTTTTGTTTGTGTAATTACACAAGCGCAGCAACAGTCGTTTTTTGAAACACTAACGGAAAAAGATGGCTTGTCCGACAATCGTGTTACTTGTTTTCTAAAAGATAAGACCGGTTTTTTATGGGTAGGAACCAAGAATGGATTGAACCGCTACAATGGTTTTGATTTTTCAGTGTTTGTGCCTGTGAAGAACAGTATTTCAAATGAGCTCATAAATGATATTGAGGAAGATAAGAATGGATTCATCTGGGTATCAACCATGAGTGGGTTGAACCGCTACCATCCAGTAAAGAAAATATGGCAACGTTATGAAGCACTTGGTATTGATACACCGAGAATGTTACTGAACCCTATTGTATGGGACAGTTATATTGATGATAATAACAGGCTATGGCTCGCAACAGATTTTCAAGGCATATCGGTATTTGATAATAAAACACAAACATTTACACACTATCCCTGGAAACGAATTGTTCCCCAATTACTTCCTCAATACAAGGGGCGGTATTTTTCTGTATTAAAGATTCTTCCAAAAACAAACGATGAATTATGGTTGGCCACAACATTTGGGTTGGTTGTATTTAACAAAGTAACCGGTCGCTATTCAGTAGCAGGGCATGGCTACGAAACCTATTCGCTTGAAATGGTCTATAACCGGGCACAGGCAAAAGTATTTATTACATTATCCGGTAACAGGATATTTTGTTTTGATGAAACAAAGAAAACATTTAAGGAAGTAAGCGTATTAACTATTTCATATCCTTCAGTAAAATTTTCGTTACCTGCTATTCAATACGATTGGGTTGGGGCCTCTGATGGCTTGATGTTGATTGATGCAGCATCAAACAACGTGTACCTGCAAAAAAATATACCGGAATTATCTGTTTCATTGCCGGAGGGAAGCATCCGTGATGTTTACAAAGACAACTGTGGTATTACATGGCTGGCAAGCGATAACGGAATTGTAAAATACGATGGCAATAATCAACTCGCATCATTTCTGCCACTCATGAATGTGTCGGATCGTGTTGGCGACAATCCCATGTCGGGTTTGTTGTATGATGCAGAGGATGATCGTTATTTTTTATGTTCAACAACAAAGGCAATGGTGTTTATCGTAAACCGAAAGAACAATACTGTTGAAACAATTTCGGGTACAGCTGACGGAAAACGATTTGCAAGTTGCAGAAACGTAAGGAAAGACAGAAAAGGTACTATCTGGTTGCTTGCAGATGATGCAGTTTATCAATATAATAAGTCATTAAAAGGCTTTGTACAATTTCCAATGCCCGAAGGCAAAGGCGCTTTCAGGGATGTAATAGTAGATACAGATGGCAACTATTGGTTTAGTGGCTTTATAGGTACTATTAGTTTTTACGATACCAAGAGGAAGAAATTTACTATACCTGCCGATTCAGCAACAGTTGCTGACATTATTAAAAGCAATCCATTGTTTTTAGATACAATAAATGGCAATGTATGGATCGGTACGTTTAGTCATGGCGTTTACAAGTATCATTTGAAAACCAAGAAGTTTACATTGTATACCGAATCGCCCGAGGCAAGACACTACACTCCGCTCAATCTGGTACATGATATTACACAGGATAAAACAGGCGCTGTTTGGGTCGCTACGCATTCGGGCGGAGTGTTAAAATATGTTGATGGGAGGTCGTACGGAAAATCATTTACTGTTTTAAGTATGAGTGAAGGCTTGAGCAGTAATAATATTTATGCAGTGAAGGCGATTGATTCAAACCTGTGGGTAGTAAGTGGTAACCATCTTTTTTCGATCAATATCTATACAAATAAAATCACCCGGCCCGTAAGTGGCAAACAAGTATTTCCATTTACTTCTTATTCCTCGCACGACTACTGGCCACAACGTTTGGCATATGATGCAGAACGAAATGAGATCAGTATAGCAGTAGGTGGCGGGGTGATGTTTCTTGAAAATAAAAAACCAATCAGTAAGGAACGGTTTCCATTGGTATTAAATGCTGTTATTATAAATGGACAATCGCTTGCAGACAGTTTATTGCTTTTAAAACGAACTGTATTTAATTCTCCTCTAAAAGATCTGGTGATTTCTTTTTCAGCTTTGCATTATTCATTGCCGCAATTACTGCAATATGAATATAAACTGGAAGGGGCAGATGTACAGTGGCAACAGGCAAGCAATATCAACCGTGTACAGTATCAAAATCTATCAGCAGGGGATTATCAGTTTAAACTCAGGGCAAAAACATTTCATGGCACAGTATCACAAAATGAGATTTCGGTTACGTTTGTAATAAAGCCATTCTTTTATCAAACATGGTGGTTCCGTTTGTTTTGTGTGCTGGCAGTTGCTGCTATCCTATATGCAGTTTACAAATATCAGCTGAATAAAAAACTGGAAGTGGAACGTTTACGCCATCGTATTTCAAGAGATCTGCATGATGATATTGGTTCGGCGCTTACAACCATCAACGTATTAAGTAAAGTGGCGCTTAACAAAGGCGATGATCAAAGCAGTGTACAGGGTTATCTTACACGTATTAAAGATTCGGCACAGCAAACCATGGAAAGCATGAGTGATATTGTGTGGGCTATTAACCCAACAAACGACTCACTTGAAAGTATGCTGGTGCGCATGAAAGAATATGCAGCCGAGCTGTGTGAAGCAAAGGGAATTGAATTGAAGTTTGATGCTGACAGCAGTATTGCCCATCGAAAACTGGATGTGGCTTACCGGAAGAATGTTTTTCTTATTTTTAAAGAAGCGGTAAACAATGCGGTGAAATACAGTAACGGCAATAATCTGCTGATCACTCTTGGCATGAAAGCAGATCACGTACTTCATCTTTCCGTTGCAGATGATGGGAAAGGTTTTGCTGGTGTTAAGAAGAATGGAGGTAATGGTTTAAAAAACATGAAGAGCAGGGCAGAAGAACTAAACGGAACATTAACGATCAATACCTCAGCAGAAAACGGAACCACTGTGCAGCTTGATTTGCCCATTACCTGAATTGGGGTATTATTTATAATAACGCATCATTAACTTGTGAATCCGATGGTCAAAAAAATCATCATATTCGAGGACAACAGTGGGTTACGTAAAGGGCTTGAAGAATTACTGCAACTTACAGATGAGTTTGTGGTGATTGCTTCTTACGATCATTGTATGCAGGCCGAGCAGCATATAAAAACGGATATGCCTGATGTGGTACTGATGGATATTGATATGCCTGGCCGCAGCGGTATTGAAGCAGTTCGGCTTATCCGCACATTCAATAAAGAAGTGCAGATCATTATGCTTACTGTGTTTGATGACAGCACACATGTGTTTGATGCTATTTGTGCAGGTGCATCAGGTTATTTGCTCAAAAAGAATGTATCAGAGAAATTAATCCCTTCTATTAAAGAAGTATTAGATGGCGGCGCACCCATGAGTCCGTCCATTGCAAAAATGGTGGTAAACTCCATGCAGCATTCACCAACTGCCAACGTGTATAATTTTACAGAAAAGGAAAAGATCATACTCTCTCTCTTATGCAAGGGCAACAGTTATAAAATGATAGCCGATGAAACCGGCTATGCATTTGAAACCATTCGCTCTTATATTAAAAAGATCTACGAAAAATTACAGGTGCATTCTGCCACCGAAGCTGTGAGCAAAGCCATTAACGAACGGCTCGTTTAATTTTCTTCTCCCTTTTTTGGGGTTGTTCCTTTTTTTTCTTCTCTCCACTTTTACAATACAACAATGCATTACGTATGCGGACATTGTATGTATTGAATATCATCGGCCTCATCCTTTTTTTTACGGTAGTTGAATCGAAACGGCTCACACAACAAAAAGAAAAAAGAGCAACTGTTGTTAAAAAAGAGATGGCAGTAAGAACAAACCCTCTTGCAGTGCAGGAGTTCGTAAGGCCATTTGCCTATCCACTACCCACAGGTATTATTTTAAAATTCGCTTTAACAACATACATCAACCACTAAACCTGGCTTATGCAACGAGTTTTATTTGTGATCTGTTTTTTTCTGAATGCTCTTGTTGTAAATGCTCAAAGTGCGGCAATTAACACCGATGGCAGTAATGCTGATGCAAGCGCAATTCTTGATGTTAAAAGCACAAACAAAGGCTTTTTACTTCCACGCATGACAACCGCACAACGCACAGCAATTGTGTTACCTGCTAAAGGATTAAAAGTATTTGATACAGATACCAATAGTTTTTGGTTTTATAACGGTACTGCGTGGGTGGAAATAGGCATTGGTAAAAATCAATGGGTACCATCGGGCAATAATATATATAACAGCAATAGCGGCAATGTAGGAATAGGAACCAATACGCCCATTAGTAAATTAAGTGTGGTTCATGATGGCACAGGTTTGTTGGTAAAAAGTACAGCGGGGTATTCGAATATAGATATTGATGCGGCTAATAATGAACCTCGTGTAAGGTGGTTTCGTAACGGAGTTCTAAAATGGGATTTACACAGTACAAATCTTTTTACTCTAAATGCTTCTTTTGGATTGAGGGAAGAAGGATTTGGGTATCGTCTGTTGATTCATGGAGGTACAGGTAATGTAAGTATAGGAAGGGATAATGCCAATGCTAAATTACATGTGGGTGGTTCAGGTTTATTTGAAGATGCAATTACCATTGGCTCTAATACACATAGTGCATCCCATTCACTTAATGTGTACGGGAGCTATGGAATTTTGAGTAAAAGCACTTCCGGATTTTCGATAATAGATATTGATGCGTTCAACGGTGATGCTGCTCTTCGGTTTAGCGACAATGGTAATCTGCGTTGGAATATCAGGAACAGATCCAGTGACGATGGCCTTGAGTTTGTTGAATTTGGCGGGGGAAGCAGGATGCTGATTGAAAAAAATACAGGCATAGTAAAAATTACTAATCAGTTAACGGTTGATGCTGGCAAAGGTATTGTTCGCAGTTCTAACAGTAACCAGTTAATGATGCATTATGTATCCGGTGAGGTTGGAATACCTGATGCTCCTTCGGGTTATTTTGCTGATGCTACATTTGGCTATCCTGATATTTTTACAGGAACACCTCGTGTAAGTGTCGCCAATATTGTAAATGGCACCGGTACATTTCATCGTTGGGTACTTACTGTTCATTCTGTTGATACTACTGCCAAAACATTTAAAGTCAGGTTTTATAATTCTTCGAGTACTGCTTCAACATTTAGCGGTACCTATTACTTTTTAGTGGTGGGAGCGGCCAATGATTAGATGATTTTAAAAATGAAATCTGAAAATTTAGTATGAAAAAATATTCTCTTCTCTCCTCAATTCTGTTACTGAGTTTTGGATGCTTTGCACAAAGTGCAGCCATCAACACCGATGGCAGCAATGCCGATGCAAGTGCCATGCTTGATGTAAAAAGTACCAACAAAGGAATGCTGGTGCCACGTATGACCACTGCACAACGCACTGCTATTACATCTCCTGCAAAAGGCTTATTGGTGTTTGATAATGATACCGGTGGTTTTTGGTTTTATAATGGCACAGCGTGGACATCATTAACAAGCGGAGATCCCGTTAATGTGTGGTCGAGAAATGGAAATAATATCAATAATAACAACAGTGGTAATGTAGGTATTGGAGTAACGAATCCATCTACAAAATTAGAAGTGGCGGGAGTAGTTAAAGCAAATACAATTGAAGTGGTTCAGGGCAATCAGTTTGACATCATCAATAAAGGAGCCGGTACAAGCATTACGTATCATAAAGGCAATAAAGGAGTAGGGATAAACTATGTTATCGCAATAAAAGGACAGTTTCCATCACAGGGTTCAGGAAACCCGGCATACAGTAATATTATTCTTGGTGAAATAAGATTGTTCAGCGGCAATTTTCCACCTGTTGGTTTTGCTTTTTGTAATGGACAGATATTGCCCATAAGCGGTAATGAAGCATTGTTTTCATTACTGGGCTCTAACTATGGTGGTAATGGCAACACCAATTTCGCTTTGCCTGATTTACGAGGAGCGGTGCCTGTTGGAAATGGTACGCCTGTAAGTGGCGCATCGTGGGCATTGGGCGAAAAAAATTAATTGTGATGCTGATTGTAATTTGAACAACAAGAAAAATTTTGGAATAACAGTTCGTCTTTCAACAAAAATTATATGTATAAATTTTTATTCATCATTTTATTAAATGGAATATTAGTTCCTTCTGTTGTAGTTGCACAAAATGCAGCAATCAATTCCGATGGCAGCAATGCAGATGCAAGTGCCATCCTCGATGTAAAAAGTACCAATAAAGGAATGCTGGTGCCACGCATGACCACTGCGCAGCGTACCGCCATTGCATCACCTGCAAAAGGCTTATTGGTATTTGATAATGATACGGGTGATTTTTGGTTTTATAATGGAACAGCATGGGTTTCATTAACAAGCGGTGAATCAATAAATGTGTGGAAGAAAAATGCTGATACTGTTTATAATACCAATAAGGGAAGTGTGGGTATAGGCATTAACAGTAACCTTCAAGCTAAGCTGCATGTTGCAGATACAAATTCAGGACCCAAAAATTTTTTTCTTTTTAATTCAGGTACAAACAAGCCCGGCATAAGCTTGTACACAACTTCAGAGTTTGGCCCTCTCCCTACTCAGAATATTGGAATTGGATTTAATGCAAGAGCGATTACCAATTTTGATTTTAAAAGAATAGGACAAGGATATTCCGCACACCTTGAGTTTTCACAGGAAGATGGGGTGCTTCGATACAGAACAAGAGGTGATGGAAGCAATTTAGATGTGCCATATTATTTAAACAGTGGTGGTTTTGCAATTAACAGACATGGACAGATTAAAATGGGCGCTTTTTCAAATGATAGTAGTAAGTACAAGCTTGAAGTTGGAGGAAGGACTTTAATTAATCAACTGGATGTTGATGACGAAGCATATTTTGAAGAGCGTGTTGGTATTGGAACCATTCCTACAACCACTTATGCCTTAGATGTTGATGGAGGGTCTGTGCGTTTCCGCACTGCTACACGTATTGATGGCACATTGAATCCAAATAACACATTAGTGGTTGGACAGGACCTGCTTGTAAACACTAATAAAGGAATTATAAGAAGCCAAAATTCCACACAATTAAAAATTGTTCGAAGTCAACTTTCTTTTACTGTTACCAATTTATCCGTTGGCGCTTATTTAGAAACAGGGTTTATTGATTACGAGAATTTTGGAGGCACGCCGCAGGTTTACCCAGGTAATATACTGAGTTATTCATCCAATGATTTCATGAAGTTGAATATTCTTCCTGTTGAAGTGTCATCAACGGGTTGCAAATTCAGAATTTATAATCTCAGTTCCACCGCAGCTACGGTAACAGCAACTTATCAGTTTATGGTATTGGGGGCACAATAGAAATTCAAAAACATTTAAATAATCGTTTATGATACGTTGTTTACTTTTTCTTTCTTTTTTATTGTCAACTGTTATTTCAGTTGCACAAAGTGCAGCAATCAATTCCGATGGCAGCAACGCTGATGCAAGTGCTATACTGGATGTTAAAAGCACCAACAAAGGAATGTTGGTGCCACGTATGACCACAGCACAACGCACCGCCATTGCATCACCTGCAAAAGGCTTATTAGTATTTGATAATGATACCGGTGATTTTTGGTTTTATAGTGGAACAGCATGGACTTCATTAAGCAGTGGGCCGTCAACACAATATTGGGCACCCAATGGTAATAATATTTCCAATACAAATACGGGTAGTGTAGGAATTGGTACAACCACTCCCAGCAGCCGGGCTATACTACATTTAAATTCAACTACGCAGGGTTTGTTTTTGCCATCATTAAACAACACGCAAATGAATGCGATCAGTGGCACAACTGCGGAAGGTTTAGTGGTTTACAATAATGAGGTGAAAAGCCCGATGATTTATACACAAAGGGGGTATAACTATCAAATAATTACCGGGAATTATTCAAGGACAAATGCATGGACACCTATATCTCCCGGACCAAGAATGATTGCGTGGGGAGTAGTAGATAGTTCAGGTGGTTCATCAGACAATGTTACTCAAACAGTAGGTATAAAAAGCGGAAGTGGAAATTTTTCCGTTTCGTGGAATGCTGATGAGCGCTGGTATCAACTTGCAATGCCAAACATTGAGTTTGTAAAAGACAGTATGTTACTTCTTATTACACCTGTAGGCAACGGTACATGGGATCAGGCAGTTTCAATTGGAGAATTTATTACTAGTAGCAGCCGTTCTGCTACAATAAAATTTGCTGATATTTCAAGGATTGCAACAGGATATTCAATGGAAGATTCAAGGCGCAGGAGTAGTTTTTATTTTGTTTTGTATTCATTAAGGAGAGATCCATTCTAATAATTTTCTTATGAGTAAAAATTATGTATTGATCATTGTCGTCTTATGTTTCTATGCAACACAACTGCACGCACAACTGCAGGTTGCAAACGGCACAACGTTTAAACTTGAAGGCAACGCTACGCTTGTTTTGCAAGACATGAGTCTTGTTAACAATGGCACGTTTAACCAAACAGCAGGCACAGTTCGTTTTACAGGTACAGCCAACAATACAATCGGTGGAACACAGCCAACAAAAATTCATGTGTTACAATTGGCAAAAACAGGTACCGCTGAAATACAGTTGCAACGCACGATTGGTATTAATACACTTGTAAGTTTTACAAGTGGCTTGTTGAATCTCAACAATAATAATCTTGAATTAGAACCTGCTGCTTTGTTAACCGGTGAAACAGAAACTACACGTGTGATTGGTGCTAATGGTGGGCATGTGCAAATTGTTTTGCCGTTAAATGCACCATCATCTGCCAACCCTGGTAATCTTGGTGCTGTGATCACTTCTGCACAAAATCTCGGAACAGTTACCATACGCCGGGGACATACAGCACAAAACATTTCAGTTATAAGCCGCCAGTCAATTAATCGTTATTACGACATAACACCAACAACAAGCACAAGTTTAAATGCTACACTAAGGTTCAATTATTTTAACGCAGAATTAAATGGCCGAAATGAAGCGCTGTTAAGTTTATGGAGGAGCAATGATAACATAAACTGGACCGGTGCAGGATTCTCCAGCAGAGATGCAACAAGTAATTTTGTGCAACAAACGGGCATTGCATCTTTCTCAAGATGGACTTTAACTGATATTGATTTCCCAACAAATGTATTCGACCTAACATCTGCCGGCGCACCGGCTATTAAAGTGTGGCCTAACCCAACAGTTGAGTTGCTCAATATTTCTGTAAGAGTAAAGAAAACGACTGATGCAACTGTTTCAGTAATTGATATGCAGGGCAGGCGGCTAATGAATCGTGCAGTGAAACTCGTAGCAGGAAATAATCAATTGCAGATCGAAACATTACAATTGGCGGCAGGGGCTTATCAATTAATTATTACTGCTGAAGATGGATCAACATTAAAATCAACACTCATCAGGCAATAAGTGAACCAACATTATTTTTTATTCAATCATCAACTAAAACACCGGTTATGAAAAAAGTATTCGCACTACTATTCTTTGTTTGTCTTTTTCTTTCCTGCGGCAAAAAAAATGACGGCGGGCTACAGGGTATTTCTATCAATTTTCCGCACGCTTCCATCTTTACTATTGATAATGGAACCGATTGGATCTATTTACGCATTGGCTCCAATGTAATTCTCAGGGATCCAGTTGAAAAAACGTACAACATGAATGATCTGGCAAGGGAGAAAGACTGCAAGTTTGAAGTAAGACTTGGTAACACCATCAACTCAAGACAGAGTTACAGTTTTCATTTAATTACCGATCCCAACATCAGAATGCGTGTACGTAAAACTGCATCCGCTTTTGGAGCGGAGGAATTGTACCTCGGCATTCATGAATCAAGTTCTGCACCATCTGATGATAGCTGGAAGTTCTTTCTCGATTTTGAATCGGATGTAGATGGTAAAAAGCGTGTAAGGGTAGAGAGTGTGCAATACCCCGGTTACTTTTTCACAAACTCAGGTCACACATTAAACGGCAAAGGAGTGCAATTAAAAACAGAAAGCGATCAGCGGGCTGCTTTGTTCGTTTTACATCGCTAAAAAATCCACATATAAAAAACGGTTTCACAAAAGTGAAACCGTTTTTTGCAATACACCCCTTTAGGGGGTGGGGGCTTAAAGTGTCTTCAACACATCATTCATATTTCTTACAGCATCGGCGCTCTTATTAAATGCAGCTTGTTCATCAGCATTCAATTCAAAGTCAAGAATTTTTTCCCAACCGTTGCGACCAATCGTAACAGGAACACCTAAGCAAATATCTTTCTGTCCGTATTCACCTTCAAGCGCTACGCAACAAGTAAAGAGTTTCTTTTCATCACGCAAAATACTTTCAACCATTGCAGCTCCCGCAGCACCTGGTGCATACCATGCAGAAGTACCAATTAATGCAGTAAGTGTAGCACCACCCACCATTGTATCTTTTACAATTTTCTCTTGCTGTTCAGCACTTAAGAATTTTGTTACGGGAACACTGTTCCATGTTGCTAAACGGATCAAAGGGATCATCGTTGTATCACCATGACCACCAACTACCACTGCATTAAGATCAGCAGGAGAGCAACCTAAATGCTGGCTCAGTTGATATTTAAAGCGGCTGCTGTCAAGCGTGCCACCCATACCAATGATGCGGTTCTTTGGTAAACCTGTTGAAGTTAAAGCGAGGTAAGTCATCGTATCCATCGGGTTACTGATGATGATGATGATGGTATCAGGAGAATACTTCAAAATGTTTTCGCAAACACTTTTTACAATACCTGCGTTCACACCAATCAATTCTTCACGGGTCATGCCGGGTTTACGTGGCAAGCCAGATGTAATTACCACAACATCGCTGTTAGCAGTTTTGCTATAGTCGTTGGTGCTGCCAACGATCTTAGTATCAAAACCAAGGAGGGCTGCCGTTTGCATCATATCCTGTGCTTTACCTTCGGCAACGCCTTCTTTGATATCGAGCAACACAAGTTCAGAACACAATTCTTTACGGGCAATATTATCAGCACAGGTTGCACCCACGGCACCGGCACCTACAACAGTAACTTTCATGGAACAAGTATTTTTAAGTGAAATAAAATGTGGCGCAAAGGTATTGGACGAAAGGCGAAATGACAAAAGAAGGAATTACTATCTTTAAGGGAACCAAAAACAACCCATATGATCATTTTGTATGTTATCCTCGGCATTATTGCCTTTGTATTGCTGGTGGCCGCTGTGCTGCCCGGTAAATACCTCGTTGAAAAATCAACGATCATTAGCAAGCCTCCCGCAGAAGTGTATAACAAAATAGCGAACCTGAATCATTACAGAGATTGGAACCCTTGGGCAAAGACTGACCCTGATGCGCAAACCAGCATAACAGGTGATCCAATGCATGTAGGTCATAAATATTACTGGAATGGAAAGAAAGTAGGAGAGGGCAGTTTAACTGTTCGTTCAACAGTACCAAGTAAGGCCATTAATTTCGACCTTGTATTTTTGAAACCGTTCAAATCGCAAGCAATTGATGCCTGGGATTTTACCGAAGTGGAAGGGGGTACAAAAGTAGTATGGCGCAACAGCGGTGCATTTCCGTTTCCGGTTGCACGCCTGATGGGCCCTTCAATTACCAAACAACTCAATTCACAATTTGAAGACGGGTTACGTAACCTGAAGGAAATGTGTGAGAAATAAGGAAGGTTAGACAAGGTTGCCAACCTTACATAGCAAAACAAAGGCTGGTCTATTTTGGCCGGCCTTTGTTTTGTCAATCAGTTAACAAAGCTAGAAAATAAATTTGGAGGTCTACGAAAAAACCGTAGCTTTACGAAAACTTCGTAGAAATGCTGGAAAAACTCACACAACAGGAAGAAGAAGCGATGCAGGCCGTTTGGCGAAAAGGAGAAGGAAATGTAAAATCGTTTCTGGAACATTTGGATGAAGAGATCCCATACACCACACTGGCATCTACTATTAAGAATTTAGAAAAGAAAGGATTCCTCTGCAGCAGGCTGGTGGGCAATGCATATCTATATAAGCCGGCCATAACAGAAGAAGAATACAAAAAGAAATTCATGAATGGATTTGTAAAAGAGTATTTCGAAAACTCGTACAAAGAGCTGGTGAACTTTTTTGTGGAGCAGAAAAAATTATCACCAAAAGAGCTGAAAGAAATTGTTGAGATGATTGAAGGGAGGAAATGATGAAGAATGAGTAATGAATGATCAGTGATGAGTTGCTGATGTTCAATTTTCAAATTTTCAAATTATCAAACTAAGATGCCTTTTCTCATTGAGTATTTATTAAAAGTTTCCATCGCCCTTGCGATTGTGTATTTGTTTTATCAGTTTGTATTGCGCCGGCTAACATTTTACAATTGGAACCGCTGGTATCTGATGGGCTACAGCCTGCTTTGTTTCACCATTCCGTTCATGAACGTTACTGATTTTTTGTTCAGGCATGAACTGGACGGAGCGCAGTTTGTACAATTGGTGCCGGTGTATAACCTGCAATTTACGGATCCGGGTTTTGAATGGGACCAATGGACCATTTCAATTGCTATTCTTGTAACAGGAATGCTGATCATGGGTATCAGGATCTTGATCCAGCTATTCAGTTTGCAACGCATAAAAACAAATGCAATACTGTTGAACGAAGGAGATGTAAAACTTTTTGATGTAAATGAACACATCGTTCCATTCTCTTTTAACAATGGAATTTATATCAACCGTCAGTTGCATACGGAAGCTGAATTACAAGAGATCATTCGCCATGAGTTTGTCCACATCAAACAAAAACACAGTATTGATATTCTGTTCGCCGAATTATTATGCATGCTGTTGTGGTTTCATCCGGCAGCCTGGCTTATCCGCAAAGCGATCCGCCAGAACCTTGAATTTATTGCAGACGAAAAAGTGTTACAGGATGGAGTTGATAAAAAGCAATATCAATACCTGTTGCTGAAGGTTGTTGGCAACACTAATTACAGCATTGCACCGAATTTTAATTTTTCTTCACTTAAAAACCGAATCATCATGATGAATCAAATGAAATCTGCCCGGGTGCAGATCATCCGTTTTCTGTTTGTATTGCCGCTGCTGGCAGTATTGTTGCTGGCCTTTAGGGAAGCGAGACAAAACGAAACAAAACAGGATTTTATACAAACAGATGTATTGCTCGCTGATACATTGCCTGCTGATGAAATAAAAAGTGTGCGTGTTAATAAAAACAACAATGAACAATCAGTAACGATCATATTAAAAAACGGAACGAAAGAAACCTACAATCTGAATAATGAAATAGAGAAAGCGGCATTTGAAAAGAAATATGGCAAACTGGACAAACTGGTGCCGCCACCACCTCCTCCTCCTACACCGGCAACAATTGCACCTTCAACACCAGCTCATGAAATTGTGAAGCTAAACGAGAAAGGTTATTACGTAACAATTGCCGATAATCTGGGCGAGTGTATTGTGATTGTAAAAGATAAAAAGAAAAATATTGTTGAGGCACTCAAGCTTACCGACTGGACATTGAAAGAAGCGGCGTATGAAAAGAAGTATGGAAAAATTCCTCCACCTCCTCCGCCAACACCTGATGTACCTGCTGCGGTTTCTGTTGTGTCGCCCGTAAGTACAACCGCTGCTGTGAGTGCGCCTGCTGAAGTAAGCACCATTGCGAACGTGTCTACTGCAAATGAGGTAGTCGTTACAGGATATGGAACTACAGCAACCTCACCAGCTAATCCCCTTAAGGAAGTAACAGTAGTTGGTTACGCAACTTCCGCAACAGCAACATCTCCGGAAGCGTCGAATAAGGAGGTGATCGTTAAGGGTTATAAGAAAATTGAATCATCTGGTCGTCCGGTTACAGTGGAAGGATATCAGAAATCGCCAATGGTTGGCAGCGCCTTATCAAATTCAAAGGGAACAATTACGATTGGTTTAGGATATGGTTATAATAATGAAAATATCTTATACATTGTTGATGGCAAAGAAACTGATTATGATGAGTTAAGGACATTTGATGTGAACACGATTGAAAGCGTTAGCGTTTTAAAAGATGAGTCAGCAGTAAAAGCTTATGGTCAAAAAGGAAAAAATGGTGTAGTGATCATTAAAACAAAAACAAAGAAAACAAGTTTTAAATTCTTTACAACTCCCTGGAAAGTAGAGAACGAAAAATGCTGATCCTTTTCAGTACTGCAATCATTCAACTTTATCATCAACCATCAGCGAATCATTTTGAACAATGATTCGCTTTTTTATTCGCTGATCAAACGGATGAGTTCAGCCGTGGACATTCCTCCATCTGCATAATGTATCAGTTCGCCTTTTTTATTATAGACCGCAATAAGCGGCAGGTAATGATTCAGAAAATATTTTGGAAAGAAGTATAATACATCTCTGCCCATGATGATATTTTTAAAAGATGCGATCTTGTACTCGTCATGAAATGCTTTCATCATGCCAAACGGAAGGGTAGTAGCCATTACGATCTGCACATGCTTAAACTTATCGATCTGCTCTGTAATTTCTTTGGTTTGTTGTTTGCAATGGTCGCATTCGGGGCTAAAACTCATGAGGATGGTGATACGGTTGCTTTTCAGGTTTTCGGTATAAAAGTTCGTGCTGCTGTCGGGCAGTAACAGCTTAAAATCGGGCAAGCGAAGGTTTTTTAAATGAGCGGGGATAGAATCTGTTGCCGGGTTTGCTTTTGCAGTTACTGTAACGGATACCAGGAAAAGCAGGAAAAAAACGTTTTTCATAGCCGCAAGATACAGGAAACAGCAAAAAGGTTGTCTGACCGTGAAACTATCCCATCTTCAATTTGCCTGCTTGCCTCATTGCCGTATATTTGCAGCCTTCATTCAAAAATTAATCAGTTTTATGGCAACTACATCAGACATCAGTCGTGGTATGATCATTAAGGTCGACGGCAGCTTATATAAAATCGTGGAGTTTGGCGAAAACAAAACGGCACGTGCCGCCGCAAAAGTGTGGGCCAAGCTGAAAGGTGTTGATAATAACCGTTCAGTAGAGCAAACCTGGAACAGCGGCGAAACCATTTACCCCGTTCGTGTAGAGCGTAAAGATTTCCAGTTTTTATACAAAGATGATACAGGTTACAGTTTTATGAACAATGAAACATTTGAGCAAATAACCGTACAGGAAAGTTTGATCGACGCTCCGCAGTTCTTGAAAGATGGCGGCGAAGTATCGGTACTCATCAATACCGAAACGGAATTACCCATGACGGTTGAATTACCCGATAAAATTGTAATGCTGGTTACCTACAGCGAACCGGGCATGAAAGGCGATACTGCTACCCGTACCTTAAAGGCTGCTACCATTGAAACCGGTGCAACTGTGATGGTGCCGTTGTTTGTAAACGAAGGTGAACTCATCCGCATCAACACCAAAACAGGTGATTATGTGGAAAGAGTGAAGGAATAAGATTCTTACAATACTTGATAGCCGCCTCGTTTTGAGGCGGCTTTTTTTATGTTTCCGTGTTTCCACGCTTGCATTTTCTGGATATTATTAGCATATTTATGATACCTAAAATCACCAGAATGCTCAGGCGCTACCTGCTTTTTCTTCTTTTTACACTTTCATTCACTATTCAAAATTTATGCACCTATGCCCAGTTTTCGGGGGTGAAGTGGGAAAGAGAATTATACAACGGCAATTCTTCAAGGTCTGATTATTGCGATAAATTACCTCGAATTAAGAAAGTAATTCATTCTGCAGAAAATCATACGTTTATAGTTGGGCGAATATTTGGCGAGTGTGGAACACCGGCGTTAGGAAGGCCATTTGTTTCCAGAGTTGATAATGAGGGAACAATATTGTGGACCACTTGGCTGGATAGGTATTGGTATTACAATTATAATAAAGAGATATTGGAAGCAGTTCCTTCACAAGATGGAGGCTTGTTTTTGCTTACAGCTGAGCAAGGTTCTGGCGGTAGCCAATGGGACACAACTTCTGGTTATGATTTTGAGGATACTACCTTTTATGCTGAACATTGGACAGATATTTATTTGAGTAAAATATCAGCTGATGGAATTCTGCTATGGCATCGAAGTATCGGAGGGAAAAGGGAGGATTATGGCAATAGTTTAGTAGTTGATCCTCAAGGAAACGTTCTTGTTGCGGGACAGACATTTTCAGCATTTAATGATTTTGCCGGAAAAAGAAGGTATGTAGACAGCGTCACGTACTGGGATGACTCTACCTATGACGTGGATAATAACGATGCGTTTGTTTCAAAAATTTCACCCACTGGAGTATTGCTTAATGTTAAATGTTACGGCGGAAGTTCTTCAGATAATTTTTTGCATATCCAAAATCATCCAACTTATGGTTACGTTGTCGCAGGTTATTCTGAATCTAATGACTTGGATCTTCCCGCAGAAGGCACAAAGAACGGTTTGTGGATATTACATCTTGATTCAGCTCTAAATATAGTTCAGCAAACAATAATTGATACGTCAATCACCGCTGGGAGTACTTTTTTTGTAAAGGATAATAAGATGTACTTATCAAGTTTACTGAAGTTCAGAGAAATTGGTGCTGATGGGGCTTTCACACGTGAGCATAGTTCAGGTGGGGTAATGTTTGGTTCGAATTGCTATTTTGATAAAACAGGATACATCTACAGGCCATTTAGCAACAGACAGGTTTTTGTATATGATAGTACTTTGCAACTCGTGGATACTTTAAGTTTTCAGGGTTGGAATCATGGCATCTATTCGATTGATGGTACTAATAGAAATAATCTGTATTTAGTAGGTATCGAAAGGAGAAGACAGGAGCTTGACTATTTTGTGGATGGGTTATCGACAATAATGATGTACAGTAACGTAGTGATGAATTTTTCGGAGCAATATAACCTCGTTACGGGTAGCGTTTATATTGACTATAATAACAATGGTCTTAAAGATAGTGGAGAGAATCAAATTCGAGGAATAAAAATACAGGCAAATAATGGATCACTGCAAAGAACGATTTTACCGCATACATCGGGTCGTTATCGGTTGCCTTTAGATTCAGGTAACTACACAATTCAGGTATCTTCTGTTTTTCCGTATCATACTGTGACACCGACCTCAGTTAACCTGCAGTTTCGTGCTTTTGATAAAACTGATACTATCAATTTCGCCCTTCAACCCATCCCCAACAAAAAAGACCTTTCCATCAATCTTCTCCCTTTGAACATAGCCCGTCCCGGTTTCCCTGTTCAATACCAATTGATCTGCACCAACAAGGGAACAGAAATTATTTCAAATGTGCAGGTGAAATTTGTAAAAAATCCAAGAGTAAGTTTTGTTTCATCATCGCCGCTAGTAACCACAACTGTTGGCGATACATTGATCTGGAACATCGCTTCCATGAAGCCGTTTGATACTTCGTACATCAATTTGGATTTACGTATTGCAGCACCACCCGCAGTGAACAATACCGATACGCTTTTATTCAGATCATTTGCCTTTCCATTAGTTGCTGATGAAACACCGGAAGACAATCAGTTCAACTTAGTGCAGCAAGTACAAGGTTCGTATGATCCTAACGACAAAACAGAAACACACGGTGGCATTATTACACCTGAGCAATTGACAGGCGATGAATTTCTCACCTATCTCATCCGTTTTCAAAATACCGGAACCGATACTGCTTTTACTGTAATGATCAGAGATACACTCACAAACAAACTTGACTGGAGCAGTTTTGAAATGCTATCATCAAGTCATCCGTATCAGCTGTACATGATCAAGCCGCATATCCTTGAATTTAGTTTCCCGAATATTCTGTTAGTTGATAGCAACAAAAACGAACCGGCCAGTCATGGTTTTGTTGCATACCGTATTAAGCCAAAATCGAATCTTGCAGTCGGTGATACTGTGCTGAACCGTGCACATATTTATTTTGATTACAACTTGCCGGTCATTACAAATGATGAGTTGACGGTCCTACGCAACACAGTCATTACTTCCGTGATTGACATTGATCGCCCGGATAATCAGTTGTTGCTTTACCCGAATCCCTCAAACGGATTGGTGACTATTTTCAGAAAAGGAAGATTGAACGGCAATGCGAATCTGCAGATCATTGATATGAATGGCAAGGTGGTTCATCAATCCAATTTAGGACAAATTGCAACGGAGCAATTTAATCAATCAGTTGATGTGAGTAGATTACTGAAAGGTATGTATATCGTTCGCTTGCATGCAGGACGGGATATTTATCAATGTAAGGTTATCATACAATAACAGCTGTAATAATGTAAAAATTGTTTATGAATAAGCAATTCATCAAACGAATTCTTTTTATGCTGCTTTTTGCAGTACTGAATTTGTTTGCGAATGCCCAGTTTTCGGGGGTGAGGTGGCAACAAAAATTTCTTGACTCCATTTATTTCAGAGGCGATCACGCACCATTAGAAGTACTGAGAAAAATTGCGCATTCGACTAAAGATGAAGTATTTGTTGTTGGGAGACAGGGCCCACCTAATATGCATTCATTTACCTTAGGAAACATATCAATTATTAAGTTTAGCAACGATAAAAGTTATATGTGGAAATCTCGTTTTGGTATGCTATGGGGGGATAGAGATTCTTACAATGCAGATGTTGCAGAAGTAATGCCAACAAATGATGGAGGGATTATAGGATTAACTGTAAATCCTACAATGGAGTTCGGGATTGATCTGCCTGATGGAAGGCACGATGGTTCTGAATATGCTGATATTTATTTATGTAAATTTTCCAGTAGCGGGACTCTGGAATGGGAGAAATACATTGGTGGCACACGGTGGGATTATGCATTTAATTTAAGTCTTGATCGGTTTGGTAATATTTTAATTGCAGGACAAACCTGGTCGGCAACAAATTACTTTGCCAGTAAGCGCCGTTCCGTTGATACAGCTTCCATGGCATATAAAACCAACGGAGGCGTTTCCGATTCAATATACAGAGATACCGCAATTTCTAATGAATGGTACAGACAGTATATGAGAATGAACGATGCTTTTGTTGCCAAATTCTCCCCAGCCGGACAATTAATGAACATAAAGTGTTTTGGAGGATCTTCAACCGACAAGTTTATACATATAAAAGATCATCCCGTTTACGGTTATGTAGCAGTTGGGTATTCAGATTCAAAAGACCTAGACTTGCCAGCAGCGGGAACAAAAGGCGTACCGTGGATTCTACATCTGGATACAGCATTGAATATTGTGCAAAACATAATTGTTGATTCCGCTTTAATTGGAACGAGTTCTTTCTTTATAAAAGATGACAAAATGTACTTATCTGATTCTTTACGATTTCGACAAATTGGTTATAATGGTTCCATCGAAAGGGAACACAATGCAAATGGGGCAAAGTTTAATGCGTCTAGTTACTTTGATTCCAGCGGATATATCTATAAGCCTATTGATAATCAAAAATTAATGATTTATGATAGTACGCTTCAATTTGTAGATTCACTTAAATTCCCCGGTTGGGAGCACGGATATTACTCTATGGTTGGAATGAACAGAAATAATCTTTATTTAATAGGGAACAATACAAATTTTGAATTTCGGAGCTGGCCACTCGGTTCACCTGATCCTGATTGGGATGTATATAGTAACGCCGTCATCAACTTCGCTGATCAGTTCAATTTTTTTAAAGGGAAAACATATGTTGACAACAACAAAAACAATCTGTTTGATGCGGGGGAATCTTTTCTAAATGGCGTAAAAGTTGAAGCACAAAAACAAAATAACGTTTTTACAGTTACAACTGACACAGAAGGCAGATTTAGTTTGCCATTAGATACAGGCAGCTATAGAATTAAAGTGTCATCGCCGTTGCCATATTATAGTATTTTTCCTTCAACAGCCAATGTTCAATTCACAAGTTTTGGTGTGAACGATTCTATTGACTTCGCCTTACAACCCATCCCCAACAAAAAAGACCTTTCAATCAATCTTCTTCCTCTAAACATAGCCCGTCCCGGTTTTCCTGTTCAATACCAATTGATCTGTACTAATCAGGGAACAGAAACCATTTCAAATGTGCAGGTGAAATTTTTGCGTAATCCGAGAGTTAGTTTTGTTTCGGCATCGCCTGTAGTAAATGCAACTATTGGCGATACCTTGATCTGGAACATTGCATCCCTAAAACCATTTGATACATCGTACATCAATCTTGATTTACGAATTGCAGCACCACCAACAGTGAACAATACTGATACGCTGTTATTCAAATCGTTTGTCTTTCCGTTAATTGCTGATGAAACACCCGAAGACAATCAGTTCAACTTAGTGCAGCAAGTACAAGGTTCGTACGATCCCAACGACAAAACAGAAACACACGGCGGCATTATTACACCTGAGCAATTGGCAGGTGATGAATTTCTAACCTATCTCATCCGTTTTCAAAACACCGGAACCGACACCGCTTTTACTGTAATGATCAGAGATACGTTGACAAACAAACTTGACTGGAACAGTTTTGAAATGCTCTCATCAAGTCATCCCTATCAATTGTACATGATCAAGCCGCATATCCTTGAATTTAGCTTTCCGAATATTCTGTTAGTCGATAGTAGTAAGAACGAACCGGCCAGTCATGGTTTTGTTGCCTACCGGATCAAACCAAAATCGAATCTTGCAGTTGGGGATACTGTGCTGAACAGGGCACATATTTATTTTGATTACAATCTGCCGGTAATTACAAACGATGAGTTAACGGTTCTGCGCAACACAGTCATTACTTCCGTGATCGATATTGATCGACCGCATAATCAATTGTTGCTTTACCCCAATCCATCAAATGGTTTGGTAACAATTTTCAGAAAAGGACAAATAAACGGCAATGCAAATCTGCAGATCATTGATATGAATGGGAAGGTTGTTCATCAATCCAATTTAGGACGGATTTCCACTGAGCAGTTTAATCAATCAGTTGACGTGAGTGGATTAGTGAAAGGTATGTATGTCGTTCGATTGCTGGCAGGACGGGATATTTATCAATGTAAATTTATCATACAATAGAAACTGAAATCTTACAACCAGGTAGTTGATATAAAAATTATCTTATGGGTCGGCAATACTCAAATAGTATTCTTCTTACAATGCTCTTGCTTATAAGCAGTTCGTTGGTGAATGCCCAGTTTTCGGGGGTGAGGTGGGAAAGAGAAATTTTAGATTCTCAGTTTTACCGAGGTGATTGGCCCCCCCTTGAAAGATTAAGGAAAGTAATACAAAATAGTAATAGTGAAGTTTTTGTTCTTGGCAGAAAAGGAGACCAAAATACGTATAACTTTTCTTTAGGGCGGATATCCGTTTCTAAATTTGGAAATGGCGGAAACTTCTTATGGCAAGTTTATTTTGGCAGAGACTGGATTTACGGGCACTCGGCTGATGTTTCAGAAATCATACCTACAAATGATGGTGGATTTTTAGGGCTTACAGTTAATCAGACAAAAGAATTTGGTTATGAACATCCGTATGTTGGTGATCCATTTTTGTTTGCTGATATTTATTTGTGCAAAATATCAGCAAATGGAGTGCTTGAATGGCAACAATATGTTGGGGGTACAAGATGGGATTTCGCATATAGTTTAGATATTGATCGAAATAATAATATTTTAATTGCAGGACAAACATGGTCTGCTACAAATTATTTTGCAGGTAAACGGCGTTCAGTTGATACAACCTCGCCGGCCTACAAATCAGTAGGCGGGGTTTTTGATACAGTCTATAGAAATTATGATACAATAGTTGAATATGATACTAGTTTTTATAAACGACTAGCCAGTCAGTATTCACAAATGAATGATGCTTTTGTTGCAAAATTTTCTTCCTCGGGTCAATTATTGAACATTAAATGTTTTGGCGGCAGTGTATCTGATAAATTCATACACATACATGATCATCCTGTAAATGGTTATGTGGCAGTTGGCTATTCCGACTCAAAGGATATGGATTTACCAGTTGAAGGAACAAAAGGCGGACTCTGGATGCTGCATTTGGATACAGCCCTGAATATAATTCAAAATAAAATAATTGATTCATCATTAATTGGAAAGAGTTTCTTTTTTACAAAAGATAAAAAAATGTATTTGTCAGATTCAGTAAGGTTTCGTGAGCTTGGTTATGATGGATTAGTGGTTACCGATCGTAATACCAATGGTGTAAAATTTGATGCATCCAGTTATTTTGATCTAACTGGTTATGTTTTTAAGCCCAGTGAAAACAGAAATGTGGCTGTTTATGACAGCATCCTTCAATTTGTTGATTCCATCAAACTTCCAGGAATTAGGAATGGTTACCATCTTATAGATGGCACTAACAGGAATAATTTATATGTAATCAATAATAGCCTGAATGAAGAACGTTATCATGATATAGATTTCGAATGGGATATTTATAGTAATACAGTACTCAATTTTTCTGAACAATACAATCTTGTTACCGGCAATATTTTCATTGACAATAACAGTAACGGCATTAAAGACATAGGAGAATATTTTATCAATAATTTAAAAATAGAAGCTAAAAAGGGCAACAGATTAATAGCGGCTGCTTCGTCTATGGACAACGGTTATAATATTCCGTTGGATTCTGGTCAGTACACAATCAAGGTTTCTTCTTCTCTTCCGTATTATACTATTGCACCCGCCTCAGTTAATCTGCAGTTTCCTGCTTTTGATAAAACGGACACCATCAACTTTGCCCTTCAACCAATAGGTTCTAAAAAAGATCTCTCAATTAATCTTCTTCCTCTAAATATTGCCCGTCCCGGTTTCCCCGTTCAATATCAATTGATCTGCACTAACCAGGGAACTGAAACCATTTCAAATGTGCAGGTGAAATTTGTACAAAACCCGAGAGTTAGTTTTGTCTCTGCATCTCCTGTTGTTAATACAACAGTTGGCGATACATTGATCTGGAATATCGCTTCCATGAAACCGTTTGATACATCGTACATCAATCTGGATTTGCGCATTGCAGCACCACCCGCAGTGAACAATACCGATACGCTTTTATTCAAATCATTTGTCTTTCCTTTAATTGCTGATGAAACACCGGAAGACAATCAATTCAACTTGGTCCAGCAAGTACAAGGTTCGTATGATCCTAACGACAAAACAGAAACACACGGTGGCATTATTACACCTGAGCAATTGGCCGGTGATGAATTTCTAACCTATCTCATCCGTTTTCAAAATACCGGAACCGATACTGCTTTTACTGTAATGATCAGAGATACGTTGACAAACAAACTTGACTGGAGCAGTTTTGAAATGCTTTCATCAAGCCATCCCTATCAGCTGTACATGATCAAGCCGCATATCCTTGAATTTAGTTTTCCGAATATTCTGTTAGTCGATAGTAGTAAGAACGAACCGGCCAGTCATGGTTTTGTTGCATACCGTATTAAGCCAAAATCGAATCTTGCAGTCGGTGATACTGTGCTGAACCGTGCACATATTTATTTTGATTACAACTTGCCGGTCATTACAAATGATGAGTTGACGGTCCTACGCAACACAGTCATTACTTCCGTGATTGACATTGATCGCCCGGATAATCAGTTGTTGCTTTACCCGAATCCCTCAAACGGATTGGTGACTATTTTCAGAAAAGGACGATTGAGCGGCAATGCGAATCTGCAGATCATAGATATGAATGGCAAGGTTGTGCATCGATCCAATTTAGGACAAATTGCAACGGAGCAGTTTAACCAAACAATTGACATCAGTAACTTGCCCAAAGGATTTTATCTGATCAGTCTTCGTGTAGGAAAGGATCAGTACACGTGCAGGTTCATTATTCAGTAATACTCTTGAATCAACTTGGCATTTTTTGAGCCATCGGATTTGCCTGTTTTTTGTCGTTTTTCTTATGATTTTGGGCATTTTTGGCCCATTTTTGCCCGAAATTGTAAAAAATTGCTCATTTCTGGAACTGATTCCCTTATCTTAGCCGCCCGTTATTATTCACTAAATTAAACCTCACGATCATGGATTTCAAGCAAATTCAGGAGTTGATAAAATTGGTCAACAAATCGAATCTCAGTGAACTTACAATTGAAGAAAAAGACTTTAAAGTAACCATACGACAAAAAGACGAGATCATACAGCAAACAGTGATCTCTGGTCAGTTTCAATCGGCTCCTGCATTAGCTCCGGCTCCTGCTCCGGCACCTGCTATTGCTGCTGCACCAGCTGCCCCAACAACTACTGCTGCACCTGCTGATGACAACAGCAAATACATCACGATCAAGAGTCCGATGATCGGAACATTTTATCGCAAGCCATCTCCTGATAAACCACTGTTTGTTGAAGTGGGTTCAGAAGTTACACCTGGTAAAGTGGTGTGCATTATTGAAGCGATGAAGCTGTTCAATGAAATTGAAAGCGAAGTAAAAGGTAAGATCGTAAAGATATTGGTGGAAGATCAATCGCCTGTTGAATATGATCAGCCATTATTCCTCGTAGACCCAAGTTAATTTGAGAATGTGTTAATTTGAAAATTTGAAAATGCAAAACCATTTTCAAATTTCAGATTGCCGTTCATTTTCAAATTATCTAATTCTCAAATTTTCAAATTGTCTCCATGTTTAAAAAGATATTGATTGCCAACCGTGGTGAAATTGCATTACGCATTATCCGCACTTGTCGTGAAATGGGTATTAAAACGGTGGCTGTTTATTCTACTGCCGACAGAGAGAGTCTGCATGTGAAGTTTGCGGATGAAGCGGTTTGTATTGGAAAACCTGCCGGTGCAGAATCGTACCTCAATGTTCCCAATATTATTGCAGCTGCTGAGATTACCAATGCAGATGCCATTCATCCGGGTTATGGTTTTTTAGCAGAGAATGCAAAGTTTGCCGAGATCTGCGGACAAAACGGAATTAAATTTATTGGACCTACGCCCGATCAGATTCGTTCAATGGGTGATAAGATCACTGCCAAAGAAACGATGATCAAAGCCGGGGTTCCTGTAGTGCCGGGCGGTGGTGGATTATTAGAAAGTGTGGACCATGCCAAACAAATTGCAAGTGAAGTTGGCTATCCTGTTATTTTAAAAGCAACAGCAGGTGGCGGTGGTAAAGGAATGCGTGTGGTGTGGAGTGAAGATGAATTGGAACGTAATTTTGATATGGCGAAGAATGAAGCAGGAGCTTCATTTAAAAATGATGGCATCTATCTGGAAAAGTTTGTAGAAGAGCCACGTCATATTGAAATACAAGTTGCTGGTGATCGCTACGGAACAGTATGTCATTTAAGTGAGCGTGATTGTTCAATTCAACGTCGCCATCAGAAACTGGTAGAAGAATCGCCATCACCTTTCATGACGCCCGAGCTGCGAAAAGCAATGGGTGATGCAGCCTGCAAAGCGGCAAGTGCAATTGGGTATGAAAGTGTAGGTACCATCGAATTTCTGGTGGATAAGCATCGCAATTTCTATTTCATGGAAATGAATACACGTATCCAGGTAGAACATTGCGTAACGGAAGAGGTAACCAACTTTGATTTGATCAAAGAACAGATATTGATCGCCCAAGGCGAAAAGATCAGCGGTGAAAATTATGAGCCCCAGATGCATGCCATTGAGTGCCGTATCAATGCGGAAGATCCATACAACGATTTTCGTCCATCTCCCGGAAAGATCACCACGTTGCATCAGCCGGGTGGACATGGTATCCGTATCGACTCGCATGTGTATGCGGGTTATGTAATTCCTCCTTATTACGATTCAATGATCGCAAAAATTATTGCGGTTGCCCGTACACGTGAGGAAGCCATCAACACCATGAGCCGTGCATTGAGTGAGTATGTGATCGAAGGTGTAAAAACAACCATTCCATTCCATCAGCAATTGATGTTGGATGAAAATTTCCGGAAAGGAAATTTCACAACGAAGTTCTTGGAAGGATTTACAATGAAATAAGTTGATCTTGTTTTAATACCCGAAAGCCACTTATTTAAGTGGCTTTTTTATTTGGATAAAATGAAAAGAAAAAAGACCTGCAATTTCTGCAGGTCTTTTACTATAACCAAATTAGTAAGTAGCTTCTTAGCGTAAGAATAACAACTCTCTGTATTTCGGCAGATACCAGCTTGCATCATCAACAAGCAACTCAAGCTTGTCAACATGGTAGCGGATCTCATCAAAGAACACACCCTTAACATCATCGCAATAAGCAATTGCTTTTGCTCTTGTGTCAGTAAGGTTGTTTGCTTTTTTGCGTGCTTCGATCATCTGCTCAACCAAGTCGCTCACTTTATTGATGTGAACCGATATCTTTTCAAGGATCTGCAATTGATTTGCATACGAATCAGCTTTTACGCCGATATCTTTCAATCCTTTGATGTTGTTGATCAGAATGTTCTGGTAACGGATCGCAGCAGGTAAGATGTGGCTTGTGCAAAGCTCACCCATGATACGTCCTTCGATCTGTACTTTCTTAATGTAGTTCTCGAGTTCAATTTCATGACGTGCTTCCAGTTCAGCGTGTGTAAATACACCTGTGCTTTCAAACAGCTCTTTTGATTTTTTAGTAACCATTGCATCCAATGCAAGCGGTGTTGTTTTCACATTTGGCAATCCACGCTTTTCAGCTTCTTTTGCCCAAGCTTCACTGTAACCATCACCCTCAAACAATACCTTTTTGCTTTCTGCAACATAACGCTGCAACACATGCATGATCGCAATTTCTTTCTTATCACCTTTCTCGATCAACGCATCAACTTCTGCTTTAAAGGTGATAAGTGTTTGCGCCATAATAGCGTTCAACACCGTCATTGCGTTTGAACAGTTTGCACTTGAACCTACAGCACGGAATTCAAATTTGTTTCCGGTAAATGCAAAAGGTGAAGTACGGTTACGATCAGTATTATCCAAAAGCAATTCAGGAATGCTCTTGTGCAGATCTAATTTCAAGATCGCTTCATCCTGTTCGTCGAACTTATCGGTTACTCTTTTTTCAACTGCTTCTAATACTTCAAACAGATATTTACCAACGAATACAGAAATGATAGCAGGAGGAGCTTCGTTTGCACCGAGACGATGATCGTTACCGGCGCTGGCGATAGATGCTCTTAAAATATCAGCATATTGATCAACTGCACGTACCACATTCGTGAAGAATGTAAGGAACATGAGGTTTGTTTTTGGCGTTTTACCAGGTGCTAACAAGTTAACTCCTGTATCAGTTGCCAAGCTCCAGTTGTTATGCTTACCACTACCGTTGATGCCGGCAAATGGTTTTTCATGCAACAACACTCTTAATTTATGACGGCGTGCAACACGATCCATCACATCCATCAACAAAGAGTTATGATCGATCGCAACTGCAACTTCTTCAAAAATAGGTGCACACTCAAATTGTGCCGGTGCCACTTCGTTATGACGTGTACGTAATGGAATTCCAAGTTTGTATGATTCATTTTCGAAATCACGCATGAAAGCATATACTCTTTCAGGAATCGAACCGAAGTAATGATCTTCCAATTGCTGACCTTTTGCAGGTGAATGACCAAATACTGTACGTCCACTCAACACCAGATCAGGGCGGGCATTGAACAATGCTTCATCAACCACAAAATACTCCTGTTCCCAACCGAGTGTTGGAGTAACTTTTGTAATGTTCTTATCGAAGTAATGACAAACATCCAGAGCTGCTTTGTTTACAGATTCTAATGCTTTCAAAACGGGTCCTTTATAATCGAGAAGTTCGCCCGTATAAGAAACGAATACAGTAGGTATACAAAGTGTTTTACCATTGCCGATCTCCATAATAAATGCCGGAGAAGATGGATCCCATGCTGTGTAACCACGTGCTTCAAACGTTGCACGCAAGCCACCACTCGGGAACGAAGACGCATCAGGCTCTTGTTGGATCAATGCAGCGCCATCAAATTCTTCGATGGCAGTACCATCACCTTTCAACGTAAAGAATGAATCATGTTTTTCAGCTGTTGTACCTGTTAATGGCTGAAACCAGTGTGTGTAATGGGTAACACCTTTTGTTTCGGCCCACTGACGTATACCGCTTGCGATCTGGCTGGCCATGCTGCGATCAATACGTTTACCACCCTTTACTGAAACAACTAAACTTTTATAAGCTTCGTCGCTCAGAAATGCACGGGCAACTTTTAATGTAAAAACATTTTCACCAAAAATGGCAGTGATCTTCGTTGAACCTACTATGTTAGGCTCGGAATGGTTGTTTAAATTGTCAATTGCTTTAAATCGTAATGATTGCATGTGGCGTAAGTTTTTTTCAAACGCAAAACAACGTAAAAAACACCATATTACTTGTTAGTTTTCGAAAAAATGCTGCGAAATCGATTGCGGATTGAAAAATTGTGGAAAATTTTTGACTAAATCGTTTAAATCAAACAAGTGTTAGCGAAAAAATATAAACATGTAATTTATTCTAATTTGTTTTTCTTCCAGTCAATGGTTGCAATAATTGGTACAAGAATAAAGGGAAAGAAAATAGCACGGTAACGCACAATAGCTCCCAGCTGTGGCACAATGTAACCGGTCAGTAACAGCAATACCATCGACACCAGAAACAGAAATTGCACAACAGAATGCTTGTATGGGTTATCTGTAAATCGGAAGAACCAAATGGATACCAGCAACCAGATGCATAAAATTTCCAATGCACTCACAAGATATAATGGTGAAAGAAATTCGGTAACGTATGGCCGCACTAATGCATGATTCAATGCTTGAGGTGCATTTTGCAGAAAGCCAATAAAAGTGGGTTCCAGTTTCCGTTGTGGTAAAAAAGAGTTGCCGCCTAATTTGCTGAAATCTTTGTTCCGTAATACAATTGAAATAGGTAAGTCTAGCTTGGGATGTATGAACTTTGCACCAAAAAATGCTGAAGTACCAATTATCGTTACCAGCACAAACGCAATCCATTTTCGCTTGAAATATTTTTCGGCCAGCCACCACGCAAATAAACCCGGAATACATGCCAATACAACATGATTACGAACCGGAAAAATAGCCAGCAAACAAAGGCCGATCAACAGAACAGAACGTAACCCCAGCTTCTTTTTCTTCAAGGCAAAATACATAATGTAAACCAGCAGCGACATCAGCAAGAACACGATCCCATCTTTATGAATACCTGACGACCAGAATAAAAAGGAGGGGAGCAAAAAAGTGCTGCAGGTGATCAGTAGTTTCTTTTCAGGAAACACATCATTCATTACTCTTATAAATGCAATGGGGCCGAAGAAAGTAACAAACGAAAAAAAGATCACGTTCACATAATACCTTGACCCGCTCAGCACATTGAACAGCGAAACGATCTTTACCATATAAATATGCTTCAGATCGTTCCAGTATGAATTAACGCTGGAAAACAGGTGGCGGTACTCCCTGTCGTATGGATTATCTAAAATGCTGGCGAAGTACCGAACGGGGTTTTGATAAAGCAGCTGGGTATCGCTCTTTGCATCAAAAAAGAATTTCCAGCTGTCAGATGATGCTTCAAAATTGGGAATCGTACTGTAATAATAGCCGTATATAACGCCGGCAGCCACTTTCAGCACAAATAACCCGATCAGCCATTGATTATTTAAACCTGTTTGTTGAATAAATTTTATCTTGGTAATGAGCCAGCAAAAGAAAACGAGGTATGTAGCAAACAGGAAGTAAGTCATGGAATAATCAGCAAATTAAAATATTTCTTTTCATACATTCAAACCATTGCCCCTGCATTTGTACTTTTGCGCTTTCTTACACATCATGGAAATAACAGCAAAAACCGCACAGCAGCTTCGTTTAACCGAAGAAGAATTCGAATTAATTAAGCAAAAACTTGGTCGTACACCCAACTTCAATGAACTCTGCGCCTTTAGTGGTATGTGGAGCGAGCATTGTAGTTACAAGAACTCGATCAAGTGGTTGAAAACATTGCCACGTGAAGGTGGACGTATGCTTGTAAAAGCAGGAGAGGAGAACGCCGGGTTGATGGATATCGGCGATAACCTTGGTGTGGTATTTAAAATTGAAAGTCATAATCACCCTTCGGCTATTGAACCATTTCAAGGCGCTGCAACAGGTGTTGGGGGTATTCATCGTGATATTTTCACCATGGGGGCGAGACCGATCGCTGCATTGAACTCACTTCGTTTCGGTAACCTGAAAGAAGCTAAAACACAACACCTGTTAGGCGGGGTTGTACATGGCATTGGCCATTACGGTAACTGTTTTGGTGTGCCAACAGTTGGCGGCGAAATTTATTTTGAAGATTGTTATCATACAAACCCACTCGTAAATGCCATGAGTGTAGGAATTGTAAAAGCAGGTGAAACAGTTTCTGCAACTGCACTCGGCTTAGGTAATCCCGTGTTCTTTGTAGGTAGTGCTACCGGCAAAGATGGTATTGGAGGTGCAAGTTTTGCAAGTGCTGATATTACGGCAGATAGTGCAGAAGATCTGCCAGCGGTACAAGTGGGTGATCCATTCCAGGAAAAGAAATTATTGGAAGCTTGTTTGGAAGTAATTCAAACAGGTGCTGTGGTTGGTATGCAGGATATGGGTGCAGCCGGTATTATTTGTTCTACTGCTGAGATGAGTGCAAAAGGTGAAGTGGGCATGCGCATTGATCTGGATAAAGTACCTACTCGTCAACAAAACATGAAGACATGGGAATTGCTGTTGAGCGAAAGTCAGGAGCGTATGTTGATGGTGGTGGAAAAAGGAAAAGAACAAGTTGTTTTAGATGTGTTTGAAAAATGGGATCTTCCTTGTTCTGAAATAGGTGAAGTAACAGACGATGGCATGTTACGTTTTTATATGCATGGTGAACTGGAAGCAGAGTTGCCGGCATACGAATTAGTATTAGGCGGTGGCGCTCCACAATACACAAGAGAATATACTGAGCCTGCGTACTTCGAAAAAATAAAAGCGTTCGATGCAAACAGTATTGAAGTTCCGGATGATCTGAAAGCAGTGGCTGAGCAGATCATACAAATCCCAAACATTGCAAGTAAGCGTACAGTATATCATCAATATGATAGTATGGTGGGTACCGGTAACTCAAGTACCAATGCACCAACAGATGCTGCAGTAGTGCATGTAAAGGGAACAACCAAAGGTCTTGCAGTAACAACCGATTGTAACAGTAAGTATGTATTTGCTGATCCATACAAAGGTGCCATGATCGCTGTAAGTGAAGCTGCACGTAATATTGTTTGCAGTGGCGGTTTGCCATTGGGTGTTACCAACTGTTTAAACTTTGGTAATCCATACGATCCGCAAGTGTATTATCAGTTTGTACATGCCATCAAAGGAATGGGTGAAGCTTGCAAAAAATTTGATACACCTGTTACCGGTGGTAATGTGAGTTTCTATAACCAAAGTCCGGATGGAGCAGTGTATCCAACACCAACCATTGGTATGGTGGGATTGCTCGAAAACATCAGTGATAAAATGACGCTTGACTTTAAAGCAGAAGGCGATGCTATCTTCTTGATCGGTCGATCAACAAATGATATTAACTCAAGCGAATACTTACATAAACTGCATGCAGTTGAATATAGTCCAGCACCACACTTTGATATTGAAGAAGAATTTGTGTTGCAACAAACAATTGCTTCACTCATCAAACAAAAATTAATTGCCTCTGCACATGATGTTAGTGAAGGCGGATTGTTTACCACATTGCTGGAAGCATCGTTCAATAATAATCTTGGCTTTGATGTAGTTGCCAACGATAGTAATATCCGTAAAGATGCGTATTGGTTTGGTGAGGGGCAAAGCCGTGTAGTAGTAACCGTGAAAGAAGAACAGATCGCAGCTTTCAAACAGGCAGTTGGAACTCATCCGTATGCAGAATTAGGCGTTGTTACCAACGGAAGCATTGAAGTAGATGGTATGGAGTGGGGAACACTGTTAAGCTGGAAAGAGAAATATGATACAGCGATTGAAAATTTATTGGCTGGTCATGAAAGTGAACATGCATTGATTGCACTTTAATGAACAAGGATGCTACCATAATTGTTACAGGTGCTGCAGGTTTCATTGGCAGTTGCATGGTTGAATATTTGAACGAGCTTGGGTTTGCGAATCTTATTCTTGTTGATGAATTTAACCGTGAAGCCAAAGAGCCGAACTTTTTTGGTAAGAAGTTTATAAAGCAGGTGGAGCGTGAAGGATTATTTACCTGGTTGTACAAGGAAAAACCAGTGATCGATTTTGTGATTCATCTTGGTGCAAGAACAGATACAACTGAATTTGATTACGCTATCCATCAGCATCTCAACGTAGAATATTCGCAGCTTGTATGGAACTACTGCACACTCAATAATGTGCCCTTGATCTATGCATCGTCTGCAGCTACTTATGGTGATGGAGAATTGGGTTATAAAGATGATCATGACTTATGCCATCAATTAAAGCCCCTCAATCCTTACGGTATTTCCAAAAATGAATTTGATAAATGGGTGCTGCATCAGGTAGATCATCCGCCTTTCTGGGCCGGGTTGAAGTTTTTCAATGTGTATGGTCCAAATGAATATCACAAAGGCAGAATGGCCAGTGTGATCTTTCATGCCTTCAATCAAATTCAGCAAAATGGAATGATGAAATTATTCCGTTCGCACAAAGAAGGATTTAAAGATGGTGAGCAGTTACGTGATTTTGTGTATGTAAAAGATGTGGTGAATGTCATTGCATGGCTGATGGAACATCAACCAACTTCCGCTATTTATAACTTGGGAACAGGCAAAGCCAGAAGTTTTCATGATCTGGTTGCAGCCACATTCAAGGCGCTCGATCTTGAAACAAAAATTGAGTTTATAGATATGCCGGAAGATATTCGTGATAAATATCAATACTTCACACAAGCGGATATGCAGAAATTGGAAAGTGCGGGTTACAACCGATCGTTCGCTTCATTGGAAGATGGAGTAACGGATTATGTAAAAAATTATCTGGTTGGGCATCGTTATTATTAATAACTTTAGCTCATAAACGAAAAAGCATGCCGCAGTGAAAAATCGCTGCGGCATTTTATTATCAAAAATCTCAGTTATGAATAAGAAGATTGCCATCATTGGCGGCGGAAATCTCGGTGTTGCTATTGCAGAAGGATTGATCAAAAGTAATTTCTGCATTCCCAGCCATATTATTGTTACCAAGCGAAATATTAAAACACTCGAAGAGCTTGAGCGCAAAGGTGTATTGGTGACCAACGATAATAATGAAGCAGTACGTTATGCCGACCTGGTGATCCTTGCAGTAAAACCGTTCCAGATAAAAGAAGTTTTACTTGGTATGAAAGACGAACTGAGTGCTGCACGGCATGTGGTGGTAAGTGTTGTTACCGGCGTGCTCATAAAAGATATGCAGGAGTGGATCGGAGAGGAGATGCCTATTATGCGGGCTATGCCAAACACTGCGATTGCTATACAGGAAAGTATGACCTGCATCAGCGCAAAAAATGCAGTGCAGGAACAACTGGATTATGTACACGATCTGTTTTCACAACTTGGTCGTGTAGCGTTAATAGAAGAAAAGTTGATGGATGCTGCAACAGTACTGGGTGCATGTGGTATTGCATATGCATTACGTTATATCCGTGCAAGCATACAAGGTGGTATTGAAATTGGGTTCGATGCAAAAACAGCTACACTCATTGCAGCACAAACCGTAAATGGTGCTGCTGAATTACTGATACAAAAAGGATCACATCCTGAGGCGGAGATCGATAAAGTAACCACACCACGTGGATGCACCATTGCGGGGTTGAATGAAATGGAGCATAGTGGTTTCAGCTCATCACTTATTAAAGGTATTAAGACGAGTTACGAGACGATTGGGAAATAAAAACCTAATACAAACGGCCATTATCAGTATCCAGTTGATAATAATTAATGTTGATACCATACTGTTCAAAGGCGCCACTTTTATCTAAACCGTCTGCAATGGGTAATGGAAGAATTAAATAGGAAAGAATTTTTGAATCTTTCCCTGAAGAGCGGATGATCTGCTTAGATGCTCTGCTGTAAATCGTCCCATTGAGAAAATGCAGTTCAAAAAAATTATCAATTGATTTGATGAATACTTTTTCTCCATCACAAAATCCCCATATTTTTCGTGCCGGATATTCCTGCCCGTTTGCATCTTTGGCAATAAGTAAACTGCTTTTACTGTCTTTTCTGATTTCAAAATCAGGAATGGAAGGGTTGTTATTTCTGAATTCATCATACGAAGAATAAATTCCTTTTTTAAGGGTCTTTGCTGAAAGAACCGGGATATTGATTTTAGAGAATAATTCTATTTCATCAAACGTTTTTTTTATTCCTGAGGACAATTTAATTTCAGGATCAATTTCTGCAAGTTTCTGTAAAGCGGTAGCTAATGCCGAAGTAATAAATAAGTCTTCATCTTGTTTTTGACTGTTTAACCATTTAAACGTACTATCGAAACGAAGTAACGGCACATACATCGTTTCATTTTTTGCATAAAACTCAAAACGAGTGATAATGCCGGGAACAAAAGGCGGTTCCTCTTTTTTTGTAGTTTCATTGATTGCCTTGTGTTCGATTTCTTTACTTAACCAGAATTTACGGATCACAATCAGCAACTCTGTTTTGGCTGTGGGATCTAATTTGGAAGCTGATGTGAAAAAATGAGTAAAACTTTTTGTATGACCATTTTTTAATACCAGGTAGTTTTTCGTTCTTGACTTAGGTTGGTTGAAAGCATAAAAACCTATAAAAGAAGTGTCAGCCCGTTTATCTGTTACATGAATAGCTTTGTAGGGTAGCTCAATAGTAGTTTCAGGTATGGCAATTTCAAGCTCTTTTTTTTGAAAATGTGTAAGGTCTATTTTGTTTGACTGCGTTTTCTGTGCATACAGAGATGTTCCTGTAAAAAACAGGCAACTTAAAAAAGTAAGGCTTTTAATAAACGAAGTCACGTGAAGCATTAGTCTCTTGTTTTTCATCTTACAAATAAAGTATTCCTTTTTTGATTTTGAAAATAGTTGAGTCATGTGCTCATTAATTTGTTCTTTTTCTAACCAATTCGTTCAGTTTTCTTTCCTCTTATTTTCCACACTTGGCCAGTCAATTTTTTCAATTAAAAAAATCCTCGTAGGTTTGCATGACCTCCACTAGTTAATTTTTCCATTTTACATTAAGGCAGGTCCGTTAAACTTGAAAATTTATTTTTTATGGCCAAGTACATTTTTGTAACCGGTGGCGTTACATCTTCATTGGGTAAAGGGATCATTGCGGCATCGCTGGCAAAACTGTTACAGGCCCGTGGGTTTAAAGTAACCATCCAAAAATTCGACCCTTATATCAACGTAGATCCCGGAACCCTCAATCCTTACGAACACGGTGAGTGTTTTGTAACAGAGGATGGTGCTGAAACCGATCTGGATCTTGGCCACTACGAACGTTTCCTCAATATTCACACTACACAGGCAAACAATGTAACTACCGGTCGCATTTATCAAACCGTCATCAATAAAGAACGGGAAGGCGCTTATTTGGGTAAAACGGTACAGGTTGTACCGCATATTACAGATGAGATCAAACGCCGGATGTTGCTGTTAGGGAAAGATGGCAAGTATGATATTGTGATCACCGAAATTGGTGGAACAGTAGGTGACATCGAATCTCTTCCGTTCGTGGAAGCTGTTCGTCAGATCCAATGGGAACTGCCGGAGGAAGATTGCCTCGTTGTACATCTTACATTAATTCCTTATTTAAAAGCGGCCAAAGAATTAAAGACCAAACCAACGCAGCACAGCGTTCGTTTGCTGAGTCAGGAAGGTGTGCATCCAGATATTATCGTGTGCAGAACAGAACGTTCGTTAAGTACGGAGATCCGTCGCAAAATTGCATTGTTCTGTAATGTGAAACCTGAAGCGGTGATTGAAGCAATGGATGCATCTACCATTTATGAAGTGCCGTTGTTTATGTTGAAGGAAAAACTGGATGTGATTTGTTTGCGAAAACTCAGCGTTACCATTTTCCCTGAGCCGGAGTTAGAGAATTGGAAAAAATTCCTCGATAAATTAAAATATCCCAAGAGCCAGGTAAATATTGGTTTGATCGGAAAATATATTGAACTGCAGGATGCCTACAAATCGATCCTTGAAAGCTTTATTCATGCTGGTGCAATGAATGAGTGCAAAGTGAATGTAGTGAATGTGCATAGTGAATTTATTACTGATCAGAATGTTGCTGAGAAGCTAACCGGATTGGATGGCTTACTCGTTGCACCGGGTTTTGGTAACCGTGGTATTGAAGGAAAGATCACTGCCATTAAATATGCACGTGAGAACGGTTTGCCTTTTTTCGGTATTTGTTTGGGTATGCAGATGGCTTGCGTTGAATATGCAAGAAATGTATTGGGATTGAAAGATGCGCATTCGTTTGAAATGAATGCTGAAACACCTGATCCTGTGATCGACATTATGGAAGAACAGAAAAAGATCACCAGCAAAGGTGGCACCATGCGCCTCGGTTCATATCCCTGCGATATAAAGCCCGGTTCATTGGCAGAACAGATCTATGGCGCAACGCAGATCAATGAGCGTCATCGCCATCGTTACGAATTCAATAACAAATATCTGGAAGCATTTGAACAGTCGGGTATGGTGCCCAGCGGAAAAAATCCTGAAACAGGATTGGTGGAGATCATGGAAAATCCCAAGCATCCGTTCTTTATTGGTGTGCAATATCATCCTGAACTTAAAAGTACAGTTGAAAATCCTGCACCGTTGTTTGTACATTTTATCAAAGCGGCAAAAGAATATTCGGAGAAGCAACAGTCGATCAAGAATCCGTTGCTGGAAAGTGAGATGATTTAAGTTGAAATCGAAAATTGAAGCTGAAAAATAAAAAGTGAAGAGGTTAACTCTTCACTTTTTATTTATAGACTAATACCTATCGGTTATCAATTAATTTTCCGGTCTCCCAATCATTTGCTGCTTGATCTTTTCCCAAAAGCCCTGCACATTTTCATCATTTCTTTTCCAATCTTTCCCAAAGTGATTGAGTTTGTTCCGTTGTTCATCTTTCTGCATGCGGAAAAATTCTTCCATCGTTTCTGTATCCTGCTGCATCGATAATTTATTATAAAGTCGTTTCATCTCTTTTTCATAATCCGAACTTTCTTCGGTCATTATTTTTTCAAGTGCTTCACGCTGTTTTACTTTTTCATCGTACACACCCACAGGCAATAATGTTTTTGCAATCACCGGCATCAATTCAATCAACATCAGAATAATTAAAATGAGGTAATAACGAAACTGTAAGGCGCCATTCTCCTTCAACAAATTATCCATCGCTTCAATACGGGTTAAAAAGCCCGTGTTGAGATAATTTAAAAAATCTGCTTCCTGTTTTTTAATGGTTGTTTCCATTTGGCTCAACTCTTCATCAATGGCAGCGATGCGTTGTTGTTGTTGCGTTTGCAATACTTTGTATTCGGCATCCAGCTTTTGGTATTCATTACGTTTGGCAAGGGCAATATCCTGAATACCTACTTTACCGCTGCCACCACTGCCATCGGTTTCAGCAATAAATTTTTCACGTGCCGAGTTTACATCGGCATATTTTACATCAAGCTCTTTTTGTAATCCTGTTTTTTCTTTCAGCAATTCATCTTTCCTGTTTTTATATAACAGATCAAGTTCGGTACGTTTGGTGAGTTTTCGTTTTTCATTATCCAGCGACACCTGCATGTTGATTTCTTTATCAAACATAAAAAGAATAGCAGGCTGTGCCATAAATGTACCGATGGTGAGTGCCAGTATTCCACGAAACAGGAGTGGAGTGAATTTTCGTTTGTTGAATTGATTGATGCCTTTGATCAATGCCCGGTCGATGCTGAGGATTACAAAGCCCATGAACACACCGCTGCCAACATAGAGAAATACATTGTCAATAACGGTTGAGAAAAAATAGGTCCAGGCAAGTGTGGCAAAGATCCAGGTGGCGAGTACACTCATGCCAACGATCCTGTAACGGTTCCGGTCAACCACACAATCTTTGATCAGTTCTTTTTCAGCTGTCGCCAGCCACCATAGCAATTCATCGGTTTGTGTAGGAGCATACGCTTCCCCTGCGTACATGGGCGTAGTCGGTTGACTCATAAAAATGATTTAATTGTTAAGCTTGGTTAAAGCGGGAACAGCTATGTGGTTAAAGTAGAAATATAAACGAGTAGTAAAAGTAGTTATTGTAAAAGAAATGGTAAAGAAAGGAGTGGGCGAGTGGGTAATCATTAGTCGTCAGTGGTGAGTCGAGAGTGGGATGCCGCTGGTTTCGTACTTCTTACCTCTTACTTCCTACTTCTTCCCCTGTACTTCCCTCCAAATACCTACCTTTGCCGCTCCAAAATAAATACTCAGATGAATTTTGACCGGAATACGATAATTGGTTTTGTGGCAATGATGGCGCTCTTGTTTGGTTACATCTATTTTACCCAGCGCCAGCAAGGTGCATTAGAAGCTGAAAAGCAACAAACGGCTGATTCGTTAGCAAAAGTTGAAGCAGCTAAACGAAAGTTGATTGATACAACGGCGGCCAAGCAACAAGCTGCTGTTCAGGATTCCGCAACAACAGCACAGGCAGCAGGTGAATTTCAGCCTGCACTTACAGAACAGTTGACTGTAGTTGAAAACGAAGTGATGAAGGTGAGCTTTACCAACAAAGGTGGTTTTCCAAAATCAGTTGAGCTCAAGAATTACAAGCGTTACGATGGCAAGCAGGTAGTATTGGGTGGTGAAGCACATCAACTTATTTATTCCATCAATACAGGAAATAATAAAGCTGCATTGACTTCACAACTGAATTTCACGCCAAGTGAAATAACCAAAACGGCTGATGGTCAAACCATCAAATTCAGCATTGCCAATGCAGAAGGTCAAACAGTTGTGCATACATACACCGTTAAGAATAATAACTACTTAATTGATTGGTCAATTCAAATGACCGGTGCAGATAAACTTCTTACACAAGGCATTTTGAACCTCAACTGGGATATCACAGCCAAGCAGCAGGAAAGTGACATCAAATATGAAAAAGGTCAAAGCAATATTGGTTTTGTTGAAGAGGGCGATTATGATTTTGAAGCAGCCGGTACAGGCGATAGCAAAAAGTTTGGTGATAAAACAAAATGGATCGGTGTAAAGCAACAGTTCTTTAATACTTCGATCATCTCTGCTTCTAATTTCTCGTATGCAGAAACCAATTGGACCGTTCCAGCGGAAGAAGAGGATTCGTTGCAAAAGGTGATGGATGTAAAATCGATCCTTCGCTTCAATCTGGCAGGTGCATCTTCGGCAACAGTACCTATGCAGATGTATTACGGCCCCAACGATTTTAAAATTCTGAAAGCGTTTGATAATAAACTCGAAAGCCATGTGCAGCTAGGCTATGGCATTTTTGCGTTTGTAAAATACATAAATCGTTATGTGGTAATGCCTGTGTTTGATTTCTTTGATAAGCACATTGGCAGCATGGGTATAGTAATTCTCTTGCTTACCTTCTTTATCCGTTTGATCATTTCTCCACTTACATACTCAAGTTATCTCAGTGGTGCAAAAATGAAAGTACTGCGTCCTGAAATTGATGAACTGAAAAAGAAACATGGCAGCGATCAGCAGGCAATGAGCATGGATCAGATGAAACTGTTCAGGCAAGCTGGCGTAAACCCATTAGGTGGATGTATTCCTGCATTATTGCAGATACCGATCTTCTTTGCGTTGTATAGTTTTTTTAATGCCAGCATTGGTTTACGGGGCGAAAGCTTCTTGTGGGCGAAAGATCTTTCGTCGTACGACACCATCGCAACCTTACCTTTCAGTATACCATTTTATGGCGATCATGTTAGCTTGTTTACCATAACAGCTACGATTACCAGTTTACTGATCTCTGTTTACAATATGCAGATGACGCCTACGCAGGATAACCCGATCATGAAATACATGATCTATTTCTTCCCTATCATGTTGCTGTTTATCTTTAACAGTCTTCCTTCGGCCTTAACATGGTATTATACGGTGTCAAACATTGTAACCTTAGGATTGCAGTTTGTGATCCAGAAGTTCATCATCGATGAAAAGAAGATCCATGCAAAATTGCAGGAGAATAAAAAGAAGCCGGTGACCAAATCAAAGTGGCAGGAACGCCTTGAACAAATTCAGAACAGTAATCAGAAAGTGCAGGATATGCAGAAGAAACCAGGCGGTAAAAAATAATCTTAACAATAGCGATACAGCCCCGACCGTAAAGTCGGGGTTTTTTGTTTTTGGCAGAATGCAACTTGGAATACTATTTTTATATCTTTAACCTGTATTGAATAACTAAAAATCATGAAGAATTTTTGTAAGATCGGTTTAGTAGTAATGCTTCTTGCTCCTTTGGCTTCGTTGAAAGCACAGCAGGCATATGGCGAAGGCACAGTTTCGTATAACATTGTTGTAAATACAGGGAATAATCAAACAAAAGCAGCTGATTTATTAGATGGTGCAACTCAGAAGATCTATTTCAAAGCTGTTAACACACGTACAGAGTTGACCAGCGTGTTAGGGAAAACCATCACACTGCATGATTCAAAGGCTGGAAATGCGGTTGTAATGAATGAATATGGTGAGCAAAAGATCTTGATCCGGATGACGAAAGCTGATTACGATGACCGGAACAGTAAATATGCAGGTATTCAGTTTGAACTGTTGCCTGAAACAAAAAAGATATTGGGCTACAACTGTAAATTAGCGATCGCTAAATTGAAAGATGGAAGCACGTTCAAAGTATTTTATACAACAGAACTGGTATTTCAGAACAAAGACTACGGGGAGCAGTTTAAAAATCTACCCGGTTTTCCGTTGGAATATGAATCTGAATTAGGTAAGAATAAAGTGACCTTTATTGCCGACAAAGTGAGTTTTGACCCTGTTCCATCGGCAATGTTCGATACACCGAAAACAGGATACAGAGAGATGACATATGATGAGATCAAGAAAACAAGAAAGAACTAAAGAAAATAAGCATAAAAAATCCCGCTCGAAGCGGGATTTTTTTATTTGATTTCTTTTTGAGGAGTTTTGAATTTACTGAACACTACCTTTTGTTTCACCGGTAACACATACAGATTGTTTCCTTTCTGAAAACGAACGGTGGTACCACTCATGATCAGGCTGTTGTTATTTGTGCTGGAGAAACTTAATCCACCTTTAAAACGAAAACCGTTTTGAAGACTAAGTGGATTGTTCTTTAAACTAAGGGAAGTAATGACCGATTTCGCTGTCTTCTTTTTGCCACCACCAGAAGTGAAACTGGCAGAAGAGGCAGAATAAAAGATCGCAAAACAGCTCACAAGCAATAAACTATTACGCAAATAGTTTTGGCGGTATGTAGCTTTAGCAGTCATTTGAACACAAATTTAACGATTAATAGATGGATAAGTCAAGCCGCTTATCACATATTTACATATATATTAACGTATGTTGATAACTAAATGTTACATGACTATGGTAATTTTTATCAAATACGGGTTAATTTACAATAACCTGCAACCACATGAAGCAAAATCCCTCTCGAAACGACAAAGAAGAAATCAGAGAATTACTTCGCTTGTTTGAAAATCTCAAGAACGGGCGCTCTCACTCTTTTCTCGAAGAAGAAAGTTTTGAAAAACTCATTGATTATTTTGACGACAAAGAGGATATTCCCCAGGCCCTTCAGGCAGCAGAGCTCGGGATCGAGATCTATCCTTATTCTTCAGCTTTACACATAAAAAAGGCCGATCTGCTGTTGGCCACCCGCCAGTACAAAGCAGCTTTGGATGTGCTCGATCAGGCAGAACTGCTCGACAGTAACGATATTGATCTGTACATTCTTCGTACAGATGCTTATTTGGCACTTGATCAACAGCAAAAAGCAGTGGAGTTGTTAGAGGAGGCGTTGCAATTATTCTCGGGTGAAGAGCGGGTAAGTTTATTATTTGAGCTTGCCGATGTGTATGATGATTACGAAGAATTTGAAAAGGTATTTGATTGCCTCAAACTCATTCTGGAAGAAGAGCCCACCAACGAGGAAGCACTTTACAAGATCTGCTTCTGGACCGATTTCACCGGCCGCAACGAAGAATCGATCAAGCTTCATCTCAACATCATCAACGATCATCCGTATAGTGAACTGGCCTGGTTCAATTTGGGTGCAGCCTATCAGGGGCTCAAGTTGTATGAGAAATCCATCGACGCTTACATGTATTGTATTACGATCGATGAAAAATTTGATTACGCTTACCGCAATATTGGGGACGCCTATATTCGTTTACGCAAGTACAAGGATGCTATTGAAATGCTGGAGAAGGTATTGGAACTAAGTCGTCCGGAAGAAGTAATACACGAAGCGATCGGGTATTGCTACGACCGCATGGGACAATATGCGCAGGCACGCTTTCATTACCGGAAAGCATCACATATGAATCCTGAGGACAGTAAACTGTACTACAAAATTGCCTGTACTTATCTCAATGAAGAACAGTATGAAAGTGCCATCAAGCAAATGCAGCAGGCGCTTCGCATTCATCGATTACAGCCCGATTACAATCTTGCTATGGGTATGGCTTTGGTTGAGATTGGCGACTATAAAACAGCGGTTGAGCATTTTGCCAATGTGATCAAGGCTCGGCCTAAAAATGTAAAAGGCTGGAGTGCAATGCTGGAATGTATGCTCAAAGCGGATATGCTGGAAAATGCCGATGATTATGCTGTTGCGGCTTACGAAGCAACCGGCAGCAAGCCCATCTATATCTTTTACAGAGCTGCTATCTTTTTTGCAAGTGGAAAAACAAAGCAGGCCATTGCCCAGCTTGAATATGCGATGTCAAAAGCGCCCAAGCTGATCAAAAAACTGATCGAATTACAGCCCCGTTTGTTGCAGCATCCACAAGTGGTTGATCTTATTGCACGCTACAAGCGCTCCCGGTCATTGTAACGTATTGATGCTGACGAATGTCAGTAAATCTGTACTTGCAGGTTGCTGCTGCTTTCCTATTTTTGCGCCGATCCAAAAAATGAACTTTCAATGAATTTTAATCTTACACAGATTCCGGAACGAAATAAGAAACCCCGTGCCCATGGTATTACAATGGTGATGGATAAAGGTTTGAGCGTAGAAGAGGCAAAGAACTTTATGAGCATTGCTGAGCCCCATGTTGATATTGTGAAGCTGGGCTTTGGCACTTCGTTCGTTACACCAAATCTCAAGCAAAAACTGGAAGTGTATGCTTCCTACGACATACCTGTTTATTTTGGAGGCACTTTGTTCGAAGCCTTCCTGATCCGTAATCAATTTGAAGATTATATCAGTGTGTGTAAAGAATTTGGTGTGAAGTATATGGAAGTGAGTGATGGTTCTATTGAAATACCACACGCAGAAAAATGCGGATACATTGAGAAGTTGACGAAACACGGTACAGTGTTGAGCGAAGTAGGTAGTAAAGATGCCGCCCATATCATTCCTCCGTACAAGTGGATCGAACTGATGCGTGCTGAACTGGAAGCAGGCTCAACTTATGTAATTGCGGAAGCTAGAGAAGCCGGTAATGTTGGTATTTATCGTGGAAGCGGTGAGGTAAGAGAAGGATTGGTGCAGGAAATTTTAACCCAGATCCCGGAAGAAAAGATCATTTGGGAGGCGCCACAAAAAGCCCAGCAATTGTACTTTATTGAATTGGTAGGTCATAATGTAAACCTTGGTAATATTGCTCCGTCAGAAGTAATTCCGCTGGAGACCATGCGTTTGGGTTTACGTGGCGATACATTTCATATGTTCCTCGATAAACAAAAAGCATAATGCGGCAGTTTGGATTGATAGGCTACCCGTTGAGTCATTCATTTTCAAAAAAATATTTCACACAGAAGTTTGCTGAAGAGGGAATTCATAACTGTAGTTATGAGTTGTATCCGATTGCATCCATCAACGAGTTTCCAAATCTAATACAACAAGTAAAAGATTTGGAAGGCATCAATGTAACCATCCCTTATAAAGAAGCGGTGCTTCCTTTTTTGCATGAGCAATCGGCCGCCGTTCAGGAGATCGGTGCCTGTAATTGCATCCAGGTCAAAGACGGTAAATTGATTGGTTATAATACAGATGTAACAGGCTTCCGGCAATCAATTGAACCATTTTTGCAGGCACATCATCAGCATGCATTAATACTCGGTACCGGTGGTGCCGCCAAAGCTGTGGCATGGGTGTTGAAGCAGTTAGGCATCACATACCAATCGGTTTCCCGTAACAAGAGTGCAACCACAATCAGCTACGATGAACTCGATGAAGCAGTGATGCAAACTGTTCAATTAGTTATCAACACAACACCATTGGGTATGCAACCGAATGTACTTGATAAACCATCATTACCTTATCATTGCATAAATAATCGTTTTCTTTGTTATGATCTCATCTACAACCCCGAAAAAACTGCTTTCCTGCAAATGGCCGAAGCGCAGGGAGCAGTGATCAAAAACGGGGCTGATATGTTGTTGATTCAGGCGGAAGAAAGTTGGAAGATTTGGAACAGCTGATGAAGTTGTTAGGATTTTCCTGATTATGATTTGTGAACACAATACAATGTCCAAAAAGTTTCTCATATTGATCTTCCTGGCAGCAGGGTTTTTTACAGCAACAGCGCAGGCTGATAAAACAGACGAGTTATACCAAGAAGCACGCAAGCTCCGCAGGGAGGGTAAATGCGAAGCTGCTCTTACTCTTTTCAAACAAATGATCGAAAAGAAGCCAACGATGGCAGCCGCTCATTATGAATTAGGTTGGTGTTACAATGAACTGGAGCAATACGATTCAGCGCTTGTTGCATTAACGAATGCACGCAAACTCGATCCTACAAATTTTCGCATTATTTATGAAGCCGGTTTTGCAAAATACAAATTGGGTAAGGTAAACGAAGCGCTTGCTGACTTTAACCAGGTGATCAAACAAAATGCTTCTTATGATAAAGTTTATATAGCAAGAGGCGATCTGTATAAAGATGCCCAAAAGAAAACGGCGCTTGCCTTGGCTGATTTTTTGAAAGCCCTTTCATTAGATAGTACAGAATCAAAAATTCATTACAGGATCGGATGGTGCTATAACGATCTTGGTCAATTCAACGAAGCTGTTCCGTATTTGCAAAAGGCAATTGGTTTTGAAGAGCAGAATTATCTTTCGTATTCAGAGCTTGGTTTTTCTCTTTTTTCAATGAACAGAATTGATGAAGCATTAGTTCGGTTAAATAAAGCAAATGAATTAAAACCGGGATTTGAAACAACGGTTTATTACATTGGCATGTGCCATGTAAAACAAAATAAAAAAGCAGACGCAGTACAGAAGTATAATGAACTGGTAAAGCTTAGCAGCAGTTATGCAGCATCGTTGCTTAATGAAATTAAATTAATGAAGTAACCTGCTTCGATCACTTGAATACGGATTAACCTATTGCTAATTGCCGATCAACGATTTCCTATTCTCTTCCTCCCAGCTTCTCTTTCACAATCACGGGTACTTGTGTAATTTTCTTTAGAGCATAGTTATAACAGATCATTCCTGTTTTGGCTGCTGCTACAATTGTTTGATCTGTTTTCAGCAGTTGATAATACAGGTCGAATCCAACGCTGCTGAAATTGGTTGCTGCCACATTGATCTCCAGCACATCACCATAAAAAACTTCTTTCTTAAACTCAATACCCACATCGCTCATGATTAAACCTACACCTCCGCAATCGAGTTCAGTAAAGCCATGATGAGTAAGAAACTGCATTCTTGCTTCATGAATAATAGAAAGTACAGCATCGTTGCCAACATGATTCCCGTAATTAAGATCGGTAATACGAACTGGGATTGTTGCTGTAAACGAAAAAGAGGAGGGGGGTGTGATTCGGATGCGTGACATAGTGAAAAGGTAAGCGGTGAGTAAGAATATTATTGCTGATCAGAAATACTGTTGCTGAGCTGGTTGAGATCAATGTCGCCGGCAGATGCAGAAAAAGCAGCCGCCATGGCCATTTTTTCACGCCAGCGCTTCAACTGTTCGTTGCAATCTTTTAACTCCTGTGCGGTAGCTGTTGTAGAATTGGAAACAGCCACACATTTCAGATCGGTGATTTTTTTGGAAACACGTACCAGTTCTCCGTTATCGTTCAGCAACATGTAATACTGACTTTCAGAAAAACCATTTGTTTCCTGTGGTACAAGTTGTTTTTGATGATGAATGCCCTGGTATGGAACGTGATTTTCCAAACTATGATCCGGGGTTTCAATATATGCAACGGCGTCGTTGAGTTTCAGTTTTTGCTTGATACGTTCTTTAATTTGAACACGGGTAGGTGTAACATCTGGTTGCACATCATCCTCAATACTGTCTTGTTGAGCAGGAACCGGAATTACTACACTGGGTGTTGCAGATTCCTGTACAGAAGCAATTGGAGCAGATTGTTCAGTTGAATTATTATTGAGCAAACGGTAACCACCCCATGCAAGAATACCAAAAACAGCCGCAGCTGCCGCCATGCGATAGAAACGTTTTGTAGAATTTCTGTTGATGGAAATTACTTTGGCTCCGCTTTCTTCAAGTGAAGCTTCAATGAAACTCCATGCATCAGCAGGAGGTGTTACTTCAGTTGATTGCAAGGTTGCAGCAACGTATGCATCATTCTGTTCAATATTCAACTGTTGTTCAATTTGCTCCCATGCACTAGCAGGAACAATTTCTTCGACCGAGTTTATTTTTTGTTGAATCGAGAGATCGTCTAACGCAGGTTGTAATTGTTCCCAAACAAATGAAGGGGCTTCTTCTTCCAATTGCAGCACCTGTTGTTGCAAAGGTTTATCTGCTTCCAGTTCATCAAGATCAACAGCAATCTTCTCCCAAACCATTTCCGGTGGGGCAACTTCTGTTTGCAGAAGTAATTGTTGAAGAGTGGAGTCGTTCATGATTTATTTAGCTCAGCGTTTAATTTTATCCTGCAAGATCATTCTTGCTCTTGCCAATTGCGATTTGCTGGTGCCTTCGCTGATGCCCAGTAATTCGCCAATTTCTTTGTGACTGTATCCTTCAACTACATAAAGGTTAAACACGCTTCTGTAGCCGGGTGATAAGTCTTTAATGATCCTGAGCAAATCCTTTTCGTTGATGTTTTCAATCGCCGAAACGGATTTGTATTCAATACTTTCTTCTTTCTCTGTTAATGATAAGTCGGTTTTCTTTTTACGGATCTGTTCAATTGCGGTATTTACAAAAATGCGTCGTACCCATCCTTCAAATGATCCCTCGCCTCTGAAACGTTCCAGGTTTTTAAAGATCTTCACAAATCCTTCCTGTAATATATCCTGTGCATCATCGGCATTGCCCATGTAGCGGAGGCAAACGGCGTACATTTTACCGGCATATTTGTCGTACAGAGCTTTCTGCATGCGACGGTCGCCGGAAATGCATCCACTAATTAAGTCGGTATCAGGAATCATTTGGTTGCTTTGCATCTTGGTTTCTCCTTAACTTTTTTTGAGGAAATCGATCATCAGGTCGAGCCCTTTTTTACGGTGACTGTATTTGTTCTTTTCCTCCATCGTCATTTCGGCGAAAGCTTTACTGCTTCCGTCGGGTAAAAATACAGGGTCGTATCCAAATCCCCCTGTTCCAGCTTTATTTTCTAAAATCGTGCCGTTACAGATTCCTTCAAACTGGTAAAGCTTACCATCAAGGATAAGCGAAAAAACAGTGCGGAAACGGGCTTTGCGATTTTCCTTGCCCTGCATATTTGCAAGAAGCTTGTCAGTATTGGCAGAAAAATCTTTCCCATCGCCTGCATAACGGGCCGAACGCACACCCGGTTCACCATTGAGCGCTTCCACTTCAAGCCCCGTGTCTTCGGCAAAACAATCCTGTTGCAAACGTTCTGCTAAGAACTGTGCTTTGTGTTTCGAATTTTCTTCGAGAGTGTCAAATGGTTCAGGAATTTCTTCATCAACTCCCGCATCTTTCATGGTGAGAATGCGGAAACCTTCCGGAAGAGCGGCTTCAATTTCTTCGGCTTTGTGCCGGTTACCGCTGGCGAATATGAGTTGTTGCATAAACAGGTTTACAGGCCCAGCATTTGTTTTAATGCCAGCCATAATTTTGATTTTTTGCTTTTATCGGTGCGAATGGCTTCCAGCGTTTCAGTGCAACATAACAAATAACCCTGTTGATCCTGAACACGGTAATCAGCCGGTTGAATAGGTAACGCATCAACCTGCACACCCGATGCTATAATGAACTTTGGTTGCAATTGCTGCACCAGTTCATCGAAATGGTTACGGTTATTGGCCACATTCACCAGGGCAATATCTTCCATATTCATTTTACAGGCGGTCAATACATCGCCCAGGAACTGGAAATCAGCATCGTTGAGGTAAGGGAAATAATGTTCTTCCACCAGCCACATGAACTGCTTTTTGTTTTTACCTGTAATGCCCTGCAACGGAGCAGTAGCGGCTACAGGTTCAGGTGCGATGCTGGTTTTGGCTGCTTTCGTTTCAGTTTCGCTGGTATTGTCTCCTTTTTCAACAATTACGAGTTGTTTGCCGTAGAGATCGGCCAATTGATCGTCAGTAAGTTGAATGTTATCAAAAGACATAGTTGAGTTGGAGTAAAACCCTTGTTTATTTTTTTCGTTTCTTTGCGTGACAAAAATAACGAGTTATGATTGGTGCTATGGATATTTTAATTACAAAATCTGAAACAAGTAAACTGAGCAGCCTCGATCTGGGTAATGTTCCTTTTGGTAAACATTTTACTGATCATATGCTGGTTGCCGATTATGAAGATGGTGAGTGGAAGAATGTAGAGATCAAACCTTATCAACCTATTACCATTTCTCCTGCTAATGCCGCCATGCATTACGGACAAAGCATATTTGAAGGCATTAAAGCGTTTCGTCATGAAAATGGTGAAGCTTATATCTTCCGTCCATACGATAATTATAATCGTTTCAATAAATCGGCAGAACGCATGCAGATGCCAACAGTGCCTGAAGAAATTTTTATTGAAGGGATGCGTAAGCTGATTGAAATAGATAAAGATTGGATTCCGATGAAGAAGGATCATTCATTGTATATCCGTCCATTCATGTTTGCAAATGATGATGTGATAGGAGTGAAGCCGAGCGATAAGTATAAGTTCATGATCATTCTTTGTCCAACCGGTCCTTACTATGCGGTACCGATGAAGATCTATGTGGAAGAACAATTTGTACGTGCAGTGCCCGGTGGTGTTGGTTTTGCAAAAGCAGCCGGTAATTATGGCTCATCCATGTATCCAACAAACGAAGCAAAGAAAAAAGGATACGACCAAGTATTGTGGACAGATGCAGTTGAACATAAATACCTGCAGGAATTTGGTATGATGAATGGCTTTGTGATCATTGGCAATACAGCCATTACTCCAAATTTGGATGAAGGTACCATTCTTGCCGGTGTTACAAGAGATAGCGTGATCGCTATTTTAAAAGATATGGGTTTAACAGTTGAAGAACGGCCCATCAGCATTCATGAAGTAGTGGAAGCATTTCAAAACGGAACATTGAAAGAAGTGTTTGGTACAGGTACAGCAGCAACTATTTCAATGATCAAAGAGTTATGTTATAAAGATACTGTGATGAAGTTCGATACTGATAAATGGACGATCTCTCCTGAAGTGAAACGTCGTTTAACTGATATCCGTGAAGGGAAAGCAGCAGATATACACGAATGGTTATTTAAAATATAAACCTGCAATGAAAACAGTAGAGCGGCTTTGAGAAGAGCCGCTTTTTTATGGTAATCAGATATTGTAGCTGGGTGCATGCATGCTTATTTTCGCTTTGCAGTATGTTAGAGTGTTATGAATAAGGGAGCATGAACAAATAAGCCAAAATACTAAAATGGCAAAAGAATATTTAAATAACATGCTTAATACAGGTAAGAAAAGGTATTACATTTTATTACCTATTATTTTATTTTCATTTTTTATTTTTCGTTTTTTGATACCCCAGTTTTCGAAAGATGCCAGATGTATTACTTACAAAGAATTCCAAAAAATAAAGTTGGATGGAATTCTGATAAAAAAATACATAGATTCTTCACAGCATTCATTCCCAACTCTTGAGGTGCAAAATCTAGGGGATTCAAGAGTCGAAAAATTAAATCTTAACCTCGATGCTAGTGGATTTTATGATAAAATAAATCTACTTGACACTTTGTACAAGGAGGTAGGGAAAGATGAAGTTTACATAAAAAATAATGGAAAAAAAATAATAATGAAAATTGATTTTGGCTGTGATAACAAATGAAAAATTGTTGCACTCGTTCATTCTCGCTGCTGTCGGTGTATTAATGAAAGAATCACGCCCAAGTTGTGTGTTTTCACCAACCGATAAAATATCATTGCAAAGGCAAAGGGGTTAACACCAATTGCTCCCATGCCTTATATTTTCTCTTTAGCTCTTCTACTTTTACCTGCTGAGTTGTAATAAGATTATTGCGTTCCCCTTCATCAACCGATAGATCGAAAAGGTGTTCACCGGTTTCATCAACAATGTATTTCCAGTTATGATCAAGTATAGCGTGTTGATTGCGGCGTTGAGTAATGCGCCAGTAAAATGTTCTTGGCAAAACCTGTTGCTTGCCTGTAAGAACAGGAAGCAGATCAATGCCATCAGGCGCATACTTTTCATTTGCTTTTGCACCCGCAGCTGCAAGGATGGTTGCTGTCCAATCCATTGTTATCACCTGTTGATGCGATACAGTATTCGCTTTAATTTTTCCGGGCCATCGCACAAATGCAGGAACCCGCACACCACCTTCCCACACTGTCATTTTCATTTTCGCAAGTGGTCCCATATCTGAAAATTTTTCACCACCATTGTCGCTGGTGAAGATCACAATTGTATTTGCAGCTAATCCAGTTTCTTCCAATGTTTTCATAATTATGCCAACTTGCTCATCCAGACTTTTCATCATTGCTTTATAGGCTTCCGCTGTTCCCATTGTCGCCATGAGTTTGGCACTCATTTTAACAGTGTCAGGCAAAGCAGGATCGTTTGGTCCCTGCCATGGCCAATGCGGCGCAGTAAACTGCAGGCTTAAAAAGAATGGTTTATTGTGTTTTTGTTGTAAGAATGAAATTGTTTTTGAGCCAAGTAGTTCTGTTGCGTATCCCTTTGTATAAACAGGCGTTCTGTTTTCATACAGATCATGCATTTCTCCATCGCCTTTGTGCGAAATATAATCAGCTGCACCGGTGTAAATGCCGTAAAAATAATCAAACCCATTATCAAGCGGAGAGAAGGATGGCCCGACACCTAAATGCCATTTACCAATGAGTGCAGTTTCATAGCCAGCTTTTTTTACCAATGCCGCTACCGAATGATCAGCTGCGTTTAAACCAATACTGTTATCACGTTTTGAAGGTACCCAGGGTTCCAGCAAACCAATAGAAGTGCGTGCAGGATAACGGCCTGTCATAAATGCTGTACGAGTGGGTGTACAAACAGGAGCGGCCGCATATGCTTGTGTAAACTTCATTCCCTGTGCAGCAAGTTTATCGAGATGTGGGGTTTGATAATCTTTACGTCCATAACAACTGAGATCTGCATAACCCAGATCATCGGTCATAATGTAAATGATATTCGGTTTTTGCTGAGCAACTGAATAGCTATTCAATACATGAGAAATTGCTGCAACTAAAAACCACCTGTTGTTCATATTGATCGCTTTCCTACAAATTACCGCTTTCATTCTATTTTCCCTTAATAAAAAATAGCTGTGGGCAACCACAGCTATTAATATCGGTTATCAAAAAAATAATTACCGGATGAGTGTAATCGTACCCTGCATTTTAAATACAGCACCGTCGCCACAAACAACTTCGGTGATGTAGGTGTACATACCTGTTGGCTGTTCATAGCCATTACGTGTACCATCCCAACCAACTGCAGGATTATTTCCCTGTATATTTTCCTTTGAATAGACAGGCTTACCCCAACGGTCGAATACAGTTATACGCTTGATCTTATCAACTCCATCACCAATCACATAAAAGCGATCATTCTTTCCATCGTTGTTCGGTGTAAATGCATTGGGGATGTAAATACGCCCGGCTAAACATCCCACCAACACAGTTACTTCATCTGATGATACGCAACCGGCGATGTTACTTACCTCAACTGTATACGTTGTATTATTTTTTGGAGAAGCAATGGGGTTAGGGCATGTGGTACAACTCAGGTTTGTAAACGGCGACCAGTTGTATGAAATGATATCAGGCGAACCGGCGGCAAACAATTGTGCTGTTGTTCCTGCTATGATCACGGTATCATTGCCCGCATTGATGGTTGGATAATTATACACATAAACTGTTACTGATCTTGTATCGGTAAAGCAACTGCTGCTGTCGAAACCTGTAACGGTATAAGTTGTAGTTGTTGTTGGTGTTGCAATCGGATTCGCAATTGTTGAACTGCTGAGTCCGGTTGCCGGCGACCAGCTATAATTTTCTGCACCCGTAGCAAGTAACTGCATGCTTTCACCCACACATAACGTATCGCTTGCACTAACGGTAACGGTAAATGGTTTCTTTACACGAATGAAAACAGAATCAACCGTACTGCAACCTGCTGATGTGCCTGTTACATAGTAGCGGATATTATTTTGTGGAGTAGAAACAGGATTCGTGCAATTGGTACAATTCAAATCAGTTCCCGGCGACCATAAATAGGTAGAAGCGCCAGATGGATTTAAAACGAAACTGCTGCCAATACAGATAGTGGTGTCTTGTCCGGCATCAATGGTTGGGGTTTGATTAATTGTAATAGTGGTTGATGTACTATCTGTACAACCACTGCTGTTTGTTGCAATGAGCCATGCAGTATAAGTGCCTGCAGCTGGAATAGAAAAGTTGGAAAGATTTTTTGTGTTCACAATTCTGTTATCAACTTTCCATGTCCACTGTATTGCAGATGTATCAGGATTAATCAGGTTGCCGGTGAGATTTACAGTAGCCGGACTGCAATAGACGGTAGTTCCTGTAATACTTAATTGCGGAGTGGGTACAACTTTTATTAATTGTGGTTTGGTAATGGTATTACTGCATCCGTTTACAGTGTTAATGGTGAGCGTTACATCATACACACCTGTGTTGCCGTAAGAATGTGAGGGGTTACGTAAACCACTTGTATTACCATCACCAAAATTCCATACATAACTGCTTACAATATCTGCTGTAACCGATGAATCACGGAATTGAATGGTACCATTATCGCACAACACTTTTTTATCGACACTGAAGTCCGGTTTTGAACCAAATATCTTTATTGTATCAATACCTATCAATGGTGTTAAACAACCTTGTGTATCCTGTAAGATCACTTTTGGTACATAAAAGCCGGGGGATTGATAATTAAAACCGACCGTTGAATCGCTTGTAAACAACGTGTTGCCATCTCCAAAGTCCCAGAGGTATTTTACATTGTTGTTTGCTGTTACCGCAAAGTTTACCTGCATGGGGAAACATCCGGTAATTGGATTGTAGCTGAGATTACCAACTGTGTTTGACAATACACGTATCAGCATTTGTTTGGTGCTTGTACATCCACCGGCTGATGTTACAGTTAATGTAACTGTATAATCGTTTGGAATCGCATAGGAGTAAGATGGATTTGCTGCAGTGGATGTATTGCCATCGCCAAAGTTCCAGAGAACTGTTTTATAGTATGTTGATGTATTTGTAAACTGTACCTGCAACGGAGGGCAGATGGTGAATGTATCACTCGCAATGAAATTTGCTAAGGGTACATCAACAGTAATGTAATTTATTTTGATGGTGGAATCTACACAACCAATTGCTTCACGACCGATCAACTTCACCGTGTATGTGCCTGTTGCTGCATAACTGTGCGAAGGATTAACAGCTGTTGATGTATTGCCATCACCAAAATCCCATGTATAACTTAAGTTACTACCTGTTGAAGTATTTACAAATTGTACGTTTCCGTTAGGGCAAGACAAACTGTCTACTGCGTAAAAACCAAGCTTTGTTTCAAAGATATCAAGAACTGCCCCTCCTAATGTACTGTCAACACAACCGTATGAATCAGTTACGATCAATTTTGGAAAATAAGTTGATGCTGTGGTATAACTATGTTGCACTGTTGCATTATTTCCATTCAAATTATTGCCATCGCCAAAGCGCCATAAATAATTTGTAATTGGGTGTGTTCCGTCGGTTGTTGATGTATTGGTAAATGTTACTGATTGACCAACGCACTGTGGGTTGGGGAGTGCAGTGAAGGATGGAGTTGCTCCATACACATTCAATAGTTTTGTTGTACTGTCTTTACACCCGTTTATATCTGTAATAACAAGCTTAACTGTATAACTGCCGACAGCAGTATAAAAATGATTGAATGATGCTGAGTTGTTGGTAGTGCCGTCTCCAAGATCCCACGACCAAGATGTGATGTTAGCTGGTGTTACATTGCCGGCAGAAAAACTAAATGATTGGAATTTACATTTTGCATTCTGATCTGTAATGATCGTTGGATTGAAATTTAAAAAGTTGACCACACGTTGTGATGTATCTGTGCAACTTCCATTGGTAACACTTAATGTAACAGTATAAGTGCCGGGAGATGCATACACATGCAATGGATTGGTTGCTGTTGATGTATTTCCATCGCCAAAATTCCAAATACGGGTAACTGCTCCAATAGAACTGTCGACAAATGAAACGGTGGAAGTGGTGTTACAATCGTACACTATTCCAAAGTTTGATACCGGGGGTAGTATGTTGATGTAGTTTGATTTTGTTACAGTATCACCACAACCATTTTTATAAGCAATCAACGTAACTGTCATTAAGCCCGCCTTGTTATAAGCATAGGAAGGGTTTTGCAGAGTACTTGTGCCGTTATCGCCAAACTCCCATCGAAAAGCATCGGGTGAGCCGGAACTTAGGTTGGTGAAATTAACCGGCTGTCCGGCACAACTTGTAAGTGGCGCAGCAGAAAAATTAGCAGTTGGTTTCGTGCCTGTTTTTACGCCATCTACATAGGTGATGGTTTCTGTGCAACCTCTCTTTGTTGTTACAGTTAAACGAATGGTATAATTCCCTTGACCCGGGTAAAGATGACTTGGGAATTGTTGTGTTGAAGTGCCGCCATCACCAAAATCCCATAACCAGGAAATAACAGAATCCGCCGATATCACGGAAGGAACGGGATTAAATGTGTAAGGGAAACAACCACCTGTTGGCATGCCGGGTATCGAAACAACTGGTTTCTGTACCCGGATAAAATTTGTTTTAGTGATTGTACCTGTACAACCTGCTGAAAGCTGAACTGTCAGCTTCACTGTATAATTTCCTTCAGCTGTATAAGTATGTGATGGATTCTGTTGTGTTGAAATAGCACCGTCTCCAAAATCCCATAACCATTGTTTGGCTCCTGCGGTAGTGTTAGAGAAATTTACTGTAAACGGTGCACTGCATGCAATGGAATCATTTACAAGAATATTTGGAACCGGGTTGCTGATAACATTAATTGTTTTTATGGATGAGTCAACACAGTTTCCATAGTTGTTGACCAGTTTTACTGTATAAGCACCGGTGGTGCTGAAAATTTTGATCGGGTTGGCTGTGATAGATGTAGTGCCATCGCCAAAATACCATGTAGATGCATTCGGAGCCGGCACAGATTGGTTTGTAAATTTCACCGTATCACCAATACAAACACTATCCCTGAAGCTGAAGTTGGAATTAAAATTACCAATACTTAATTGGTTGTTCTTAGTAATTGTATCAATACAGCCCTGATCGCTTTCTGCGATCAATCTCACATTATAAGTACCGGCTGTAGTATAGATATGCGAAGGGTTGGTAGTAGTGGAGTTACCGCCATCGCCAAAATCCCATCTATAGGTAACTGTTCCGGGCCCGGTGGTAAGGTTGGTAAAGCTGATCGATTCCGGTGGTTTACAATTAACCGGGGCGCTGGCGCTAAAATCCGCTTTTACACCATTGGACGCCCTGATAAACGAGGGTTTTACCAATAATGTAAAACAACCACTGCTGTTGGTTACTTTTAATGCTACATTATAATTACCCGTGTTGTAGTAAACATGATAGGGGTTTTGGGCGGTGCTGGTTGTACCATCTCCAAAGTCCCATTCCCAGGATGTAATGGCGCCTCCCGATGTGGCCACCGAATTATCAACAAACTGAACTCTGAGCGGAAAACAACCAACAGAGCTGGTGGAAGTGGAAAAAGCAGCCTGTGGCGGTTGAATTACATTAATATAGCTGGTTTTAATCAGAGAATCGGCGCCCGATGCATTAGCCACTACCAGTTTAATAGTATAAAGCCCCGGTGTTAAATAGTTGGTAGAAGGATTTTTTTGTGTTGATACGGTTCCGTTGCCCAGATCCCATTTCCAGTTGGTTGGGTTTCCGGTCGATTGATCAGTAAACGTTACGAGTAATGGAGCACAACCACTGACCGGACTCGCTGTAAAAGCGGCGCCGGGAGCCTGTGCAAATGCACTGAAACATGTAAAAACTAAAGGAAACAGAAATACCCATCTTGTATAAATTGTTGAAGAAAAGAGGGTTTTAAGTTTGTTCATAAGCTTGGTTGGCAGTTTCTTTAGGTATCAGGCCTCAAAATACAGGTTCGGGCGTTACAAAAAACTGCCCCGTACCATATACTCTCCACAAACGCTGAAAAGATGTGGATTATTTTGATAGCAGAAAAAAGGTTAAAGTTTTTGTTATTAAATCTTAACCTCCTACCTTTGCCGTCCGAAAAATAAAAGGTTACGAATGCCTACAATACAACAATTAGTAAGAAAAGGAAGAGAAATTATCAGGGCGAAAAGCAAATCCCGTGCGTTGGATGCGTGCCCGTTCCGCAGAGGTGTATGTACACGTGTGTACACAACCACTCCTAAAAAACCGAACTCAGCGTTACGTAAAGTAGCCAAAGTTCGTTTAACCAATAAGATAGAGGTGATTGCCTATATCCCGGGTGAAGGACATAACCTGCAGGAGCACTCCATTGTACTTGTACGTGGTGGTCGTGTAAAAGATTTGCCAGGTGTACGTTACCATATCGTTCGTGGTTCGTTGGATACTGCCGGTGTAAAAGACCGTAAGCAGAGCCGTTCGAAATACGGAACCAAGAAAGAAAAGGCTAAAAAATAATCTGAACTAAGTAATTCTTATATACAATGAGGAAGACGAAACCGAAAAAGATAGCACTTGCACCAGATCCTAAATTTAACGATGTACTGGTGACTCGTTTTGTGAATAACCTGATGTGGCAAGGTAAGAAGAGCACTGCTTTTACCATCTTCTACGATGCAATTGATAAAGTTGCCAAAACAACCGGCGAAGACGGTTATGAAATCTGGAAGAAAGCAGTTGCAAACGTAACTCCTGCTGTTGAAGTACGCAGCCGTCGTATTGGTGGTGCTACTTTCCAGATTCCTGCGGAAGTACGTGCTGATCGTAAAGTTTCATTGAGCATCAAATGGCTCGTTCGCTACAGTCGTGAGCGTAACGGTCGCAGCATGGCCGATAAATTAGCAAACGAAATTGTAAGCGCAAGCAAAGGTGAAGGTGGAGCTTTCAAAAAGAAAGAAGATACGCACCGTATGGCTGAAGCAAACAAAGCGTTTGCGCATTTCAGATCTTAATTTCAGTAATGAAAAATATATCAGAATCCCCCTTCAAAACAGGGGGATTTTTGTTTCCCATATTTTTGAACGCAACTGATTTATAGGTCAGGTAATTTCCTTACTTTTGCGGCGCCTAAACAGGTAATCACAGGTGAGGAGTGCATACGTGAAACAGGATTATTTGTTGACCGGCGTATTATGAGAGTATAAAAATCTACATATCAGCAACAGGTGTTCCGGTAAAACGGACAGTTCCTTCCCGTCTATATGCTGATAGCCATCCCGAACCTGAAGTGTGCGACGCCACAGGTGCCGAACAGAGAAACAGTCGCAGATAACAATCACACAACGTTTTTTTTAAACAGATAAACATTCAAACAAATAGTCATGGCAGACTTAAAATTTCAGAGAAACTTTGGTATTGCGGCGCATATTGATGCCGGTAAAACCACAACTACTGAGCGTATCCTCCGCTACACCGGTATGATTCACCGTATTGGAGAGGTGCACGATGGTGCAGCTACAACCGATTGGATGGAGCAGGAAAAAGAAAGAGGTATCACCATCACTTCGGCTGCTGTAAGCTGTGTGTGGAATTTCCCTACCAACAAAGGCAAGGAAGATGCAAATACAAAAAAATACAACTTCAACATTATTGATACTCCCGGTCACGTGGATTTTACTGTAGAAGTAGAACGTTCTATGCGTGTATTGGATGGTTTGATCGCTTTGTTCAGTGCGGTTGATGGTGTAGAACCACAATCTGAAACTGTATGGCGCCAGGCGAACCGTTACAATGTACCACGTATCGGTTTTGTAAATAAAATGGATCGCAGTGGTGCCGACTTCTTAAACGTAGTTAAGCAGGTGCGTGAAATGCTGGGTTCAAAAGCCGTTCCTCTTCAGTTACCAATTGGAGCAGAAGATGATTTTACAGGTGTGGTGGATCTCATCAAAATGAAAGGGATCATCTGGCACATGGAAACAGAAGGTATGACCTTTGATGAAATTGACATTCCTGCAGATATGCTTGAAGAAGCGAAAGACTGGAGAGGTCAACTCGTTGAAGCTGTTGCAGAATACGATGATAAATTAATGGAGAAATTTTTCGATAATCCTGATTCGATCACTGAAGATGAAATTCATGAAGCGGTGCGTAAAGCAACGATCGATCTTAGCATTGTACCAATGATGTGTGGTTCATCTTTCAAAAACAAAGGTGTACAAACAGCATTGGATGCGGTATGTCGTTACCTGCCTTCTCCAATGGATATCGAAGCCATTAAAGGAACTGATCCTGATACTGGTGAAGAAATTACTCGTCAGCCGGATGCAAAACAACCATTTGCAGCATTGGCATTTAAGATCATGACCGATCCGTTCGTAGGTCGTTTGGCGTTCTTCCGGGTTTACTCAGGTCATCTTGATGCCGGTTCTTATGTGTTGAATGTACGTAGCGGTAAGAAAGAGCGTATCAGCCGTATCATGAAAATGTTTGCCAACAAACAAAACCCAATCGATTTTATTGAAGCGGGTGATATTGGTGCAGCTGTAGGATTTAAAGAAATTAAAACCGGTGATACATTGTGCGATGAAAATCATCCGATCACATTGGAGAACATGTTTATTCCTGAACCTGTGATCTCTTTAGCTGTTGAGCCAAAAGCTCAGGCTGATGTAGATAAAATGGGTTTAGCAATTTCTAAACTGGTAGAAGAAGATCCTACATTACGTGTACGCACAGACGAAGAAACAGGTCAAACCATTTTAAGTGGTATGGGTGAATTACACCTGGAGATCATTGTTGATCGTATGCGTCGTGAGTTTAAAGTTGAAATTAACCAAGGTGCACCGATGGTGGCTTATAAAGAGTCGTTTAAACAAAGTGTTGAACACCGTGAAGTACTGAAAAAGCAATCGGGTGGTCGTGGTAAGTTCGCCGATATCATTTTTGAGATCGGACCTGCTGATGAAGAGTGGTTGAAAGAAAACCCCGGTAAATCATACCAGTTTGTAAACGATTTGTTTGGTGGATCAATTCCAAAAGAATTTGTTCCTGCCATTACAAAGGGTTTTGAAACTGCAATGACGAATGGTGTATTGGCCAACTATCCAATGGTTGATATGAAGGTGCGTGTATTTGATGGTAGCTACCATGATGTGGATTCTGATGCAATGAGTTTTGAATTGTGTGCAAAGAGTGGTTTCCGTGAAGCAGGACGCAAAGCAAAACCAACTTTGCTCGAGCCAATCATGAAAGTAGAAGTTGTAACGCCTGATCAGTACATGGGTGATGTTACGGGAGATTTGAACCGTCGTCGTGGTATGCTGGAAGGTATGGATACAAAAGGTAATGCACAAGTGATCAGAGCCAAAGTTCCATTGAGTGAAATGTTTGGTTATGTTACACAGTTACGTTCATTGTCTTCTGGTCGTGCAACTTCAACCATGGAGTTCAGTCACTATGCACCTGCACCAAACAACGTTGCCGAAGAGGTAATTGCGAAGGTGAAAGGAAAAGTGAGTGCTTAATTAAATTAAGTTGATTGAAATAGAATCCCCTTGCGAGAGCAGGGGGATTTTTTTGTTATCACATCAAGGTATAAATGAAAATGAGAAGGAAAGTCAATGTCGATTCTTTTTGTATTTTACATCCATAATCTCTATTTAAACCAATGAAGCATCCTTTAGTGAAAATCATTCTGACAGTATTCTTTTGTTGCAACCTTTTTTCGCCTAAGGCTCAGGCTCCTGTTATTAAGTTCAAAAAATATTATGGTAATAGCGATCAAATACCATTAATTATCTACGATGCCAAACCCACAAGAAGTCGTGGTTTAATTCTAGCCGGCAGTGATTCAACACGCATGAATTCCGGTAGCGGATTTTTTACAGGCGAATATAAGTCTTTGGGTAATCGCCCTTTTTTATTAAAAACTGACAGTGTAGGAAAAGAGTTATGGAGAAGAAATCTAGCATTGGCAGACTCGTTCTATAACAGTGCTTTTACGTCAGTAGTAGAAACAAATGATGGAGGTTATATTGCCACAGGAAAGTACTGGGATAATGCAAATGCCTACCAGATGGTTATAGCCCGATTTACCTTCGATGGCAACTTGTTGTGGCAGAAAAAATATGGTGGCTCAGGCGATGACGAAGGATATCAAATAATTGAAGATTCAAAAGGCGGGTTTGTTGTTGTTGGATGGTCGGCTTCTAGTAACGGAGATGTAACATTAAATAAGGGGGGAAATGATGTGTGGGTATTAAAAATTGATGAAACAGGTAATATTGTTTGGTCTAAGTTATATGGTGGTACTGAAAATGATCAAGGATATTCACTTGTACAGTCAAGTGACTTCGGATTTATTATTGCGGGAAAAACTGCGTCTACCAACGGGGATCTTGCTGGGGTAAACAACAGCATACATAGTGCTTGGTTGTTTAAGATAGATAATACAGGTAATTATATTTGGAAAAATGTCTACACAGGACAAATCGGCGTTCCTTCTTTTCATTCAGTAAAAATTGCAAATGATAATTCGATCGTTTTGACAGGATTGGATTTTGTACTTAATCCGGGCAGTCAGTTTAATTATAATTTAGAATTACTCGTTGCAAAAGCGTCTATGCAAAATGGCAGTATTCTTTGGACTAAAACGTTCGGCGGATTGGAATCTGATTATGGATATTCGATACAGCCGATGATAGATAATTCAATATTAGTTTCAGGTACCACAACCTCACGAGATGGAGATCTTACAAAACACAATCTATCGGCAATTGTACCTTGGCTGTTACACTTATCAGCAAATGGTGATTTATTGTGGGATGTTGTAACGCCTAATCCTGAAAGTACCTGGGGCTACCAATCATGGCTGCTGAATAATGGAGAGTACATTGTTACAGGAAATGATGTGACTTATAATCGTGGAGTGGTATTTTGGTTGGGTAGTATGAATTCCATTAAGGGCCAATTATATCTTGATGCAAATGCAAACAATACAAAAGATGCAGGTGAAACAGGATTTAATAATGGATTGGTGGTTGTAAAAAAACAAGATGTAGAGATAACTTCTGCTTCACCCTATAACGGTGCATTCGAAATGCCTGTTGATACGGGAGCTTATGTTACCACTCTTCAACTCTTCAATCCTTACTATACAGTTGTGCCTTCATCCCGCAACAGCACTTTTAGTTCTTATCTTAATACTGATTCATTCAGCTTTGCCATTCAACCAATCGCTAACAAACAGGATCTGATTACACATTTAATTCCTGTGTCCCCAGCACGTCCCGGCTTTAAAGCACAGTATGTGTTGAATTATAAAAACATCGGCACAACAACTATTGCAAACGGAACTGTGAAGTTGATCAAAGACAATCGCTCAGCTTATTCATTTAGTTTGCCATTGCCGGCATCTATAGTTGCAGATACCATTACCTGGAACTATACGAACTTAAAACCACTTGATTCAATTGCAATTGGAATTGAGTTGCAATTAACAGCACCACCAATGCTCAATAACAATGATACATTAAAATACACTGCAGTTGTGTTACCTGTTACGGGAGACCTTACTCCTTCAAATGATACAAGTAGTTTGCGTCAACTTGTGCAAGGTTCATATGATCCAAATGATAAACAGGAAAGCTTTGCAGGACGTATGCCATTAAGAACAATTCAGAACGGTGCTTACATCAACTATATGATCCGTTTTCAAAACACCGGTAATGATACGGCCTTTACTGTTCGCTTGATGGATACATTAGAAAACAAACTTGATTGGAGTTCTTTTGAAATGATCGGCAGCAGCCATAAATATAGTCTCACAATTAAAGAAGGAAACAAACTGCAATGGGTTTTCAACGATATTAAACTGCCCGACAGCACAACGAATCTCATCAGAAGCGTTGGCTTTGTTGCATTCCGCATCAAACCAAAAAATACCGTATCAACAAATGATGTAATTAAGAATAAGGCAAGTATTTATTTCGATTACAATTTGCCGATTGTAACAAACAGTGCTGATATTACTATTACGAATGAAATAATAACAGCAGTACGTGAAATACAGAACGACGAAATGAAATTGCAGTTTGGTCCAAACCCAAGCAATGGTTTTTCAAATCTGTTGATTACAGGTAAGCTAATGGGGAAATTTGAATTAAGGGTTATTGATAATAATGGCAGTGTAATATCACAACAAACCATTACAAGAAATTCAATTGCTGAAACAAATACAATTCCCGTTCATCTCGAAAAACTGTCTTCGGGTGTGTATTATATTCTACTGCAACAGAAAGGGAAAAGCTGGTGGCAAAAAATAATTCTTCAATAAAAAATAAACCCCGGAATTTCCGGGGTTTATTTTTTATTGAACTTGAGTATCTGTTTTTGGCTCTGGTATTGCATTGCCTTTCTTCTTCAATTAAATAATTAAATTAAATATTTGTTCACTTGCTTGCATTTAGTAAAATCATTATTTAATTTCATAGTCCCGCAAAAGTTTTTTAAACCGTGCACCTACCCAAACCCCTGTTTTAATCTACCCCTCTTAACCCTCCCTTCTAAACAGCAAATTGTAGTTGTAAAGTTTTTTAACCATTTCGAAAAAGTATTTCTTGCTTCGAAACCATTACGAATTCTGTACTCATTTTATTGGTTCAGGTTATTTAGCTGTGTATTCAGTTTTAACAATGAGTGCATGCTGAATAATTAATATGACCATCGTCAGTTTTTACAAAAGCTAACGGCGGGGAGATATACCTATGTGTTGAATTGATTCCATGCATTGCGGGATGTATGTGTATCATGTTCATGTTTCTATCAATAAGCACCCAATTATCCTTTTAATTTCCATTTACTTTTTGTCCTGTCTTTTATTTCAATGTCCTGCAGCAACCAGCCCTGTCTTTATTTCCAATGTTCTTAAACTCATATCCGGAAAAATCAACCATCCATTTCCTTCGAAAGAAATTGTCGCTATTGTAATGGTTAAACTTTAACAGGTACAGAAAAATACCTGCACCAACCCAATTGTTTGATCCATCCGGTGAAAACAGGCTAAGTTATTTTTTAACTCTTAAAGCTGATTTTATGAATATTTCTACAGATCGATGTAATATTCATTACACCCAACCCAAAATACATTGGTGCAATGGATTCGCTATTTACATCAAACAAATTCTAACGCTTTTTTTTCTTAACCTTTTAATTTTTTCATTTAATGCTGTTGGTCAGCTGTCAACAAATAATAATGCTGACAAGTGGATAGCTTTTAATTTAAACAGTATTCTTTACAACGGGCAGCATGCGGGTGTTGCACATGCAGAGATTACGAACCATGTTCCAAATGAGTGGAATACAATTCAAACGGGAACATTGGTTAGCAACAGCAATGTTCAGTTTACATTGGATGCAATGAATCCAATTCGCTCCCTGGTCTTCAACACTAAGTTTGCGCCTCCCGAGGCAGCCGATTTAGATCAACTCAGGAATGGCGGAATAGGCGAACCTCCAACTCCCAATAACTGGGTAAATGGTAATGCCGGACCAGAGAATTCGCATTTCATTGAAAGCTGGTCGATCCCTTATCGTATGCGTATATCGGGTTTAACCAATAATACTTCGCATAATATTATTATTGAGTGGGATATTATGGGCTCATCAGGTACCAAACATGCTATTGATTACATTACTCATTTCCAAAACCTTGGTAGTAATACTTTACACAATTCATTGTTTGGACATAATGCTGAAGTGGTAAACCCAGGTTTTGGATTAACTGTAAGTTCAACAAATACCTGGCCCATTCCTGAACCAAGTTCAGCAGGTTCACCCGTTGCAGGCCAGCCTACAACGAGCTTTAATGCCTTGAATTTAAAAGATTTTACGATCTATAACGGAACCATAACTGCAATGAGTTATGTTTCGCAAGGCGATTTAACTGCAGATGGCTCAAAAACAAGGTTATCGATTACGTTCACTGCTAATTTCAGTGGTGGGGCAAATACGGTAATACTTGGTTGGGGTGGCCATATTGCTTCACAATCAGATTGGGGTATTGGCGAATCAGCAAGTGATATCAATGGTTCTCCTTATCACACCCGTTTGATTGAATTGGATGGTTCCGGTGGTAACCAGGATCGTTCATTGAAAGCAGATGCAGTAGTGGTACCACCGGGTTGTAATATTACTTCTCCAGACTTGTGTCCATTGACAACAAGTTCAACTGCAACTGCCGGCCTTACTAATGCAGCAGGTGTAACCACATCTTATACATGGAGCCTTACCGGAACGAATACAGCAAATGCAACTCTTACCGGCAGCACAAGTGGCTCGGTAGCTTCAGGTGTAACAACAATTCCAGGTGTTGGCATCAGCGCACCGGCAGGTGGTTTTGCAGCAGGCACATCCTTTACTGTTCAGTTGTCTGTTTCAAGAACATTTTCAGGTATTGTATTTAGCAGCATCTGTACAAAAACAGTAAACATTACAACCGGTGCAACAGCAACGGCAACAGCAAATCCTACAGCTATTGATATCAGAACAGCTGCACATAACACTACATTGAACGTTAGTGTGACTCCAGGAAATATCAGTGATTATGATTTGCTATGGACAGAAGATGGCGCAGGTAGTTTAAATTTCAATAACGTTGCAAGCCCAGTCTATACTGCAGTTCCCGCGGACCAAGCACAAACAATTAATTTCAATGTAACCCTCACACCAAAAGCGGGCACAACAGGATTATGTCCTAACAATGCCCAGGTAAGTGTACCCGTAAATGGCACAGCTACATGCTTAGTTTCATGTTTAACAAATTGTTCGCCATGCGCAGGTAGCGTTTCAACTTTCAGAGGGCCTCTTAATGATCCTGTCGGTTCTAATACATTCTATGATTGGAACATTACGTCAGGTGATGCAAGCATTACCGGGGCAGACAATGGACAAGAAGTTACAGTTACTGCGGGATTAACTAACTACAGGCTTGAGCTTACCATTACATACTCCAACACTGCACTTAACCAGGCGCCTTGTGGAATTGATGTAACGGTGGGCGATGTTCAGGCCAATGCTGTTCCAACACATGCATTATGTTTTGGTGGTAATGGCTCAGTAAATCTTACAGTTAGTGGCGGTACGGCTCCATATAGTTTCTTGTGGAATACAGGGGCAACAACAGAAGATCTTGCTTCAGTACCTGCAGGAGCATATAGTGTAACCGTAACTGATGCCAATGGCTGTACAGAAACAGCGAATGCAACAGTTAATCAGCCAACAGATGTTACAGCCAATGCAGTTCCAACTCATGCATTATGTTTTGGCGGCAATGGTTCAGTAAATCTTACCGTTGGTGGTGGTACGCCTCCATATACTTTCTTGTGGAATACCGGGGCAACAACAGAAGATCTTGCTTCAGTACCTGCAGGAGCATATAGTGTAACTGTGACTGATGCCAACGGCTGTACAGAAACAGCAAATGCAACAGTTAATCAGCCAACAGATGTTACAGCCAATGCAGTTCCAACACATGCATTATGTTTTGGCGGCAATGGTTCAGTAAATCTTACCGTTGGTGGTGGTACGCCTCCATATACTTTCTTGTGGAATACCGGAGCAACAACAGAAGATCTTGCTTCAGTACCTGCAGGG
>NZ_JBBKTU010000002.1 GCF_037892605.1 Lacibacter sp. H407 | reverse complement strand
TACAGCTCCATCACTCTCCGCCGCTGGTGCACAAGCACCCGAAACCATTACACGATAGACATAACCACTCATTGCAACAGTTGGCTTCTCGATTTCCAATGTCGATGGATTGGCATCTGTATTTGCATATATACCAGCCAATGAAATATTTGTATAGCCGCTTCCTGTATTTACCTGCCATTGATACGTTAAAGGACCCGTACCGGTAGCTGATGCAGATAAAGATGCGTTAGTTCCGTATGTAATCGTGCTATTAACAGGACTTGATGTAATTACTGGTAATGCGTTTACTGTAAGCACACCACTTTGTCCTGCAGACCAGAAACCTGAAGTTCCACCATACTGATACTCGCATTCATTCAACTTATAGCGGAATGTATAATAGTAGGTACCAGGCGCTAATGATGAAAGAGTTCCTTTGTACTCATCATTATTATTACTTATACCACCTTGACCATTGTATGTTGCAGAAATCCATGTTCCCCAAGTTGAGGGATCGGTGTCTGTTGTACTATAACCAAGTTCCGCAATAATATTGGCACCTGCCCCTGCTGCTTCTGTTACGCCTGCTGCGTATACTTGTCCATACACATCAAAGCTTTGATTGGTACAAATTGTACCAGATGGAGGGAACTGAAGATTTACAAAACTGAATTTCTGCTTTACAGTTATTGTACCAGTTGCCGTTGCAGCTGTACATCCATCAGGGCCTGTTGTTGAAACAGTATAATTAAAAATACCGTATTGTGTAGGAGTACCCGAAATTGTAAATACGCCACTGTTATAGCTTCCTGTTAATCCGGTTGGTAAACCCATAACACCTGCGCCGGTTGCACCTCCGCCAATAGAATAGGTTATGGCGTTTATGGCCACGCCATCACAAACTGTCTGCAAATTATTTGCAGAAGTAAGGTTGATGGTTGGTGGTTGGTTTACAGTAAGCACTCCAATATCCTGTGCATACTGCAAATCACATCCATTAAATGAATAACGGAAAGTGTAATAATAAGTTCCAACAGATGGAGCTGTAAATGCGTATTGATATTCATCATTATTACCTTCACTGCCGGCACTGTTAAATGATGCTGCATACCAGGTAAAAGAATTTGTATTATTGGTGGTACCCACTCCAAATTCTGCAATAATGTTTGGACTAGCCGGACCATTACCCGGTGTTACTTCGGGTTCATACACCTGGCCAAATGCATTGAGTGGCTGGCCAAGACAGAGCGTACTGGTTAACGGAAACTGTAAATTAACAACATCAAGTTTGCTCTTAACTGTTATAGTACCTCCCAAGCTTTGTGTAGTACAACTATTACCAGTAGTAGTAACGGTATAGTTAAAAGTTCCAAATTGAACCGTTGGCGTACCACTGATAGTAACCGTGTTTCCAGAAATACTTTTTACCACACCATTAGGTAACCCTGAAACATTTACGTTTGCGGCCCCGCCTCCTATCGTATAAATGATCGGTTCAATTGGAAGCCCTTCACAAATTGATTGGGAAGTAGAGCCGGAGTTATAAGAAAGCGTATGATTCGCATTTACGGTTAGAACACCGCTAACATTTGCTCCACCCCAAAAATTACCACCGCCGGCACTGTAACCACCGTATTGCCATTGGCAGCCATTTAATGAGTAGCGGAATGTGTAATAATATGTACCGGGTGTTAATGAAGAACCAAAGCTTGCCTGATACTCGTCATCATTGCCAACCTGAGTATTATATGTTGCGTTTGACCAATTCGCTTCAGGCCATGTGGAAGGATCAGAATTTGTATTATTATAGCCGATTTGTGCAATGATACCAGTACCCGCTCCATTTGCTTCAGTTACACCTGATTCATATACTCTTCCATAAGCTGTGAAATTTCCTCCTTGACAGATAGAAAATGAAGAAGGGAATTGAAGATTGGCATAATCTAATAAGCCTTTAATTGTAATAGTACCCGTTGCTTGAGCTGCAGTACAACTATTTCCCGTAGTTATAATTGTATAATCAAAAATACCTTCTTGCGAAGAGGTTCCGGTTATCGTGAACACTCCGGCATTAAAACTACCAGATAAACCATTTGGCAAACCTGTAATATTTGCGCCAGTTGCGCCTCCTCCTACATTAAAAGTAATATCTGTAATTGCAGTATTACGACATACAGTTTGATTATTTGAAGTTGAACTAAGATTAATTGAATGATTGGGGTTAACTATTACATTTGGTTGGTTACCTGGATTAAGATCAGTTCCGATTCCTGGATATTTAGTTCCTGTAAAATTTGACCCTACCCACGCCTCTGTTATCCACACATATGGGTTTATAGGTGTAATTGGAGCGATAGCGGTAAAAGTAATAAACACAGATTCAGTCGGATCGATTCTATTGTTATTGTTGTCATTGCCATTTGCATCAAATTCAATAAAGCCAGGTGTGGCTGTACTTACAGTCCAATCTGGAGAATTAGATGTTATTACGATACCTGTATATCCCGAGGGAATTGCGATTCTGATAGAGCCTAATCTTGCATTCTGACCAGTCGGTGTTTCTCCCGGCCCCGTAGTAGTATTATTTTTTATGGTAATTGTGTAAGACGCATTAGTTCCGGCGCAAATCGAAATAGGATTACTTGTAATAGATGCACTAAAGAACAACGCATCTGTGAATGTAGTAACAGCAACAAGTCCAGAACTTTGACCTGTGGCGGTTAGTGTAAATGTTACTCCTAGATGATTTTCTTTGATTAGAAATTCTTTACTATATATTTTCCCATCTGCATCTGCTACAACTATTAAATCATGTGGAAGTAAACAAGTTGTAGGTTTGGGTTCTTCATCTACATCTAATTTAACTGTCTCACCTGGCTGCCAGCCTGTTCCAGTTATTAGAACTGTATCACCTGGTTGGTAATCCGGTTTATCTGTTGTCACCGTCGCCTGCCCCACAACCCCATTCATCATCCCCACACTCATCACGAGCATAGCGAAACGAAGCAGCAGTTTTTTAGATTGAAACAGGAAATAAAAAGGAGTAAGCAGTGCAGAGATAGCACGCTGGTTAACTGACAAGCATAGCAGTTGTTGCATAAACAGAGGTTTTAATGTGGGTGGTTAGGCAAGGAAAGAAGGATCGTTGGCTGGTCTTTCGGAAGGAGTGGATACAACAACAATTACACAGACATAGCTATGCAATGCACAATCAATTGAAGTTCGATCTTAAAAGGTAATGGAATGTTTCAGAGGATTGGGATGGCGGATTAAACAGTTATAAAAGAAACTGTTTCAAATACATGAACTGTGAAAGTAGAAGAAATAAACGGTTCATGCAACATGTGTAACAGATTTTTTTTTGCCTTATATGTCTTTCAATACGCTCCGCAATGCCACAAAGAGCCTGTTGTTCGCATCTTTTCAAGGCTTAGTTTTGTTGTTCTCCATGATGGATCTTCAATCAACACCCGGTTATCAACGTATCGCTTCCTGGCTTGCAGAAAAAAGTAAGCAACCCTTTGCATTTCAGGAAGAAACATGGCATCATATTGCCAATGGCGAAAGTGGTTTGGTGAATGCACCAACCGGCTGCGGAAAAACCTATTCCGTTTTTCTCGGGTCGCTCATCCGTTTTATCAACCAACATCCACACAACTGGCAAAGCAAATCCAAGAACGGGTTACAATTGATCTGGATCACTCCGTTACGGGCGTTGGCAAAAGATATTGGGCGTGCCATGGAAGAAGTGATTACTGAACTCGGCATGCAGTGGAGTGTTGGCATCCGCAATGGCGATACCACTACTTCAGAACGGGCCAAACAAAAACGTCAACTGCCCGAAGTACTCATCATTACGCCCGAAAGTCTGCATTTATTTCTTGCATCAAAAGGTTATGGTGACGCATTCAAAACCGTACTGGTAATTGCGATCGATGAGTGGCACGAGTTGATGGGAAGTAAGCGAGGTGTGCAGGTGGAATTAGCGCTCAGCAGAATAGTCAATAATCAATCGGCAATGGGCAACAGTAAACCAATGATCTGGGGCATCAGTGCAACGATTGGAAATTTAGAAGAAGCAAAAGAAGTGCTACTGTCAACACTTAATCAAGAAGGAAAGATTGTAAAGGCTAACATGAAAAAACAGATCGTTGTTGAATCTGTATTACCCGATGAAATGGAAAATTATCCATGGGCAGGGCATCTTGGTTTGAAACTCATCCACAAAGTAATTCCGATCATTGAGCAGAGTACCACTACTCTCATCTTCATCAATACAAGAGGCATGAGTGAACGCTGGTACCAGGAATTATTGAATCATGCACCACAACTTGCCGGAGCGATTGCCTTGCATCATGGTAGTATTGAACAGGAACTTCGCTTGTGGGTGGAAGAAGCATTGCACACAGCGAAACTGAAAGCGGTCGTGTGTACGGCTTCACTGGATCTGGGTGTTGATTTTCGTCCGGTCGAGACCGTTATACAAGTAGGTTCACCGAAAGGTGTGTCCCGTTTTTTACAACGTGCCGGAAGAAGCGGTCATAGTCCCGATGCAGTGAGTAAAATATATTTTCTGCCTACGCATTCACTGGAGTTGGTGGAAGCAGCGGCGTTGAAAAGTGCGATCGATGAAAATTTGATTGAAAGCAAAGAACCGATGTTGCTTTGTTTTGATGTGTTGATCCAATACTTAAATACATTAGCGATCTCGGATGGCTTTCGTCCGGATGAATTATTTTATGAGATCAAATCAACGTATTGTTTCCGTGAACTGGAACAACAGGAATGGAATGATGTGTTACAGTTTTTGGTTGAAGGAGGTAAAGCATTACAACAGTATGACGATTATAAAAAGATCGAGATCATTGATGGACTTTATAAAATTCAAAGCAGACGATTGGCGATGCGTCATCGTATGAACATTGGCACTATTGTAAGCGATGTGATGCTGAAAGTAAAAATGGTAAGTGGGGGATTTGTGGGTGTGATCGAAGAATATTTTATCAGTCGTTTAGAACCTGGTGATTCATTTACATTGGCAGGGCGAAATCTTGAATTGGTACAGATCAAAGACATGACTGCTTTTGTACGTAAGTCAACTTCAAAGAAAACAATCGTACCCAGCTGGAATGGCGGACGAATGAGTTTAACCGCCAACCTTGGAAAAAAATTAAGGGAAACATTTAATGAGGTTGCTGAGCAAGGGCGCACAATGGGTCGGGGCGCTCCAAGCGACCTGAATCATAGTACTGTTTCAAACTCCGGGTCAGACCACGCTGAGGCGTGGGCCGACCCTGCTCCCGAACTCATTCATCTGTCATCACTTTTTCAACTCCAACAACAACTATCGCATATTCCAAAAGATGATGAGTTGTTGATCGAGCAACATGAAAGCAAAGAAGGATATCATTTATTGGTGTATCCCTTTGAAGGAAGACAGGTACACGAAGCCATGAGTGCCATCCTTGCTTATCGTATTGGAAAACTTGCACCGCTTACCTTTTCCATTGCCATGAACGATTATGGTTTTGAATTACTCTGCGATCAACCGATACCGGTAGATGACACCAATGCCGCTGATCTGTTTACACTCGACACACTTACGGCCGATATGCAACGAAGTGTAAATGCAACAGAAATGGCACGACGGAAATTCAGAGACATTGCCGTGATTGGCGGACTGATCGTACAATCGGCTCCGGGCGAACGTACAAAAGCGAGACACTTGCAGGCTTCCGCCAGTTTGTTATTTAATGTGTTTAGTGAATATGATTCGAAAAATGTATTGCTACGGCAAGCGTACCAGGAAGTATTTGATCAGCAAATGGAAGAAGTGCGATTGCGGAATGCATTTGAACGAATTCAACAAAGCAAGATCATTCTTACATTTCCACAACGGTTCACCCCCCTCTCCTTCCCCATTATTGCAGATGGATTAAACCGCAACAATCTCTCCAGTGAAAAACTGGAAGACAGGATTCGGCGTATGCAGGCGCAGTTGAATAAAGCATGGTCATCATAATTCGATTACTGAAAAAAATGATCACAATTTTCCTTTCAAAGTATTTCTGTCATTGAAAGCAACTCATTTTCTTACTACATTTATCAAAACAACCAGCATGCTCAAAAAGATCCTTTATGTACTCATCGCTGCATTGGTGATCATCCAGTTCATACGTCCTAAACAAAAGGTATCGGCCGGACCATTTCCAAATGATATCAGTACAAAATTTGCCGTGAATGATAATGTTGCGTCCATTTTAAAACAATCCTGTTACGATTGTCACAGCAACAACACTGTTTATCCATGGTATGCCAATGTGCAACCGGTTACCTGGTGGCTGCAGGATCATGTGGATGAAGGAAAAAAAGAATTGAATTTTTCTGAGTTTGCAACGTACACCGCCAAACGTCAACGGAAAAAATTTACAGAGATCATGGATGAAGTGAAAGAAGGAAAGATGCCGTTGGAAAGTTATACCTACATCCATAAAAAATCGATCCTTACTGCCGAACAAAAAGAGGCCTTGTACAAATGGTGTGAAGAGAATTTAGCAACACTTCCCCCTGCTGAACCGGCGCAGCAATCAGACAAAGCCAAAGTTGAAAATAAATAACAAAAGCCCCTGTTGGGGCTTTTGTTTTACATAAAAATTTATTGTGTCAAATGTTTGCGTTGCACTGCAAACAAAATAAGAAAGATGATCGCAATAAAAAATCCGAACAGCGACGCCCATACATCAATTACAACAGCGGTAAAAACGGGCAACATTAATTCGCCTGCAGTGTAAACGGCAAATCCTCTTTTTTTCAGTTTGCGCATTTGAAGTACCCCAACAATGCAAATGGCTGCTGCCAGTAAAGAAACCAGTAAGAGAGACATCCGATGCTCATATTGCTTCAGCGTTGCATCGGCCGACCACTTAAAAAAACTACTGAATGGTTTCATATCGGCACTACGCTCCAGCTTTCTTGTTTCGGGTAAGGATTGCACACTATACGCAATAGTAAAATAGCTGATGACCGCACCAAAAATCTGGAATCCACTTCCAATAAAACTAAGTATGCTGAGTACATTGATCCCTTGCGGTACAGATGGTTTTGTTTCCATTGGAGCCTGTAAATAATCCCGTTGTTCCTGCATGTAATTTTTTGTTCAAAATAAATCAATTCATTGGATTGTTGAAACGAAAAAAGCAGGGCTTACATTTGCATCCCATGACACAGCAGCCCGTTCGCTTTCAACTACAGCAACAAACGCTCTGGCTTTCGCCGGAGAGCTGCCTGTTTTGGGAAGAGGAAAAACGGTTGATCGTGTCGGATATTCATTTTGGCAAAAGTGGCCACTTCCGGAAAGAAGGGATAGGCATTCCGCAAACTGCTTTTAAAGAAGACCTGCAGCGATTGGTCGCACAGGTTCAGTTCTTTCAACCAAAAGAGTTGATTGTAGTTGGCGATTTTTTTCACAGCCATATGAACAATGAAATACGGTTGTTTGAAAAATGGCGGAAAGACATTTCGCACCTGCCGATTCATTTGGTGAGAGGCAATCATGACATCTTGAATGATCAATGGTATGCTGCCAACGAAATTTCCATACAGGAAGGAACGATGGATCTGCATCCGTTTCAGTTTACACACGAACCTCCCGTTACAAAAAAAACCGCATCATCTGAGCAACCGTATCTCTTTACCGGTCACATACATCCGGGTATACGGATCGAAGGTTTTGCAAAACAATCGTTGCGTTTCCCGTGTTTTTATTTTGGTGAAGAGTATGCGGTGCTGCCTGCCTTTGGGCGTTTCACAGGCACACATGCACTAAAGCCAAAGAAGAAAGACAAAGTGTTTGCGATAGTCAATAAAAGCATCATTGAATTACAATGATCGTAAGGGCATCGCAGAAGTAAAACGACGGTGAATAATTTTGTAAATAAAAAATACAAGATGTCTGACGTCTTAGCGACATCCTGATATCTGAAGTCTGGTAGTCGTCAGGACATCGCAGATGTCAGACGCCGGTAAATAAATTGAAAATTTCAAACCAAAGATGTCTGACGTCTTAGCGACGTCCTGATATCAAAAAACAAAAATCATCAGTACAAAAACCTTACATATTGCCCACGCTCCCATTTATGCACATCCATTACCGGAAGGGCATCGGTTTCCTATGTTGAAATATGAGCTGATACCCGAACAACTGATGCATGAAGGAAGTATAACTGCTGCTAATCTTTTTGCACCAACAGTTTGTGCTGATGAAATTGTATTGCTTACACATACAGAAGAATATCTCACCAAACTGAAACAACAAACCCTTTCAGCAAAAGAGCAACGACATATCGGCTTTCCTCAATCGCATGAACTAACAGAACGGGAACTCATCATTACGCAGGGAACGATTGATTGTTGTATGTATGCATTGAAAAACGGAGTGGCCATGAATATAGCAGGTGGTACGCATCATGCATTTGCTGACAGAGGCGAAGGGTTTTGTCTGTTAAATGATTTTGCAACGGCAGCCAATTATTTGCTGCATCAAAAGCTGGCGAAGCAAATACTTATCATTGATCTGGATGTACACCAGGGAAACGGTACAGCAAAAATCTTTGAAAATAACAGCAAGGTGTTTACGTTCAGTATGCATGGTGCTCACAACTATCCTTTTCATAAAGAAACCAGTGATCTTGACATTGGATTGAAAGATGGTACTGACGACAGCATCTATCTTCCACTGCTGGAAAACACATTGAACATGCTGATCGAAAAAGTAAAACCTGATTTTGCTTTTTATTTATCCGGTGTTGATATTCTTGATACGGATAAATTCGGCAAACTGAAAGTGAGTATGCAGGGTTGCAAACAGCGTGATGAAATGGTGTTTACGAAACTGCAACAACACAATATCCCTTGTACTGTTGCAATGGGTGGCGGTTATTCAGCCGATGTAAAAATTATTGTGGAAGCACATTGCAATACGTTCCGGTTGGCGAAAGATATTTACGGTTTGAATTAAGAGTAGAAATCAATTGACGTCAATCTCGACTGCGCTCGATTGACTTGTACCGTGGTTCGACTCCACTCACCACTCACTACTCATTTCTTTCCACTAACTACTATCGGCTCACAACTGACTTCTCTTCTTCCTCAACTTTTGCGAATCAATAAAGAAGATCATACGTGCAGTAAATTCATTTCCCTGTGGTGTAAACAAAACACGACCTGCATTGCTCCAGTAGTTTTTATGTCGATCGCCATCAATTGGGAAATCATTTGCCAGCCAGTTTTTCCAACCAATAATAAAACGGCTGCCGTAATTGAAATCCCAGGTATAGAACACATCCATATTCCACACGTTGAAATTTTGATCCTGCCCCGGAATAAATGCCCGATCAATATACCAACCGTCCTCACTCACATTGTAGAAGCTGGCATACTTAACACGGCTCCAGTAATGGCGTGCACGCAACGTAACATTCATGCGGCTGGTGAAATTATAAATACCACTGATGAGTGTGGTTACATCTGTCTTCCTTCTTCTTCCAATAATTGGTTCGCCGTTTGTTTCACGCATAAATGCATAGCCAAACTGTCCACGATCGTCCATATAATTCCAATCAATATCCAGACTCAACCGGTCACTGAAACGATAACGCATACCCGGATGAACAATGATGTACGGATCATTTTTGATATCAACTGATTCAGCAAAACCAAGCGTTACCCGTGCAAACAAACGCTTGCGGCTGTCGGTACTTCCATTCAACCGCATAAAACCCCAAGGCACCTGTCGCATAAACCGACCGGGTGTGCGTAATTCGAAATAATTTTTTTGCCACAGTGGTTGATAAGTTGCATTCAAACTCAGATCCCAGAAATTTTTAAAGAACCAAAACGATCCGGCATTGTACTGAATATTTGTAAACACAAACGGTTTATACAACATTTCGTGACGTACAGTTAAACTGAAATTGTACGAGTTGAATTTATCCGTTGGTGTTAATTGATTATAACTGATGCGTACCTGATGGTTCACTTTATTCGGCGCACCAAGAAAACCAAGATCGTTTGGATCATAACGATCACTCTCTACATTACTTAAGAAGTTATACTGAATTTTACCACTTACTTTTCCAACACTCAATACACTTTTAAATCCACTGTACGGATTGGGCCCCATGATCTTACTGTAATCAAACTTTCCCTGGAAACCATATTGATTGGTTTTATCAAACAGAAACAGATCAAGCCCGGTAACATTTGCATCTCTGCCCGCACCATTCCGTGTAACATTTGCATTGGTGAGTGTTATCGACGAACGCCCTTTCAATGCCTGGTCCAATACAATAAGATTATAGTTTGTAAACGGTTCCGTCTGGATACGTTCAACTGTTTTGGTATTGGTATTTTCAATTTCTGCAAACATGGGTGCAGCAATTGCATTGAACACACCGATGCCCAGTTTCTGTTTGGTACGTCCGGAAAATTTTGTTGCGTTCAACAATTGCACTACACCGGGATTGGAAAGAATTCGTGTACTGTCAGTTGAACCTTTACTTCTTGCATTGTAATAACCGGATGGGGTAGCTCCTACTCTTCTCGAATAAAACAAACCGGCTTTATTGAAGATCTCCGTTCCTTCGGTGAAGAAGGGACGGTTCTCCTGGAACTGTACTTCAAAAGGAGAAAGATTGTTGATGACGTTATCGCTGATCACTTGGCCGAAATCGGGGATCAGGGTCATGTCCAATGTAAAACTTTCATTCACACCATACTTTACATCCATACCACCATTGCGTAGAAATTCATTCACTCTTCCCTGCGATGTAGGTGTAGTTCTGTAACCGGCCGTAACGTATGGAAGAAAGGATAACCGAAGTGGTGGTTCAAGATTTTCTAATCCATTCAACCGGCCGAATTGATTTACAAAACCATTTTCATTGGGGTTGATGTTGTTCCAATACGAACTTTCATTGCTTCTGCGTACATAACGTTGAAAATTCAACCCCCAATCCTGTTTTTCTTTTTTTGCGAAGCGAAGTGAGAAGTAGGGAATTTTCATTTCAACCACCCAGCCATCTTCGTGCATGGTTACTTTGCTTTCCCACACTGCATCCCAACTGTAATCACTCGGCGGACCAAATTGCGAGGAACGGTTAGGACTTAAACGTCCATCGCTCTGTACATTTCTGCTGGTTACCACAAATTGAAATCCATTCTGATCATCATTGTATGTATCAAAGAAAACAGAAAAATAATCGATATCCTGCTGGCTTTCTTTATCACGGGCTGTTAACTGTGTACGCACTTTGGATGGATCATCGTACAAATAAGCACCGATGTAAATATTGCTGTTATCGTACACCACATATACTTTGGTGCGATGCGCAGACGCTTCGCCATAATTGGGGCTGTTGACAACAAAATTTTCAGCTACGGGTGCATTTTGCCAGATGGCCTCATCGAGTATGCCATCTAATTTGGGAGCTTGTAACACTTTACTGGCCTGAAGCGAACGCTCCGGCTCATTACCGGCAAACAAAGAAATGGTGGCAAGCAGCAATACAAAGGACAGGATCGATTTTCTCATTACGGCTGCAAACTATTATAAAAAAGCCGCTCATACAGTTGAATTTGTATGAGCGGCTATATGACTTGCTCCGGCTTTAAAGCCGGAGCAAGTCATTAATTCATTTTCTTTTTCAGATTGTTTACCTGATCCTGCAGGTTACTCACTAACGATGCAAGATTGGTTACATCCCAGCGCTGTCCCTGATTTACACGGCTCAACACCATTTGTGCACTCCAGAATTCCAACACATCTTCGGCATTTACATTGTATGGTTGATAAGCAGGATTATCGCTCACCAATGTGAGTTTATTTTTGCTTCGATTACTTTTTAATACACGCTTGTACACTACCCCTTCCGATTTGCTGAGAATGATGTACGCATTGTTATTCTTTACATCATCGAGGTTCTGTACTTTTTCTCCTACAATTACACTGCCGCTGGGCGTTGGCAACATACTATCCCCCACAATTTCAAAGGCACGGTAGGTGCCACCACTGAGCATGGGCAATGTAAAGGTGTTGAGTTCGTCCAGAAATTCCGGATCGGCATAGCCGTTGAGATAACCGGCGGCGGCTTTTACCGGAACAAAATGGATCACATTGTGTTCGCTGGCCATCTTCATCATACGGCGCTTGGCGAGGTAACTGCCTTTTGTTTCGCTGAGATCTTTCCGCAACAGATCATCAATACTTACCTTGAACAGATCACTTACGGTTTCGAGCACGTCGTAGTTCGGCTCTGCACGTTCTTCTTCATACGCACCTACAAGCGAACGCTTGATACCGATCTTTTGTGCAAATTCTTCCTGTGTCCATCCACGCAATTTGCGCAGGTATTTGAGGTTTTGATTGGCAACGGCCATGGTCTGCTAATTTTATTGGAGCGAATATACTAATTATTTTAGTTTGAAAAATATTTGTTTTTCCCCGCCAGATGCAGAGAATAAATTTTCGCCACAGATGGACGCAGATGAACACAGAAAGAAATTGAAAGCTGCCGTGTCGGAGAGTAAAGTCAGGCCGCTCAAAGCGGCCAGACTATGTAAATAAAAAAAATGCTGCGTTAAAAAATTCTTCTTACGATTTAGCACAGAAATATTTCTTCGGCAATTTGTACTTGTTGAGCAAATGTGGATGTAAGCAATTTTGCCAACTCCTCAATAAATCAGACTTTTACGTGAGCCGACAAAGCTGCATAGAATTGATTTCGTACAAGAGTGCGACGCCAATGCAGCTACATAGTAATAACTTTGCCGGTAACAAAAAGAACAAGGGAACTGAACGAACATGGCTAAAGCAAAAAAAACAAAAGAACAACCCATCATCCTCATTACAAACGACGATGGTATAACAGCACCCGGCATCCGCAACCTGGTGGAAGCAGTAAAAGATCTTGGAAAAATAGTAGTAGTGGCGCCGGATAAACCGCAGAGTGGAATGGGGCATGCGATCACCATTGGTTCGCCGCTCCGGTTGCAAAAAGTACACCTGATGGATGATGTGGAAACCTGGCAATGCAGCGGTACACCTGTTGATTGTGTGAAACTGGCGGTAGACAAAGTACTGCATCGCAAACCCGATCTTTGTTTGAGTGGCATCAACCACGGTGCCAACCACAGCATCAATGTAATTTACAGCGGTACGATGAGTGCGGCCATTGAAGCAAGCATTGAGAGTATTCCGTCGATTGGTTTTTCGCTGCTCAATTACAGTATGGAAGCCGATTTTACCGCCGCAAAAAAATATGCCCGCTTACTGGTGGAGCAATTACTGAAACGAAAACTGGATAAGCATTTTTGTTTGAATGTGAACTTCCCGAATGTAGATGTGAGCCTGATCAAAGGTGTAAAGGTTTGCCGGCAGGCGTATGCCAAGTATGTGGAAGATTTCAACGAGCGGAAAGACCCTTCGGGAAAAAACTATTACTGGCTTACCGGCGAATTTAAAAACTTCGATAAAGGAAAAGATACCGATGTTTGGGCGCTGGAACACAATTTTGTAAGTGTAGTTCCCGTTCAATTCGACCTCACCAACTATCAATTAAAAGAGGATTTAGAAACCAAACTCAAATTCTGATGCTGAAACTTGACAAACTGCCCTTTGGAATTGTACTGGGCGCCCTCGCTCCCATTCTTGGCCTCGTGATCTACTACTTTATTAAAACTCCTTCCATTACGTTTGGAGAGTTTGTAGAATATTTCTTTAAAACAAAAGCAATGCTGACGGCTGTTGGTAGCTTATGCCTTATTGCCAATATTGTATTGTTTACCATCTTCATTAACGGACGGCGTGATAAAACAGCCATCGGTATTTTTATAATGACGGTGATGTACGGACTGATGATCCTGTATGCAAAGTTTTTTATGTAACCGTTGATTCGTAATTGATTTGTTGATGCGAATGATGGAGTACTAAAGCAAAAGAGCATTCAGGTTTGAATGCTCTTTTGCTTATTATCTATTGTCAATTGTCTATTCTGTTCGCTTCACGCAATTTTCTTCCTGCTTTCTTCCACACCATTTCGATTGTAGAAAATGATCAAGCGGAGTTTACCGGCTTCATTGTATAATTTCCACTGGCTGATGCGTTCGCCGTTTTTATAAGCACCTTTCCACACACCATCTGTTGTACGGTGCATCCACACGCCATCACGTAATCCGTTCTTATAATAACCGGAATCTTTTGTAATGCCGTTATCAAAATAGTTGAGGTATAAACCATGATGCAGACATTCGTTGAATACAGGATGGTAGTGTTCCGGATCGCTGTTGTTGGCCGATACGAGTTCCTGCAGATCGGTCGTCCGCATTTTGCGTTGTTGAATAAACGAAGAGCCGGCGTGTAAAAACTTTACCGCATCTCTGCCTTCTTTTTTATAACGTGCGGTGATAGCGTAGGTATAAAGTTTTGGATGATTCAAACTTACTTCCCGTTTGATGCGATGAAACAGATCGGCATTGTAAGTACGCACAGCGATGAGTTGTCCGGCACTGTTCCATACTTTCCACTCGCCATTGGGAATACCTTTTACAAGTTGTCCCTGATCCATCGGTTGTCCGTTGGCATACGCACTTTGCCAGGCACCGTTTAACTTCCCTTTTTTTACGATACCTGTAAAATGTGCACCGTTGGAGGTTTCGCCTGTAATTTTTCCTTCGCTCTGCAGTTGAAACGGGTAAGAAGAAAACAAGGATTTGCCAAAGGTAAATACAGAAATGTCGACGGGATGCATGGGTGGATTACCGGATGCATGGACTTTGAGCTGCGCATTGGAAAACAATCCTACTACCAATGCAAGTAATGTGAAGATTGGTTTTTGTATCATATGCCAAATTTCTGCTGCAAAAATAAGGCATACTAACGATTGATAGGAATGATTTTTATCGTGGTTTCTATGACCTGTATCATATTTTTTAACAAAAAAGGGTTGCTTTTTTCAAAGCAACCCTGACACGACTTTTATGTATTCTGTTTTATTACTTAATTTTTAACAATTGCTGTTTCAGCGATAACACGAGTGTTATTTTTGATGTTGAAGACAGCCATTTTTGATGTTTTAGAGCTGATCACTTCGAAGATGACACCTACACCGTCCAGTTCATCTGTGTTCAACTGGTATTTACGTGTAATGTTTACTCCGTTCACCACTTCCTGATGAAGGATGGTTCCGAACTCATCTTTCACTACTACTACAAACTTTTCAATTTCCTTGTTGTTGAAGTTGAGCTGGAATACAGGTTGATTGTCTGTACGTCCGATCAATTTTAATTCAGCTGCAGGAGTTGAATCATTGTTGTTGTTAGCGAAGGCGGTGAATCCTGTTGTTACTGCTAAAAAGGTAAATAAACCGATTACTGCATTTTTCATTGTCTGTTTCATGTTTCTTATGTTTTAAATTTTTACGAATACTGTTACATTTTCTACAGGCAAGTATCGCAGTAAGTTTGGGGGCAAGTATCGCTTGGAGCAAGCTGTGTTGTCAATTGATTTCCGGAGATCGTTGGTACGGATGAAAGCAAGTGTGTTGCTTGATTGACAATACAAAAGTAAGCCCCCGCAAATTCCTGCACAAGTCAAGAATCGGTTCATTTTATGCCCTTAACTTTCTGAACAAAATCTTAAAACCCTTGCTGGCAAAGGGTTTCAGAAAACATTTTGTATGACGCCCAAGCATCATTTCCGCAATGTTATTACAATGTTATCAGCCTGAAAACGCAGAAACAAGCAAGCCGTTTCAGTACATTATCTTTGCAATCCATGGGCCATCGACTATGGACTATCACCATCAACACATGAACTATTACATTATAGCAGGAGAAGCAAGCGGCGATTTACACGGTAGTAATTTGATCAAAGAATTACATAAGCTTGATGCTACAGCAAATATCCGTTGCTGGGGTGGAGAAAAAATGCAGGCAGCCGGTGCTACATTGGTAAAGCATTACCGTGATCTGGCATTTATGGGTTTTGTAGAAGTGATCACAAACCTTCGCACCATTTTTCAGAATCTTGCATTTTGCAAAGAAGATATTCTGGAACATAAGCCTGATGTATTGGTATTGATCGATTACCCGGGATTCAATTTACGCATTGCCAAATGGGCAAAAGAAAATAATATCAAAGTGATCTATTATATTTCACCACAGGTATGGGCATGGAAAGAAAACAGGGTGAAGATGATGAAGCAATGCATTGATGAAATGCTGGTGATACTTCCATTCGAAAAAGAGTATTACAAAAACAAATGGAATTGGGAAGTACAATATGTTGGTCATCCATTGATCGAAGAAGTGGAGCGTGCCACACATGAACCGGTTACACTAACTCCCGGAAAACAAATTGATACCGCAAAAAAAATCATTGCATTATTACCCGGCAGCCGCAAGCAGGAAATATTAAAAAAACTACCGGTGATGCTGGAGGTGAGCAAAGCATTTACCGATTACCAATTCATTGTTGCAAAAGCACCCGGATTAGACGCTTCGTTTTACGATGAGTTATTGCAGCCGTTCAGTAATGTATCATATGTAAATAATCAAACCTATGCCTTGCTGCAACAATCAACTGCTGCATTGGTAACATCGGGCACCGCTACATTGGAAACAGCGTTGTTTGCAGTACCTGAAGTAGTTTGCTACAAAGGCAATGAGATCAGTTACCAGATCGCAAAACGATTGATCAACATCAAATACATTTCGTTGGTTAACCTCATCATGGATCAGGAAGTGGTGAAAGAATTAATTCAACATGAAATGAATGTGTCGAATCTTGGTAATGAACTCAGCAACATCTTACCCGGCTCTTCCAAACGTGAAGAACAATTACAACACTATCAGCAATTGAAAGAGAAATTACAAGCCGGCGGACATGCATCAGCAAAAGCAGCAAAAGCGATCGTTGATTTTCTACAGACAAAATAAACCACTTGCTGTTTTCCCGTTTATTTAAATAACGGAAGAATTACCCAGCGAAACAACATCACCAGCATCGCAAACAGAAATACAAAAATAGAAATTCGGTTGATGCCGTGCATGTATTTCATCCAGTCCGATTTCTGTTGATTGGGATCTGGCTTTTTCAAGTATAAATATTCGGCCATTTGACGGAGGACACCCATGAGCTTTTATTTGTGTAACAATGCAAATTACAGAAATGTTGTGCGGTTATGATTTAAATCATAAAAAAAATAAGCACACAATTCTACTTTCAACCCGGTTTTAAAACGATTCGTTTAACAAAAAATCAAAACTATATGAAGTACGTTTCATTCCTGGCCGCCGGGATTCTTTCCCTCACTATTTCCTGCAATTCAGCAACCGAACAACAAGATGCCGGCACAACAGATGCTGCGGTAAGTGCTGCCGGCCAATCGGCGGTACAGGATGATGATTCGCAGAAAGATGTGGTGAAAGTAGCCGTTGGCAGTAAAGACCACACTACATTGGTTGCTGCACTACAAGCAGCTTCATATGTGGATGTATTGAGCAATGCCGGACCGTTTACCGTGTTTGCTCCTACCAATGCTGCATTCGATCTGTTGCCAAAAGGCACACTGGATGATTTGCTGAAACCGGAAAATAAAGACAAGCTTCGTGACATTCTCGAATACCATGTATATGTTGGTGTGTTGAAAGATGCACTGATGGGTGACGGTATGAAATACGGAATGGCAAACGGACAAAACATAACACTCGGTAATAAAGATGGAAAGATGACCGTGAATGGCGCCAACATTATTGCAACTGTTCCTGCATCGAACGGAATTATTTATGTAACCGATGCTGTTTTACTTCCTCCTGCTCAATAACCCTCGACGATCAATACGAGAAAAGGCATCCAATGGATGCCTTTCTCATTATGATCATTATTCAATCAATAAATCGATTCCTGTTGCGGCAACTGTGCAATATTGATCTGCATTACTGTAGCAATAGATAATGCCCGTTGCTTTGTTTGTTCTGCTTTTTCGCCTTCAAATAATTCATCCACTGTTGTTGTAAACAACTGCAGCCAGCGATCGAAATGCTCTTTCTTCATCGGAGCTTGTTTATGCAGGTTCATGTGAATACGCATCGGATTACCTGTATAGCCACCGGTATGAAAAATAATATTCTGCCAGAAATCATACATCAATGGCAGATGCTTTTCCCAATCAACCTGTTTTACTTTATTGAAAAAGAAACCAATGGTTTCATCGGGTTTTACTTTATCGTAAAATGTATTCACCAACAGTATTACATCGTCACGTACCTCAATATCTTTTTTCATCGTTGTTTATTTTATAATTAACATACTGAAATCTGTAATTGCTTTCACCGAATGTGGTTCATTTGCTTTAAACGAAAACAGATCACCTTTTTTTAACCGGTGCGCCACGCCACGTAACATGAACTCACATTCGCCTTTCTGCACAATGCAATATGCATCTGTTTTTGACACATGCGGTTTCAACTCCTCTCCTTCCGGAAGATTCAATAGCAGTATATGCAACCGCTCATCTTTATAAAGTGCGGCCTTTGTTGTTTTTTCAAAATGAACATGATCGCTGATATTTCCGTTATGCATACAATTTGTTTAAAGATCCTTTGATTGAAATTTGCGTAACGAGGCCCACACCGGCAACACTGTCCACAGCAGCAACACAAAGCCAGACAGCAACATGCCCATTCCACCACCAAAAAACTCACTGAACACAGCACCGGTATAACCCATTAATGCAGAGATATCGAGCTTGAGTAACAGTAATATCCTTGACAGATCAACAGGATTGAGCATACTGAGTGCGATCATTGGTTTTTCCAAGGGATAATCGCTGAACTGAAACAGCAACAGCAATACCACTGCATCATAGATCAATGTAAAGAAAAACCAGAGCAATACTGCCACACCAATGCCTTTTGCTTTATCTCTTGTTCTTACGGAAGCGTACAATGCAATACCTGTAAAGATGAGTGTTTGAAATACACCCGATAAAATAAGGGTGAGACCGGCTGAAGTTCCATCGTAGATCATTACCGGAATACCTACGCCAACTGAAAATGCCAGCAACATCGACAATGAAAGTCCAAAATAAATACTCAGCCAGAGTGATTTTCGCTTTAACGGTTGCGCCACCAGCAATTCAATAAACTCCGATGAGTTGTACACATAGATGGTTGAAAAAATAATACTCACAAGGGGAATAAAAATGAGCACCAGGTTCATTAAACTCATAATGCCTTTGGTGGAATTTGCATCCATATTAAAAATGCCGAGCGACATAGCAAGTAAAAAAACAGTGTATGCCATGATGATCCGGTTACGGATGAGATCCAGCACTACATATTTGATAATGGTACGCATAATTTCTATTTCAAGTGTTCGTTTTTATTTTCTTAATTGCCACTTAGTATAGTCATAAAAATCAGCATCGCCACTGGCATAAATTAGCTTGCTGATTTTTATGCCTATTTCATGATTTGAGCAATCGCTTTCGCCAGTTTTGTTTCCCCTGTATCTTCCTGCAATTGCTGGAGTGATTTGTGAAACTGTAATTTCCCTTCCTGCATATAAATGATCTCACTTACCACATCGTCCAGTTCACTGAGTACATGCGATGTAATGAGGATCAGTTTCCCTTTTTGTTTTTCTTTGATGATCTTTTGTTTCAGTATTTCAGAAGCAACGGGATCAAGTCCTGCGGTTGGTTCATCAAGGATCAACACATCGGGGTTAAATAAAAATGCCAGTGATGCACTTACCTTTTGGCGTGTACCTCCGCTGAGCGTACGCATTTTTTTCTGCATCAATTCTTCCAGTCCAAATGCGGCGATCAATTCTTCATCCGTTGTTGTTACATTTTTACGGATATCCCGCATCATCGAAAAAACCTGTGCAATACTCATGTTCTCCGGATAACGTCCGATCTGCGGCATATAACCAATTCGTTCCCTGTAATTCCATGTATGCAGAATATTATCCTGATCGAATGTAATAAAGCCACTATCGGGCACCACCATACCCAGTATTGATTTGATGAGTGTGGTTTTTCCACTTCCATTCGGACCAATGAGTGCAATGGTTTGTCCACGCAAGCAATTCACACTCACATTATCGAGAGCTTTTAGTTTGCCGAATGTTTTTGTTACGTTATTGGCGATGATCATGTCTTCAGAATTTGATTGGTTTCATAGAGGGTTCATCATCTTTTAAATCCACCGGTGTTAACACGGGCAACATCCGTTCTGCTTTATCCAACAGACCAACAATGAAACTGCGGTAGAGCATCATGCTGGAGCTGTTTCGTTCGCTGATCATGGCATACATACTCACCGGACGAAAAGGCACATCGCCAATTCCATTACGGTTTAAATCGTAGCCTTCATATTTATCCCAATAGTTGCGTTGAAACTTATTCAACATCAGTTCGCCATTGGTGGCAACATCAAAAGAGTTGGCCTTGAAATTATTTTGTGCAATTTTATTTTCCATACAGCTTGCCTGAATCTTCAGTGCCCAGCCATTCTGCTCAAATGTATTTTTGATAAGGTTAATGCGGTTACTGCCTTCCATCATCACAGCAACTGTGTTACGCAGAAACTGATTTCCCTGCACATCACTATCCGTAATATCTTTCATCAGGATGCCGTAGGCAGCTGTACCCCAGTTATCAGAAAATGTATTGTTGTACATGCTGATGCCTTTTGAATACATCACTGCTACACCTGCCCCGTTATTTTGAAATGTATTGGAGATATAAGCATTGGTATTCGAAAACATAAAATGTAATCCATACCGCACATTCTGCGTGCTGAGGTTTTGTTTGATCTGCGAGTTGGTTACAAACTCAAAGTAGATGCCATCTCTGTGACCGGTAATACTGTTGCCAACAATCAACATGCTGTCACTTTTCCAGCAATGAATTCCGTTGCCGGAAGAAATTTCATCTTTGGCATCGGAACGAAGTTTATTTCCAATGATGGTACATGCCGTTGCATGTTGCGAATAAATACCGAAAAAACTATTTTCAATTTGATTGTTCCGAACAATTACATGTCGGCTCTCTGCGATCCGCAATGCTGCAATATCATTGTAACTGCTACGTCCCGAATTTCTCAATAATAATCCTTCCACCACTACTCCGTTCTTACGGATCGTGATGATCTCGTATTTACGTTCGCCATCGAGCACCGGGTACCCGATACCTCTTATCGCAAGTTTTTTTTCAATAATAATTTGTCCTTCTTTGTAAACACCTGCATAGATCAAAATCGTATCACCATCGCTTGCTTTGCCGATTGCCTGCCTAATGGTTCTATACGTTTTTGACGGACCAACCTGCAAGGTTGTTGCGTTTGCTGCGAGCACAACAAATAAAAATAATATGGTAACGTATGGTTTCATTATTGGATCAACTCATTCCAGCTTACGGCAGTTCCGTTGAGTTCCTGTTTAAATTTCAACAGACTGTCTTCTACTGTAAAGGCAGCAACATTTCCACCCATCGGGCTTCGCAACGCATCGCTTTGGAATAAAAAACTTTCCGTTGCTTTTACAAACTGTCCCTGTTGCGAATAATCGATCAGGTAGATATCGGCAATGGCTGTTTTCGACACATCGCCTGATTTTAAAAACGATACAACACAATGCGTATCATCAAACTTGTAGATCTTCTGTTTATCAGTTATCAACTCAGCACCAAAGCGCTGATCGGTAATGATCATCTTACAAAAATGACAGGCGTCTTTTCCAAAACGGATCGGCTCCGGACCCGATGAACAACCCTGCACGCCAAACATCAACAACAATGCTGTTACCACAACTGTAAACGTTGGTTTTGTTCTCCACTCTTTAATGAATAAAATCACCAGGATCAATCCTACGCCGATAAAAATATAACCACCTACATCAGGAAACGAATACGCACCAAAATTCAATAACTGTTTAAATCCAATCAACGGTGGTTGATAGGCCATACCCGGAACAATGATCGCTGCTGTTGGATCAAGGTTGTGTCCATAATCATATTCCCATCTGTAAAAATCATACATGGCAATGATGCCGAAGAGAATGTACAACGTTCCGAACGTGTACAACATCCAGCGACGGTTGACGAAGTAGGTAATGATACCCATCAATGCAAAAAATCCAATGAGATAAGGGAGAATCGTAAACTCTATAAAATCAGACTCCACCAATTTGCGCATACCAATGTAATGGTTCAATCCATTGATCACATCCACATCACCCGATAGTTTATTTGCATGGATCTTGAGCACCAATCCTTCCGGATATTGCGGAGCTGTAAGATCAATGCGCCACATCGGAACAAAAATGACAACGATTAAAATGATCCCGCAGATTAACGATAACATCCGGGCTATTGGTGATAATGGCTTGTTCATTGGTTTCATCTTTTGATCTAAAAAAATACAGGCCTGATTTCCTGTTGTGGATCACAGGCCTGTACATGATAATTATCCTCAACTTTATTTAGCCGGAGGCGTTTCTGCTGCCTCTGTTCCTTGCTTACCTAAACTGAATGTAAGCGGCACATTACTTCCTGCGGGTGATACACGCAGGTAACCTTGCATCTCCTGGTGCAATGCACTACAGAAATCGGTACAGTAGAATGGATAAACACCTGTTTTTTCAGGAACCCATTTTAATGTTTGTGTTTCGCCCGGCATGATCAGCAATTCTGCATTGAGTGCACCTTTGATAGCAAAACCGTGTGGCACATCCCAATCCTGCTCAAGATTTGTAACATGGAAATAAACCTCATCGCCTAACTTAACACCTTCAATATTATCCGGTGCAAAATGTGAGCGGATCGATGTCATGTACACATGAATTTTATTTCCTTCACGTACTACTTTCGATTCCTTTTCACCTTTCGCAACGTATGGATGCTGGTTCTCATCGATCTTATAAATTTTTACACTCTTGTCTTTGATCAATGAGGCAGGCATTGAACCTGCATAGTGTGGTTCACCAATGGTTGGAAAATCGAGGATCAATTGCATTTTATCGCCACTGATGTCGAATATCTGCGCACTTTGTGTTAACTCAGGTCCTGTTGGCAGATAACGATCTTTTGTGATCTTGTTATATGCAACAACATATTTACCCCAAGGCTTTCTTGTATCGCCACCGGGAATTGAAAGGTGACCGATCGAATAATAAGTAGGTACACGATCAAGCACTTCCAGACTTTTTACATTCCACTTTACAATTTCACTACTTACAAAGAATGAAGTGTAAGCATTCCCCTTATCATCAAACTCTGTATGCAATGGACCAAGACCTGGTTTTTTAACTTCACCATGTAAAGCAGCTTCATATTTAATTACAGGAATGCCACCATATTCACCATCATACGTTTTATCAGCAATTGCTTTTTGAATTTTTGTGAACGAGAACACCGGAATGATAGCCGCCAGCTTACCACTGCCTACAATGTATTCACCTGTTGGATCAGTATCGCAACCATGTGGTGATTTGGGACAAGGAATGAAATAGCAGATATCTTTTAGAATGGCAGGATCAAGTACAGTTACTTCAGTTCTGATCTCATGCTTTGCTGAATGCGTTTTTTCATCCCACACATTGTGTGCATAACGCACTTGCTTTTTTACACCTTTACCTGCTTTCAGATATTCTTCTGCTTTTTTCCAGTTCACTGCCAGAATAAAATCTTTATCACGTTGTGATGCATTTACTTCTAACAAGGTGTTTGCCTGCTCACTGTTGTAACAACTAAAGAAGAACCAACCATGGCTGGGTCCTTTACCTGCACGACTCAAATCAAAGTTTACACCGGGTAATAATAATTGGAAAGCGATATCCATTTCACCATGTTCCTTCCCTATACTGATGAAACTGATCACACCTTTGAAATTTTGTTTGTAAGATGAAATAGGAACATCGGTATTATCACCGATCGGAACACTGAAACGTGTACCTGCTACGAGATACTCTGAATTTTCAGTGATGAAAGGTGATGAGTGATTGCCTGCGCTGTTTGGAATTTCAATGATCTCCGCAGTACGGAAAGTTTTGTTATCGATCCTTGCAACACGTGGTGTGTTGTTGCCATTACCAAATGTCCAACGTCCATCTATTTCACCATTTGTTTGGGAGAAAGAAATATGATGCAGATCATCCCATGGTACAAAACCATTTGATGTCATCAGCATTGGTTTTGATTCTTCACTATAACCGTATCCTTTTTCAGGATCTACAGAGAATACAGGAATTACACGGAACAAACGTCCGCTGGGTAAACCGTACACGCTCATTTGCCCGCTGAAACCACCGGAAACGAAATTGTAAAATTCATCGTATTTGCCAGGTGCTACGTATGCTTTTTCTGCATTGCCGGTAGCAACTGCGCCTTTAGCGCCTTTTGGTTTACAGGATGTGAATTGCAAAGCGGCAATCGTTACCAGCAATGCAATCATCAATTTTGCCTTGTTCATATATGTTGTATTAAGGGTTAAATTTTTTCTCTTAGCTTTTCGCAGGAATTGCTAACTTATTTTACGCCATCATTCTTGCGCATAAATTCATATACATGGCGTGCTTCATCATCACTCAAATTTTGATTGGGCATACGTACAAGACAAAGCTCTAACTGCGCCATAGCCTTTGGATCTTTATCCAGCATCTCATCTACATTGGTTACAAAGTTCATGATCCACTCAGGCTTGTGACGTGTAGTTACTCCTTTCCAACCCGGACCAACCAATTTCTCATCGGTGAGTTTATGGCAACTGCCGCATTTCACATCATACACTTTCAAACCGGCTTCCGCCATCACTTTATCCAGTTCAGGCTTTACATCTACATTAGTGAATTTACCGGCACCACGATCAGGATCGTAGGAAGGATTGCCGTTATCAGTTTTTGTTGTGGTAGTTGCATCACTACCGGTACTTTCGGTTGATGATTGGTTGCCACATGCGTAGACGAAACCAATGAAACTTAGCAGAATAAGAACTTTTTTCATACAGAATAATTTATTTTTTTAATAGACAACACAAGATTACTATGAGAATAAAGAGCACTTTATGATTCAAGTCATAAAAGGATTTTCTGTTACTAAGTTTTCCGGCTCGCATAAGGAGCTGCAAAAAAGGCAAATAGTTGAGCGAATTAAACTGACCATGGTCAGCTTATTTCTTGTTCCTGATCAAGAACACGACCATACAGACAGTTTAACTTGCAGCATCATGCAAACATTGGATACCTGTATTATTGATGTGGATCTTCTCCTTGCCTGGGGAGCTACTTTTCATGAATTAGAGAAAGGTCAGGTACTTTTTTGTGAAGATGACCGGGCACATTTTTATTACCAGGTGGTGAAAGGAAAAATTAAAATGTGTAATTGTAATGAAGATGGGAAAGAGTTCATACAAGGTTTTTTTGAAGCAGGTGAAAGCTTTGGCGAACCTCCTTTGTTTGATGAAGGAACTTACCCGGCCAGTGCAGAAGCGGATGAAGCATCGGTTGTAATACGTTTACGTAAAGAGAATTTTCTTCAGCTATTGAAAGAAAATTTTGAAGTACATTATTGCTTTACCAAACTGCTGGCAAAACGGCTTCGTTTTAAATCGCTTATATCCAAAGAAATTTCATCGTACGGACCACTGCATCGTGTAAGCACATTGCTGCAGGAGTATAAGAAAAACAGAATGTTGCTTGAAGATGGCTTGCTGAAAGTTGACCTTACCCGACAACAGATCGCAGATATGACCGGGCTGCGGGTAGAAACAGTGATCCGTTCCATTCGTGAACTGCAGAAAAAAGGGGAGCTGAAAATTGAAAGAGGTAAAGTGTTTTGCTGATGTGATTGAAATCATAAAACCTTTTACCTATTCTTAATTCCTTTAACAAACTTCTTTCCGCATGAGTTTCACGCAAAAATGGTCGAGATGGGCTTTATTTAATTTTGTAGTCCTTGCACTGGTAGGTGTATTGCTTCGTTATAAAATTCTTTATCCACTACCACTGGTAGATCATAAGCATCTGCTGCATGCCCATTCTCATTTTGCATTTGCAGGATGGGTTACGCTGGCATTATTTGTTTGTATTATTTCTGTACTAAAGCCAACAATTCAGCAGCAACATCAGTTCAATCCGATCCTGCAATCGCAACAAGTGAGCAGCTACGGAATGTTACTGAGCTTCCCGTTTATGGGCTACGCTCCCATTTCCATTGCCTTTTCAACTTTATCGATTCTTGTTTCATTTTGGTTTGTTATTGTTGCCTGGAAGATCATCCGTACAAGTACACACTTGAGCATTGAGAAAAAATGGATCTATGCAGCATTACTTTGCAATGTGGTATCTGCTGCCGGCACATTTACACTTGCTTATTTAATGGCAACAAAAACGGTACAGCAAAACTGGTATTTCGGATCGGTGTATTTCTATCTGCACTTTCAATACAATGGATGGTTTCTGTTTACCATTTTTGCGCTTTTCTTTAACCAGGTAAAACAGTGGATGAACGCATCACTCATACGCAGCAGTCATTATTTCTTTATAGCATTGGTTGTGTCGCTCATTCCTGCCTGGTTTCTATCGATGATGTGGATGCGGTTGCCGCAATGGATGTTTACAGCTGGCACGGCAGCAGCGTTTGTACAACTCATTGGATTGGTCATATTCATTCGTTTGTTTCTCCAACTCAAAAACCAACTCAGCCAACACCTGCACCGCTTTGTAAATTGGATCTGGTTGTTTTCAGCATCCGCCTTTACTTTAAAAATTATTTTACAGGCATTTTCGGCCATTCCTGAATTAAACAAATTTGCATTTGGCATCCGGCCGATCATTATTGGTTTTCTCCACTTAGTGCTACTCGGCTTTGTAAGCCTGTTTATTCTTGGCTATCTCATTCAGCATAAATTATTAGTACTGCAAAATAAAACAGCAGCGATCGGGCTATGGTTATTTATCAGCGCTATGATTCTGAACGAAGTGCTGCTCATGGGCCAAGGCATTACTGCGATCTCTTACAGCCATTTCCCTTACGGAAATGAATTACTGTTAGGAGCGGCCGTTATAATGTTTTCGGGGTTGCTCCTGTTTTACAATACGCAAAAAGCAAACAAACCACAGGTAGCCCGACGTTGATTTACACAAACGTCGCTTCTCAACAGGAATGTCAGAAGCTGTTATTTTATCTTATTTTCGGGAACCAAACAAATGAGATGAAACAACTGCTTTCCCTGCTTGCGGTACTGCTGCTCTTATCCTCTTGCAATAAAAAAAAAGAAGCCCCTCTTTTTCGTGAAATAAAAAGTGCTGCCAGCGGGCTCACGTTCAACAACGAGATCAAAGAAAATGAGCAATTGAATATGATCAACTATCAATACCTCTACAACGGTGGTGGTGTTGGTATTGGCGATTTTAATAACGATGGGCTGCCGGATATTTATTTTACTGCTTCGCTTACAACCAACCGTTTATATATGAACCGGGGCAATATGAAGTTTGAAGATGTAACAGAACATGCGGGAGTAAACGGTGCCGGGAAATGGAGCCGTGGCGCTACCATAGTTGATATTAACAACGATGGGCTGTTGGATATTTATGTGTGTGCCGCTGCATGGCAAAATGCTGAACTGAAAAAAGATCTGCTCTATATCAATACAGGTGTCGATCAGGCCATCAACACACCACGCTTTCGGGAAAGTGCTGCTTCGTATGGATTGATTGATACAGTAAGCACACATATGGCTACATTTTTTGATTATGATAACGATGGTGATCTGGATGCATATCTTGTTGTAAATGATTTAACCAATGAGTATCCAAGCACGTTCCGAAAAATAAAAAATGACGGCACCGGTTTTACCAACGACAAATTATACCGTAATGACTGGAGCGACAGTCTGCAACATCCAGTATTTACCGAGGTAACAAAAGCAGCAGGCATTACCTGGGAAGGAAACGGACTCGGTATCAACATCCTCGATATTAACCGTGATGGCTGGAAAGATATTTACATCAGCAATGATTATTTGAGTGGAAACATTTTATACATCAACAATAAAAACGGCACATTCAGCAACCGAAACAGTGAATATTTTAAACACGGCAGTTTAAATGCGATGGGAAATGATGCAGGTGATATTAATAACGATGGACTTGTTGATTTGGTTGAAATGGATATGATGCCTGAAGACAATTACAGGCAAAAAATGATGATGAGTCCTGTTGATTATAACTGGTATCTGTATTCGGCGCAATTCAATTTTCCTTATCAAACCGTACGCAATACATTACAGGTAAACCAAGGACAAAGAATATTAGAAAACGATTCGATCGGCGCACCCGTATTCAGTGAGCTGGCTTATTTCAGCGGCATTCCGTTTACGGATTGGAGCTGGGCTGCTTTGTTGATCGACGCAGACAATGATGGCTATAAAGATCTGATGACCACGAACGGATTGCCGAAAGATATTACCGATCTCGACTTTATTGCCTACCGTGAACAAAATCAACAAACAGGTTTGAATGAGCTGTTGCAAAAATTACCACCCGTTCAAATCAGCAATTACATTTTTCAGAATAACCGCAACCTTACGTTCACGAATAAAACAACTGATTGGGGCTGGAACATTCCAACGTTTTCTGCCGGTATTGCCTATGCGGACTTTGATACAGATGGTGATCTGGATGTAGTGATCAACAACAGCAATATGGAAGCTACTTTGCTGGAAAACACATTAAACGAATCCAAACAAAAAAATAATTATCTCCGCATTCGCTTTCGTGGCGACACCTCCAATATCAATGGCATCGGAACAATTGCTCATCTTTATTACAAAGGCGGACAGCAAATGGGTGAACACACACCTTATCACGGTTATATGAGTAGTGTTGAAAATATCATGCACTTTGGTTTGGATAGTGTTGATAAAGTAGATTCAATTGTTGTGTATTGGCCCGATGGCAAAAAAGAAGTGTTGAACGATGTTGTCGCCAACCAAACAATACTCATCAGTCAGTCAATTGCAGCAACTGTAAATACAGAGCAACAGGCAAAAACTGCCACAGCTAATTTATTTACCAATCGCAGCAGTGCTGTTGGTTTAAATATCCAACACAAAGAAGATGACTTTGTTGATTTCAACAAACAACGTCAACTGCCACATAAATTTTCGCAATACGGTCCTGCGCTTGCCAGCGCCGATGTAAATGGTGATGGGTTGATCGATATTATAACAGGAGGCACTGCTCCGCAACCGGCCATGCTTTATTTCCAACAAAGCAATCAAACATTTACTTCAAAGAATTTTCTTTCGAATCATACGCAACTTACTGACGATGCAGCCCTTTGTTTGTTTGATGCAGATAATGATGGCGATGTTGACCTCTACATTGCAACCGGCGGCGCTCAGCTACCGAAAGGAGATAAAGGGTATGCTGATCGTTTTTACCGGAATGATGGAATGGGAAATTTCAGTTTCGACAGTACTGCAATTCCTGCACTGTATAATAACAAGGCTACTGTAAAAGCAGCCGATTATGATAAGGATGGAGATATTGATCTGTTGATTTGCGGCTCAACTGTTCCAGGTGAATATCCAAAAGCAGAAGTTAGTACGCTGTTACGTAATGATACAAAAGATGGACAGATCAAATTTACTGTTGTTACAAACGAAGTGATCCCCGGATTTGCAAGCATTGGCCTCATCAGCGATGCAATTTTCAGTGATGTTGACAATGATGGCGATGCCGATATTCTTGTAACCGGCAAATGGATGGGTATTCATGTTTTCAAAAATGAAAAGGGGAAATTTGTACAACAGCCAACTGCAACAGATGCAGCAACCGGTTGGTGGAACAGTATTACTTCTGCCGATCTTGACAACGATGGTGATATGGATTACGTTGTTGGCAATTTTGGAACCAACGGTTATTACAACGGAACGAAGGAACAACCTGTACAGGTATTTGCCAATGATTATGATGGCAATCAACGCTGGGATCTTATTCTCAGCACATGGAAACCTTCAACCATGCAATCAACCATGAAAGCATTTCCTGTTGCATACCGTGATCAACTGGCAGAAGAAATCCCATCTATCAAAAAACAATTCCCACAGTTTGCTGCATATGCAAAAACCGATATCGACCAACTGTTGCAACCATTCAATCGTGAAGGAGAAATAAATTTAGCTGCATCGGAGTTTCATTCGGTATGGATCGAGAACAAAGGAAACTTTGAATTTGTTTTACATGCACTTCCTGCAGCAGCACAATGGAGCCCTGTGTATGGAATTGTTGTGGACGATTACAACGCAGATGGCAATCCTGATATTTTACTCAGCGGAAATGAATATAATATGCATCCTTACATGGGCCGCATGGATGCATCTAACAGTTTGTTATTGCACGGCGATGGTACCGGCAACTTTACTCCTCGATCGATTTTACAAAGTGGTATTTACTTGCCGGGGAACACAAAAGCTTTGCTGCAGTTTCCATTTGCTGGATCAGTTGGTATACTTGCATCACAGAACGGTGCTGCTATGCAATTCTTTCAGTTAAAACAAACTTCGGCTGCTGAAATCATTCCTGCAAATACATATACCGCTACGCTTACATTGCAAAACGGGAAGAAACGAAAAGCTGAGTTTTATTACGGCAGTTCGTTTGCGTCGCAATCCGCAAGGTATGTGTTAAAGAATGCATCAGTTGTTTCTGTTGAGTTCAGTAAATAAATAACCCGGGCAAGAATACCCGGGCGGAAACCAACTGCATGTATGCTTGAAATCGATATTACTTTCGAAAACTTTACACCAACATTATATTCACATGTTGGTTGTGTTCATCATTCAGTTTAGAAATAGGTAAATGTCAAATTTGTATTCACCGGTTGTTCACCCACAACAGTGGATTGCATTACCGCCGACTTCGGCGTATTATTCTTATTGTACTGATAGGTATAATTCACAGTTTCTTCCAGTTCGTTGTTACTGTCTTTGTGAATTTCATTAAGTGCATTATTGGGAGACGATGGTATCCACAATAAATGCATCAGCTCTTTTGCAGGATGGAGAGGATTGATCTTCGCATCATAGGTGTATGCGATAGAACCTGCAAATTCAAGTTGATTGCCCTGCAACGGGTTTGCAAGGAAGGTTTCTGTTTTTGTAACATTTCCGGCAGCATTGTACTGGAACATAAATTTTGTCCATGCCTGGCCTGATGCTGTTTCAATTTCAGCTGTTACAAGATTTCCGTTCTGGTATTCGTATGTTGTAACAAACAACTCAATACCATTGATCGTTTCAAAGGAAGCTTCGGCCAAAACACCGTTTGTGTAGATGGGTACTATCCGCACATCTTCATCGGATGTAATCTCACTGATCTTACCCGCCGCATTATACGATAACTGATAAGTGATCAGATCACCCGATGTAGAAAAACTGTTTTTTACCGCCGCTGTTTTAATGGTGCCGTTTGGATTGTACGTAAACGTTACCTCGTTGTCGGGCGACACAACCGTTTTGATCCGTGTACTTTGTTCCGGCTCATCGTTCGTTTTTTTACATGAGCTGAAAATAAATGTGGTGCTTACAATAAGCCCGAGCAGCAGTGTTGCTGATTTGAAATTGAACTTCATAATAATGATAAGGTTTAATGATTATTGACTTGACAAATGTCAATCTACTAACGTTGCACTACAACCGCATAAATATGTGAAATAAAAAAAGACCTGTTGAACAGGTCTCAGGTGAAAGGTCAGCAACTGTAAATCTTCTATTAATTATGACTTATGCAAAGATGCAATTTGTAAAATGCTCATCAATCGCATAAACATGTGATTTGTTTTTCTAAACAAAAAAATGAACATTTATAAATCAACCGGTACAGATTTGCTGTTTACTGAAGCAGGAATATCTTCACCAAAAGCAGTCATGGAGATTTGATTCAACGCATCTCTGTAACGAATTACTTTGCTGTAGCGAACTGTTTCTTTACTTTCTATAATACCATTGAATTGTTTATTAATGATCAGAGGCGTTTGGGAACCGGGATAAACACGTAAACTTTGATAAGGAATAATTGTATCCCATAAAATCAGCAGTGCAGGAAGCACGTCCGATTGTATGCTTACAGACAAAGTAACCTCGGCCTGAACTCCATCGTAAACTGAACCCGAATAGTCGGAGGCCTGTGACAATCGAAATTCAATCGTCTTTGAAACGGGCGGTTCAAATTCTCTGACACCGGACTTTGTGCATGCGGCAAACAACAATAAAAGAAGAAATGATGATAAGATTACTTTTTGCATCGTATAAGGTTTTGATAATTCAACTGAAAGTAAACGATCGTATCAGTTTATGTCGTCACATGAACATGTGATTAACATTTCACTCACATACAGATTCAATCCACTTCTTCATTGATCAATAACAAAGTGCCCCGGCAAAAATTGAAGTGATATTACTTTACGACGATCACCGAATTCATATGCCCGTTTTCATTGCCGGTTTCTTTATTGGCAGGATCGAGTATCCAGTTACCATCTACAACAAACTTGTACATATGCTTACCCGGCTCTGCAACAGTTTGTACGATCCACTCATCTCCTTCCCTTTTCAGTTTCGTAGAGGATGGTGACCAATCATTAAAACTTCCTGCAACCGATACTTGCTTTGCATTCGTAAAACCTTTCAGTCTGAATTCAACATTCACCAATACCGGCACATCACTTTCCACTTCTGCAACTAATCGTTTCAACTCTTCCTTCCACAATGGATTCTTTGTGTTGCTAATTCCATGATTCATCGCTGTTATATGCGCTTTGTTCAACGCCATCTTAGAACTTGTAACACTATCCGGTTGTACACCTACCCCTTCCCAATTTGTTTTGGTAATGGGGTTGATTGCTTTCCCCACCGGTAAAAACATACTGAAGTGCGGGGTAACCGCAACATTTCCGCCCGGGTTGGCGCCACCACCGGTTACTTCGCCAATAATGGTTGCACGTTTTAAATTCTTGAGATCGTACGCCATTTCTTCCGCACCGGAAAATGTACCGCCACTCGTCAACACATAAATTGGTTTGTTCAAATATTTTTTGCCTGGCACTACAACCTGTGTCCATGTTTGCTGTATAAAATTTCGTTCTCTCCAGTACAGATCATTCAGGTGTGTTTTATCGGCAAAGAAGTAACTGCAAAGAAAAGAGATCACATTATCGCTCATCGCACCACCGCATTTCCGGAAGTCGATGATGAGTGCGTCGGTGTGATTGATATAATTCATCATTGCTGCATAAAAATCACCGGCATATTCTGTTCCGCAAAGAAATTTAAAATCGATGTAGCCGATATTCCCTTTTAGTATATCGATCTTTCGCACACCATAGTTTTCCAATCGTAACCATTCGCTGTAACCATTTCGCTCTTCATCAGATATAGTCATGAAACTTGTGCGGTCTACTGATTGTGCTTGTGCCGAATAGCGTATAGTAACATGCTTATCGTTGCAGATACTACGTATATCGGTTGTAAGTGCAGCAGCAAATACATCGCCGTTGCTTATCGTGTCATACACTTTTTTTGAATGCTGTTTGCGGAGATGCAGTTCAATTTGTTTCGCCGTTTCAGGGAAAATATAGCGTTCGTTCATCAGCTTCACCACACTGTCAATTGCTTCCGACTTCTGTTGTTTGCTGATTTGCGCATTGGCTGTTGTTACTCCGAGAAGAAAGAGGAGGAAATATGCGATCTGCTTCATGACAAGGTTTTCATCAAATATATCGCTGCTGCCGGCATCATTTCACCACATGAACATGTGAAAATTTGCAACGTAGCAAGATCACTGGTCTGCTTTTGGAAACAAATAATGCAATTGAACAAGGCCTGTATCAAAGTGTTTTGCAGATTGCAATTTCAACTGTTGCATTGGATTTTCCTGCTTGAACAAGGCAATGCCACCCCCGAGTAGCACAGGAATGATCGAGAGATAAATTTCATCGATCAACTGCTGCTGCAAAAGTTGATTGACCACGTAAGCACCACCGTCCACAAATATATTTTGCTCTTCTTTTGTCTTCAGCTTCCGTACCAACTCTGCTACATCGCCTGTATAAAAAACAGTTGTTCCCTCTGTTGCCCGCTCCGTTCTTGTAATGATATAGGATTCTTTGTTTGCATGTGGAAAGGCATATCCCATCGACAATACTTTATCGTACGTATTCTTGCCCACGATCACCGTATCAACCGTTTCAACAAAAGCTGCATAGCCATAATCTTCTCCTTCCTTTTCCACACTTGATAAAAAAGAAAGATCACCATCAGGGCCTGCTATAAAACCGTCCACACTTGCAGCAATATAAACGATCACTTTTCTTGCCATACGATCACGGGACATTATAATTTACTTTTAATATTACTCATCATCATTGTGGCAAAGCCATCTTTCGGATCAATCGCCAATGCTTTCTGGAACCATTCGGCCGCTTCCTTGTACTTTTTTTGGTTGGCATACAATTGACCGGTTACATTATACATGGATGTTTCCTTTGGAAATTCTTCCCGTCCCATTTCCATTACTTCAAAGGCTTTATCAAAATCCTTCAAGGTTTCAAACATATCGGAGTACATGATATACACCCAGGGGTTAGGCGTTTTATCAAACCCTCTTTCTTTAATGATGGATTTGTAATTTTTACGCACATAGTCAAAGCCCTTCTGTTCAGTTACTTCCATTAATACATTCTCAAGATATTTTTCAGGCTTCCGAATTTCTTTTCCGTACAGAATGCGTAAAATATTGTGCGTTACTTCACGAGGATTTACACGGTTGTTGATCAATACAATAACAATGTATCCATCTTCTTTTACGATTTTAAGATCAGATGAAAAGCCTTTTCCACCACCGCTATGACTAAATACTCTTTTATCATAATCGGTTTGTTCATCTTCCCATCCAAAACTGTATTTCCCCGCCCTGCCTGTTTCTACTTTTCCACTCCACATACTGTCACGCATGGCAGGTGACAGCAACTTCCCTTGCAGTAATGCATTGGCGAAGTAATACAAATCAAGCACATTTGATTGCATGCCGCCATCAGAAAAAGCCGGAAATTCTTCTGCTGCTGCATTCACAAATGTTTTTGCTGTGTATGCCAAATAAGGCGTCGCCTCTTTTGGCGCAAAGAACGTTGCCGGGTAATGTATATAGGATTGTTTAATAGCAGAAGGCTTAAAAATGCGTTCTTCCATATTTTGCATGTAAGACCTACCCGTAATTTTCTCGATGATCCTCCCCAACAATATAAATCCAGAATTGGAATAATCATGACGCTGCCCGACATAATCCAACGTTGGCTCCATTGCCACTACAAACGGCATTACATCATTCAACGATTTTAGCTGATGACGCTCTGCTTCAAAATTTACATGCATCATATAATTACCAACACCAGAGGTATGGGTAAGCAGATGCCGAACGGTAATACTATCGGCTTTCTTCACCTTGTACTCGGGCAGAATGGAAGACAGCGTTTGATCGATTGATATTTTTCCTTCCTGCACCAACTGCATAATAAGTGTGGCGGTAAACGTTTTACCCATGGAAGCAATATTGAAATTGGTGCCGGCACGATTCTCAATTTTTTCTTCCCGGTTGGCATACCCGAAGGATTTCAAATAAAACACATCGGTTCCTTTTGCCACCAATACATTTCCTGAAAACTGTTTTGTATCCACATACAATTGCATGAGGCTGTCAATTTTCAATTTTACCTGTGAAGGTGACTGAGCAATTACTTTTTGTGTAAGAAAAAGTAAGATGATGAAGGTTTGTTTCATGTACCAAATATACCGGTGCAATAATGCATTTTCAACCACATGAATATGTGAAAAGGGACCTTTTGCAAGATCCCCTTCTAAACCAACTACTGCTGAAACGATTGAATTTTATTGATAACTGTACGTAAAAAGAATGGGCACTGTACTTCTGTCGTCTTTATACAGTTTTGTTGCAGGATATCCATCTGCATCATAGGTGAAATTGAAGGTAATAGTTTGATAATTTTCTCCGTTAGCTGCATAATATCTTACCCTGCGGGCATTATTCTTTTGGAATACAACCGAAGGCAAATAGATCGTTCCCAAAAACGAGATCTCCGGATTTTTGAACTGATCGTATTGATCATACACTGTGCTTCCGCTTAAAGTGAAAGGCCCGTCGTTTGTCATCTTTAAATAATAGAGCATCCGTTTCAGATTTCCGTCTGCGTAATACTCAAAAGTTTGTTTCGATTCTTTTGGCTCATCAATTTGCGGCTGACCAAACTTCTCTCTCCATTCAATTAATTGTCCATTGCTGTTATACGTGTAGTAAAGCGTTGAGATCGCACTTCCCATTGGCCGGAAACTTCTCACAACTTTCACCTGGCTGCCTTCCGTTTCATAAAATATTGAACCGCCCTGTGATGAAGAAGTACTGATGATGCCATCGATATAAAAGTAATTCACCGACATCATCGAAACGTCGTTTCCGTTCACAAACTGAATCGTATGATTTGTCAAACGTTTATTCGCATCATACGTAAACGAACGGAAATCAGTTGGCGATGAAGAAATTTTTGTGACTTGTTTGAATGATTGCTCTGGCTGCGTTGTCGGCTTCTTACAGGAACTGACAAACAAAATAACAAAAGCGATCGTGGTGTAAGCGTATTGCATAGATTGTGTTTTCTTCTTGAATACAACTTTCGACTACACTCCGTTGCATCAAGATCAAAATAGAATAAAGTTTAACAGTTAATAACTGTACGTGTATAAAATCGAAACGGAACTGTTACTCAATGATGACTTTTTGGTAGCGATCATTCCATCTGCATAATAAGTATACTCCAGTAAATTAATTTGATGTACCGCTCCGCCGGGAGTAAAATGCTGAATGCGTCCCGGATTATTGATTGCTACAAACACGCCCGGCAAATACAACGGTGTACCAAACAACAATTCCGGATTTCGGTAACGGTCGTAACGATCATACAGCGTTCCGCCCATGGACGTGAACGGATCTGTTAAACTGAGGCGATAGAAATGTTCAATTCGCTTTACATTACCATCAGGATGGTATTCGTAAATCTGCTTCGATTCAACCGGTTCATTTGTATGAGGATTGTTGATCTGCTCGATCCATTCCTTTAACTGTCCCTTGTTATTGTATATGTATTGAATGGTTGAACGAAGCACACCATTCACTGAAAAATATTTTGTTGATACTACTTTTCCTGCTTCGGTGACGTAATCTATACGACCCGATATTGACTCAGCTTTTGTAATAACAGAATTTGAATAGGTATAATCGATAATTAACCGGGAGATTCCTGCTCCGTTAACAAACTGCGACGTGTATTTTGTAAGCGTATGTTGTGCATTGTACTGATACTCTCTGAATTCAGTTTCCGCATTTGCGATCTTGCTTACATACCTGGCAATGGGTATCACAGGCGGTTGCAACGGATCAGGCTGCGGTTTGCAGGAACTGATCACTACTATTAAAAAAAGAAAACCATATATCTTTTGCATAACATTTTAGTTAATGGATCAACGATAGGTTGCTGCATAACGGCACAGATCAATTTTAAGATCGCTGGTGCGGAACAAATACTCACCAAACAACTGACGACCTGCATTAATGCTGATAAATAAATATGTATTGTTGGCAGGAATGTATAAAACCTGTGTAGTGCCGCCCAATCCATCACCTTCATGTCCGTACGTAACAGTAGGAACCGTTTTGTTATAGCTGCCAAAGTATTCAAAACCCAATCCATAGTCGGGTTCTGTACTTTCTTTGCCTTGTACCCATGTGCGCATTTCCGTTAATGATTCAGGGCTGATGATATTACCGTTGATCAAAGACTCCATGAAACGAATTACATCTGTTCCATTGGCAGCAATACCACCATAGCCTTCCAATCCTTTCGCAATAGTATTATGCCATTGCGTTGCATTTTCCAGTTGACCATTGTTATATCGTTCAAAATAATAATTGGGAAAACCTAACTGCAGCGCTTGTTGATCGGTAACTCCGTAAAATGTTTTTGTAAGATTCAATGGCTGCAGAATTTCTTCCCGCAACACTTGCGCATAAGGCTTGTTACTTACTTTTTCTACAACCCACTGCAACAATGTATAACCTGTGTTGGAATAAAAGAAATCTGTTCCCGGTTCAAACAGCGCAGGTTTGTCGTACACGAATTTCACTTTCTCTTCAAGAGTCAGCACAGTCAATGGATTATTCAATTGAAATAATTGAAACGAAGGTTCTACCGTATGGTTGCGCAACCCGCTACTGTGATTCATCAGTTGCCGCACGGTGATCTTATCAGCATTTGCCAAATGCTTTATTACATCCTGCGAAAGATAGCTGGAGATCTTTGCATCAAGATTCAGAATTCCTTTTTCTTTCAATCGTAATGCAACAACAGCAAGATAGGTTTTGGAAATACTGTATACCCAAGCCGTCATATTATCTTCAATAGGTGTTTTGATTTCCACTTTTGCATAACCGGCATTTGCAATATACCAGCCATCTGCATTCTTGACCATTACCTGCACACCCGGAACACCCTTGGCTATATGTTTATTGATAATAAATTCAAGACTGTCTTTCATTGGATGGTTTGCATTTTTTGGCAATACTCCACCCACAGGCGTAACAGCAGTACTGTAAACATCCTTACGACAGGAAGAAAAAAACAGCAAGCCGATAGCGATAGCAACGATGAAAATCCGTTTCATATAATTTAATTCGTTTGAGGTTAGCAGTAATTATTTCTTAGCTGAATATTTAACACCCAGCAAAAAGAACGAGGATGGTAATGGAGTAAGATCGGGCGTGTATTTAAACAACGCATTCAACTGGTAAGAAACATACGGTGTAAAACGGCCTTTGCTTGTTTCAATACCACGGTAACCGATACTCACCTGTGCCGGTACCTGTATCACACCTTTTGTTGCTTTTCCTTCTACCCATTCTGTACCATTCCATTTCAATGGCTTTGATGGATAAAATGCTAACTGATAACCAATGCCTGCACCAATACCTAACTCCAGCCGATTTGCAATAACCGGTGTGTAATTAAACAACAGCTGCGTAAACAATGCATCGCCTTGTTTTGCATGACGGTTATAGCCCAGTTTTAATGTGAGGCCCACATTGTTTTTCAAATTCAATGGCTGATGTACACCCGCCAGTATAACCGGATGCATGCCCTTTACATCCGCTTTTAAAAATGGCGCATAAAATGTTTGTAGTCCTGCAGAAAGATCGTATCCCAATGGTCTTTGATGCTGCTGTGCCAATACATGACCGGCAGTAAAGAACACGAAGAATGTAAAAATGATGATAAGGTTGAATTTCATGATGAGTGATGATAAGGTTGCAAAGATTTGGAATTATATTCTTTCAGGAAACCACATATCAATGTGAAAATAAGCCGGCACATAAAAAAAGATGTGATATCACTATCACATCTTTTTGATGATAAGGGTTGATCAGGCAGCGTGTAAAACAGATGAATCTTTCAACTCGATCTGTTTCAGGGTGTTTTCAATTTGTAAAAAATGCCGTTGCTCATGTGCAATAAAGAAACGGAACGTATCGCCCAGCTTTAACTTGATCAATTTTGTAAGCGAAGTTGGAATACGGTTGTATTCAAGATTAGCAGTACGGGCAATTTGTAACAGGTTGAGCAAATGATGTTGATGACTGATAAACTCCGTTAAAACTGCCGTTGCATCGGGCTGAGCCGAAGGAACTGCATTGGCCGGTGCTTTCATTTTTGATGCAATGGTTTTTTCGGCTGTAGGCTTCATCAGCTTTGTAAAATAATTACCCAGCCAACCGGGTGTAAAATCTCTATTGGGCCCCGATTGATTCAAATGTAATTTCTGTTCAATGGCCGTAATATAAAAACGGGAATAAAAATTCAGGTGTTCCAATACCTGCGCCACACTCCACTTGTCCGGCTGTGGTTGTTGTTGCAGCAGGCTGGCAGGTTTTGCCTGCAAGGCTGAGCATTGCAATAAAATTTCACGTACATCGGCTTGCAATAATTCAAGAAGTGTGTTACTATTGATCTGTTTCATGTTTTTCTATTTAACACAAATTTCAAACAGATCAATAAAACAGTTCTTGGTAAAAACCAAGATTTCCAACGTAGTGCAAATTAAATTTTAACTGAGCCTAACAACTTACTGAAGTTGGTGGCATCCATGCCGAGGTAAGAGGCGATGTACTTGTGTGGTACCAGGTTGAGGATATGCGGACTGCGTTGCAATAATGTCCTGAACTTTTCTTCGTTTGTAAAACATTGTAATTCTACATGCCGATGTAACGCACCTTTTAATGCGAAAGCGGTTGCCTTAAATAAAAATTGTTGAATGGCTGGTGAAGTTTTCATCAGTTGGTCCATTTCATCGTACGATATGCGGAGAAAACGACTGGCTGTTAAGGTTTCTAAAAAATAAAGCGAAGGAGTTTGTGTAAGAAAACTATCAGCTACACCGCTGAAGGAAGGTGGATAGGTAAACACAATGGTTGCTTCTTTGTTGCCATCGCCCACATAAAACGCACGTTGCAATCCTTCCAGCACAAAATAAACATAACGTTCAGTTTCACCGGCCGCTGTAAGAATGGTTTTCCGTTTTACGGTCAGCGGTTTCCAGTTGGCAGCAAAACGTTCCAGCTCCGCTTCCGGCAACGGATGAATTTGTTGTACAAATTGTTTAAGCAATTCAATTTCCATCCTGCTAAAGATAAGCAAAGCCTGCGTTTACCAAAAAGCAACATCAGTTATTTTCGGGATTGCCGATACAGTTGATCAACAGGTAGCCAAAGCCGGTACCGGTTGGAACAACATAGATATGGGCCCACATTAAATCGTTCATAAAAAATGTTTTAGTAACTATATTAACGAAACTGATGTGAAGATAGATTGCAGTACCCCGTGAATCAATCGCATAACTGTGTGAATTGTGGAATGTACAGCGTGAAATGATGTGAGGAAACATCACATGCATCGGCTTTTAATGCGCCGGATTGAGCAAAGCAAAATAATGGAGATCGATATAGCGCCCGTTTTTCAGTTCACATTCTTTGCGAGCACCTTTATGTGCAAAGCCCAGCTTGGTAAGCAATTGCATACTTGCATTGTTGTCGCCTTCAACAATGGCTTCGATGCGGTGCACATCCATCGTAGTAAATGCATACGCACAAATGGAGCGGATGGCTTCTGATGCATAGCCACGGCCTTGCTCTTCCGGTAATATCCAGTAACCAAGCTCAACACATTTATGCTCCTGTTTGTGCTGATGCAATCCGCCGTTGCCAATCACTATGGCCGGATTCTCCTTCTTGCTAAATGCCCACCAGATCCCGTCTCCTGTGTTATAAATTTCGTTGTACCAATCGAGTTGCACCTGCACTTCTTCCAAAGAATGATAGACCACCGACATATGCCGATTCACCAACGGATCGCTGTAGCCTTTTAATACAGCCACCGCATCGGTTTGTTCAACCTTTCGTAATACTAAACGTTCTGTGGTAAGAACAGGAAACATCTGAATACATTTTGAACAAAATAAAAAATCCTGTTCGATAAACGAACAGGATACTGTGATTATTTGTTGAGATCAACCATCAAACCCATCCGCACCGTTACATTCGGATCGAGATAAGGATTTGCTGCCACCCATCCGTTTGTCTTTGCTTCTGCTTCTGCATACAACTTCAAAGATTTTCCCGTTGGATAAAAAGCACGCAGTTGTAACAAACCTCCAGGTTCGGCTTTGGTGGATGTAAACAATTGATCTTTGGGTTGGAGCCATAACATTGCTCTTGCCTGTACCGGTATTTGAGCTCTGCGTACACGTAGTTTGATCGCAGGATTTTCTACTTCAATACCGGGCCAAATTTTTTCTTTATTTCTGTATCCATGCAATCCTACCAGCCATTGCGTTCCTTTTGTCTCGAGAAAAACATCAAGACCCAGATCATACCCAAACGAATTCAATATATGACGAACTGAAAAATTAAACGCCGTTTGTTCATTTAATTTAATGCGATGAATACCAACCATGGAAGGTGAAATAAAATTCAGGTACTGCATCCGTCCCATCTTACTTAAATATTGATCTTCTTCTGCTGTAAGCTGACTTCGTTTGATGGCTCTGTTGATCCCCGTTCCGTTTGGATGTGTACCACGGTTGCTATACGGTTCATTGATGCGATGCAGATCGTATACCCATGCTGTAAAATCCCATCCCACAAAATCACGATCCTTTATTGCAACTCCATATTTATTCATTGAGTCGATACTGGCATCGTAATCTTTTTGTTTGAACTGATTCACATAACCAATTGCCTGGTTAGTGACAAGAATATTCATGGCAACATTTGGCTGATTGGTGGGATGGAAAAAATTATCTTTCTGCAAGGCTCTTACCAATTGATACTGCGCTTCAATACCTGCTGCAAAACTACGCACCATGTTTTGTGGTGCTCTATCTTTAAACCGCATCATGTCTTCATCCAGCACATGCGATACTGAACCACTTGGGATACCTCCGCCGAAGCGATAATAAGTTTCATCGAAGCTGGATGCACATTGATGCGTTACACCATTCCGGTGAAACTCTTCATGCAGCCAAACCGGACCAAACACCATGAGGTGATACGCCAACACATAATCAATTGCACCGGCCGTTGCATTCGCAGCAAGCCGGTTTAGAAATTTTTTCTTAGAATTTACCGGTGCGATCCATTTGTTCCATAACCGGTTATTAAAATAATAATTTGTTGCATGAAGATTCTTTGTAACAGCAAGTGCCTGCTGCATGGAAGGACTTTCGTACCCACGTATAAAATCGCCGAAGGTTGGACGCACAGTGCCGCCGGAAGGCAATTGCAGGCGTTTGTTGAACGACATCCCTGCTGCATAATTCATGTGTGGAAATTCAAGCACAGGAAAATCGAGGATAAGACGGTTTTTACTTTGCTTTGTGCTGTCCTGTGCAGTTACCGTATAGCAACTGAAAAGTGCTGCTGTAACAAGAAATGATTTGAACAATTGCATGATAAGGTTTGATTGATGATAAGGTGAATACAAAAATAGCCCGCTGTGCAGGCTATTGATGAAAGAGATGGATGAACTGTATATGCAGGCCCTTTGCCAATAGAGACAAACAACAAAAATCCGGATGAATTGGAAACGGGTAGTGTTGATGTACTGATAAATACTATACGAGAAAACGTTTACAGCAATTTATCCTTAAATGCTTTTGCTACTGCTTCGCTTTTTGAATTGACGTGGAGCTTTTCGTAGATCTTTTTGATATGACTTCGAACAGTATCAATGGAAATGAACATTTCGGAAGCGATCATTTTATAACTGAAGCCATCAACCAGTAACTGCAGTACTTGTTTTTCACGGTCGCTCAAATGGTATTCTTCATTTTGAACATGCGTATTTACCTGCGAAAACATTTTGAGTACCTGTGTAGCAATGGAAGCTGTCATTGGTGCTCCGCCGCTGGCAGCCTCTTCGATATATTCTAACAATTTAGCCGGTGGAGTTTTCTTCAACACATACCCATTCGCACCATTGCGGATGGCTTCAAATACATTCTTGTTATCATCAAATACCGTGAGCATTAAAATTTTTACCGTGCTGTTTTGTGAGCGGATCAATTTCAACCCTTCAATACCATTGGTACCCGGCATATCAATGTCCATTAAGATCACATCAGGGTTCCATGCCTTCACTTCATCAGTTACGTTATCGCAGTTTTTGTAAGATGCAAGTACAGTAAATCCATCACTGCCATCGATCAACATGGTTAACCCTTCACGCAGTTGCGGATTGTCTTCATACAGCAATACTTTGATCATGTTTCTTGTGTTTATACAAAGTTAATATTCCCTCACAGCCAACCAATCACATAAATATGTACTAATCTCAGAAGCCTCTTCCTCCTGTTGTGAGCAGATACAAACGGGGAATGTACCGCCGCAGTAAACTACCCATCCATATACAAAAACAAAGTACAAGAAATGGAACAACCAGGTAACAAAGCAAACGGTAATTTGGTAACATAGATGTATTCATTAACGCCCATTTCATTACGTAAGGAAGTAACGGCACATGTAAGCCAAACATAAAGAACGAATACCCGCTTGCCGTATGAAACCATTCTTTATTCATGATCCATGTAACCACCCGATCGGCCCCAAACCAGATCGCTACAATACCGGTCAATACAGCCGACTGATGGATCACAAGTAAACTGATCAATGTTGCAGTGGTATTTGGTTCCAGTTCAAATGCCATGAATGTTTTGATCACCGATAAACCAATGAATGCAATAAAGGCGATTCCAACACTTAACCACGCAGGCTCTTTCTCCAATGAAATGTTTCGCTTTTGCAGCCACACACCAAACGAAAAGAAAAACAATCCACGAAAATCAACAAACGGAACATTTATCACCGCAACAAAAAATAACAGGAAGGTTAGCGGTAGCCAGATGTATGGGAGTTTTACAACCATCCATCGGATGGCGGGATAAAGCAGGTTAAAAAAGAACAAGGCCAGAATAAACCACAATTGATAGGCAATAGGTCTTAACAACAAACGCTCTGCCATACCGGACCATCCAATTTCGGTGTAGGGACGGTTATCACCCAACTGATCAATACCTGCTGCATAAACAACATTAGCAGTATAAGGAAACTGTTGCAATAAAAATGTAAACAACAATCCAAACGCACTCCAGATAAAGTAAGGAATGATCAATGAACGGAACCTGCTCTTCACCTGTTGTTTGTACGGCCTGTGATCGTACGTTGCATAGAGATAACCCGAGATCATAAACAACATCGGTATACGAAAACGAAGCAATCCGTTTGCAAAAAGGTATTCGAAAAAACTGGTAAATGTTAATGGCTCTTCTACTGTACTGAAAGGAGCGAGATAAGTATCGTTCAAATTGTACCCGTGCACATAAGCCAGCAAGCCAATACAGATAAACGTAAAGAAGCGGAATTTCTGGCTGAGTGAACGGGTCATGTGTTATGCATTAAGAGGTACTGTTAATACTACTTCCGTTCCTTCACCTTGCTTCGATATCAATTGAAGTTTGCCTTTCAATGCATCTGTCCGCTTCTGCATATTGCCCAACCCGTTCCCTCCATCGGCTGCTTTTACATCAAATCCAACACCATTATCTTTTACACGTAACTGCAATGTTGTTTTTTCAACAGATACATGCACGAGTGCTTTGCCGCACTTTGAATACTTGGCTGCATTATTCACCGCTTCTTTAAAAATAAGGAAGAAATCCCTGCGCCCTTCCATATCAATTTTTGCTTCATTCACTTCCTCTTCTGCTTTAAACTCCAGGTCAATATCTTTTGCTTCAAACACACTTGTGGCAAACTCCCGCATGCGTGCCACCACTTTCTGCATACTGTCGTTGGATGGCTTAATGGCCCACACAATATCATCCATTGCTTCCATCATCCGCTGACTGTTATCGCTGATCTTATTGATATATTCACCCGTTTTTATTGAATCCGTATTCAACTTTGCTTTCGCCATGGAGCTGAGAATATTAATGGTGCTGAGTGTACTGCCCATATCATCGTGCAGATCACGGGCTACACGGTTGCGGATCTTTTCAACAGCAAAGTAGCGGTGCAAACGAAGACGATGCATACTGTAAGCAATCAATGCCAGCAGCAACAGCAATGTGGCCGCAAACCAATAGGTTCGCCAGAAAGGAGGTTTTACAAAAATGCGTAGTGATGAAATATTTTTTGAAACCATTCCATCCAGGCTTTCGGCTTTCACCAGAAAAGTATAATGACCCGGTGCAAGTGCAGTAAAAGGTACAGATAAGCGATCGGCCCTGATCCAGTCTTTATGCAGCCCTTCCATTTTATAATAGTAAATAAACTTATCCCTGTTTTTGTAATCAAGACAGGCAAAGCTGATCATGAAATTATTCTGATCAGGCATTAATCGTATTTCCGGTAAACGCTGTAACGAATCAAGTAATTGATATTCGCTTCCCAATAAAAAATCGGTGATGGTAACATCCGGCGGTGGTGTACTTCTTCGAAATGTTTCCGGTTTAAAAAACAACAAACTGTTGGTGCCGGTAAACATCAGGTATCCTTCGCTGCAGATATAATCCGCTTTGTCTGATGACTCAGCGATCAATATGCCGTCTTTACGTCCGTAACTGGTAAAACGTTTTCGTTTATGATCGTAACGGGACAATCCTTTATGTGTAATGATCCATAAATATCCGCTGTTATCTAACCGCAACCGCTTGATGGAATTGGAAGGTAATCCTTCACGCAGCGATACCTGCTCCACTTTACCCGTCTTTTTATTAATAATATTCAGTGCTTCTGTAGCAGCATAAATAATACTGTCGTTCAATTGCTCCAGATCGTAACAGGTACCGGCAAACAATGGCTGTGTTGCATCATCTGCTGTGTAATGCTGTTCCACTTTTCCTGTTTTGGTATTGAGTGCATACACACCTTTATCATGTGTGGCGATCCACGCCCAGCCTTGTTTGTCAATTAATATTTTATAAATGATGGCACCAATACCAAGATCAAGTACAATTTTATAATCTGTTCCATCATACCTGATCACACGGCCTGCCTGTGTACCAAACCAAATATTGTTATCCTGATCTTCCGTAATATAACGGATGGTGCGATTCTCAAATACATCGGGCTCGAGGTAGTCCGTTTTTTTAGTTGCAGGATCATACACCATCAGCAAACCCATCTGGCAACCGATAAATACTTTTCCGGTTGTACGTTGCTGACACATACTCCATGTTTGTTTGTATGCTGTTAACCTGGTTTTATCAATCAACGAAGTGTTGGTATATAACGGTGACGGATAAGGGCGAAAACTTCTGTTCATTGTTAACACACCCTTGCCCCAGGTACTGAGCCAGTAGTCGCCATTCTGCAATTCAATAATATCAGTTACGTTATAATAACCCGGTATGTTCGATAAATAAATATTGACGATGTCGGCTGAGAAAGGCGAGGTATAATACAACCCCTGATCGGTTGCGATCCAAACCATCCCATCTTTATCTTCGTACAACTGATTCACCGCTTCGTAGCGGATGCCGTAATTATCGAGATACTGATTGCGGTACAATTGAAAACGATCTTTGTTCTCTGCATTACCCGGCTCCACACTGAATAAGTTGCCGAGGCCGTAGATCCATAGTGTACCCTTCGATGTTTGAAAGAAATGCCGCAGTTCAGAATAAGAAGTGTTTACGCCGTTTAAACCGGCTGTATCCTGTAACGATCTTGTTCCTGTGGAATCAAAACAATGAAACTCCTGCACGCCCGGCCAGTTAAACACCCAATGTCTGCGTTGATCATCAATGAAAAATTCAGTAACTCTGTATTGAACATCGGCATTATTCAACAATGCAAGATTCGCCGGATTGTACTTTCGACTCCACATTTGTTTACTGGCTTCATCATACACACACAATCCGCTGTCGGTAACGATCCAGTATTGCTTTTTCTGCTGGTCATGAAATGTGTTGAATGTTGCTTTCCAGTTAGCAGGTAATTTATTCAATGGCGTATTCTCGGTAAAGGCTCCTGCCTTATTATCATACTTCACAATTTTTCCATAGCCATGTATGTTGATGTAGGTATCGCCGTACGCATCCTGCCACATTCTGAATTCGGAACGGGCGGGCAGGCTCTTCGAAGTCTGTAACGGCACTTTATGATAACTGTAGGTAGATGGATTAAAAATTCCAAACTCACGCAATGAAAAAGCAGCCAGCCACATGCTGGTACTATCGGCAGGAAGTATTTGATTTACGGCAACCGTTGGCAATGGATCTCCCCTGGTACCATCGGGACTAAACGTTACAAACTTGGCACCATCAAAACGCTGCACACCATTACTGCCGCCAACCCATATATATCCTTTCTGATCCTGGTAAATACTGAAGAGCACATTAGACTGCAACCCCATTCCATCATCCGTGCTGATGCGGTTGAACGCATAGGGAAACCGCTGCGCCGATACATGCAGCCATGTGGTACTAACGAAAAGAAGGAGTAAAAGAATTCTCATGCGGTTGTTCGTTCTTCAAATGTAGAAAACCGCATCCACAAATTGCAGGCGCCGGGGCAAAACCACATGATTATGTGATAGGCTTGCTGTAACTAAATCAAAATGCAGCTACAGCAAGGGTTTCAACGATATTGAAATCCTGTATCAAAACCGTTTCCACACGTTTGTGTGATTGTGAAGGCCTGTTTTCCGATGCATCTTTGCAGTGTTAAACAAATCATCAAAAAAAGGCGTAAGCCAAAAACCTTATTATCATGAAACAGTTTTTTATTTTATTCATCGGCATGCTTACAGCAACTACAGTTGTAAAAGCTGCTGAAGTAACCAGAGAAATCGAATTAACACAATCCATTTACAGCATTGAGATCAGCCACGATATGGATGTGGTGCTTACAGAAAGTACGGAATCAACGATCCGTATTACCGGCGAAGAAAAAGCAACCAAAGCCGTATTGTATGATGTTACAAAAGGCAAGTTGAAACTACTCAGCAAAAAGGGATCGTTGAAAAACAGAATCACTGTTTTTATTCCGGTGCAAAATCTGCGCAAGCTGAATATCAACGGCACATCGCATGTACGCAGCAATGGAGTACTTGCATCGCAACAATTGCAGGTAAAGTTGGGCGGCCATGCAAAAGTGGAGATCAATAATATCGGCGATATCATCTTCCAGGCCGATGAAGATATTGATATGCAGGTCAAAAAATGGAACACTACAAAGCTGCGTCAATAACCAAAAAATATGTTACTGCAGAAAGCCACATGCCACATGTGGCTTTTTTTTATTGCACAGTAAAAACGGTTTATTGCAGGTTTTGTACAGTTCACACAGCGAAAACTGCTTTTCACATATTTATGCGATTGTGCAGGGAACTACGCATATTATCTTTGACCTGTCAACATCAAAAAACGATACAACATGAAAAAAGGAATATTAATAATACTGGTTTTGGCAGCCTGGGTATTACTCCGCAACCAAACCTACACACAGTTGTTCGTAAGCAAACAATACAATGTGCAGCAAACAGCACAGCTTGTTGCAAAAACAATTTCAAATGATCTGTTTCAGTTTACAAGCGTTCATTTGTCTAAGCCTGAACTGAAACGAAAAAAGAAAATACGAATCAAGCAACCGTGCATTTTTCATGCAGCCAATGAAAAACAACACAAGAACCATGAAACCTTATTACTCATAAACAGCCTTTAAAAACACTTCTTTCGATTTTTACACACCTATCAAGTACTTCAGTCTGATCTGGAAAAACACAGCCGCCCCGTAAGGCGGCTTTCGTTTGCGTAAACAAATTTTTCAAACCCTTCTTTTCTTTTTATCTTTCGTGCCACGATTGCCTGCTTTAAAACAGGATTACTATGTCATTTTCACATGCAGCACGTCTGCAACAGTTTAAGAACCTCGTAGGGATCAGATTTCAACTCTACAACAGTTTGTTTACGTCGCTTCCGTTTCATCGTATTGAGCGGACGGGAATTCTATTGTCGTTACTCCTCACCAACAGTGAAGATGGTTACAAGAAAAAACTCAGCCCGGTAGAGATACTGGAAGATTTTTTCAACCGCCACACCACGTACCAGAAAGAACAGGAACAGATCGATCTGCTCTTTCGCTTTGTGCAATATGCCGAGCGCCAGATCGTGTTGTTTGATGCATTGGAAGATGCATCGTTTCGTGAAGTGAATGATATGCAGGGATCAGGTTCGCTCAAACAACTCTTTAACGAAGTGCAGATAAAGCACAAAGAAAAAGAGCTGGAACAAAAACTCAGCGACTATTGCATACGCCTTGTACTAACGGCGCACCCTACCCAATTTTATCCCGGTTCGGTGTTGGGTATTATTCATGATCTGTCGAAAGCATTGTCTGAAAATAATGCAGCACTCATCAATACCTATTTACAACAGTTGGGTAAAACGCCGTTCTTAAAAAAGCAACGCCCCACGCCGTATGACGAAGCGGTGAGTTTGATCTGGTATCTGGAAAATGTATTTTATGCATCTGCCGGAAAAATTTATAGCTCCATCAAAAATCAATTGCAGTTAGGCATAGATTTTAATCAACCATTAATTCGCATGGGTTTTTGGCCGGGTGGCGACAGAGATGGTAATCCGTTTGTTGTGACTGATATTACGTTGAAAGTAGCATCGTTATTACGTGGCTCGATTATCAAATGTTATTACTTAGAAGTACGACGTTTAAAACGCCGGCTTACATTTCATGGCGTTGATGTTTTACTCGCCGAACTGGAAAAGAAACTCTATGATAATATTTTTATTCCCGGCCACACTACCAGTTTAAGCAAAGATGAAATACTGGCCACCTTGTTTGAGATCAGAAGTATTCTTATTCACCAACACAACGGTTTGTTTCAGCAATCGGTAGAGCAACTCATTAACCGTGTGCAGTTGTTCGGTTTGCATTTTGCATCGCTGGATATCCGGCAGGACAGTTCTGTACACAAACAGGTATTATCAGCCATTGCTGCAAATGATGCAAGTGTTTCATTCCCTTACCTGCCGGCTTACAAAGTTGATGCAGAGCACAAAGCATCGAATGAACTGGTAAAAGAAACACTGGATGTGATGTACAATATCCGCACCATTCAACAATCAAACGGTGAAGATGGGTGCAACCGTTACATCATCAGCCAATGTACCAGTGCTGAAAATGTATTGGAAGTATTTCAGTTATTATTGTTAAGCGGCTGGAGCAAAGAAGCATTGCCGATCGATATTGTTCCGTTGTTTGAAACTGTAGAAGACCTGCAACAGGCACCGGCAGTGATGAAAGCGTTGTATGAAAATGAAGTGTACAAAAACCACTTGCAGCAACGCAAAAAACAACAAACCATCATGCTTGGCTTTAGCGACGGTACAAAAGATGGCGGTTACCTCATGGCCAATTGGGGCATTTTCAAAGCCAAAGAAGAATTGACCCGCATCTCCACTGAATATGGATATGATGTGGTGTTCTTCGACGGACGTGGCGGCCCGCCTGCACGTGGCGGTGGTAAAACACATCGCTTTTATGCATCCATGGGCAAGCAAATCTCGAATAAAGAAATTCAACTCACTGTACAGGGACAAACTGTAAGTTCCAACTTTGGCACACACGATTCGGCACAGTTCAATATTGAGCAATTGTTGAATGCAGGTATCAGTAACGATCTGTTCTCTTCCACCAAAGCATTGGAGCAGGAAGAAGAAACATTGATACTGGAAGTGGCAAAGAAAAGTTTTGATGCCTATGTGGAATTAAAGAAGCATCCTTACTTTATGCAATACCTGGTGGATGTAAGTCCGTTGAAATATTACAGCGAAACAAATATTGCCAGTCGACCGGCAAAGCGTGGCGGCTCATCCCGTCTTGAATTAAAAGATCTCCGAGCCATTCCATATGTAGGTGCGTGGAGCCAGATCAAACAAAATGTAACGGGTTACTATGGTGTGGGCACTGCATTGAAAGCATTAGACGACCAGGGACGTTTTGCTGAATTCAAACAACTGTATCAAAATTCGCTCTTCATTAAAACACTCATGGACAATTGCGAAATGGCGATGAAGAAATGTTTCTTTCCGTTAACAGAATACCTGCGTGATCATCCGGTGTATGGAGAGATTTGGCAGAAGATCTACAATGAATACGAACTCACCAAGAAATATGTATTACTGTTGAGCGGCAATACGGAGTTGATGGAAGATTTTCCCGTTGAACAATTATCGATTCAAATGCGGGAGCGTATTGTGATGCCACTCATCACCATTCAGCAATATGCCATTGCGAAATGCAGAGAGATGAATGAACGTGGGCAACAAACAGAACATAAAGCAGCGTACGAAAAACTCATCATCCGCAGTTCGTTTGGAATTATTAATGCGGCGAGGAATTCAGCGTAGGTGATTTGTAGTTTGAGTTATTTAGAATCCGTGTACTGATTGTGCACGGATTTTTTGTTGGGTATACTTCAATATCAAAAACAAGCTGTTTGGAAGTTTCACTTTTCAAGGCAGTTACGTATATTAGTGCGCAACATACAATTTCGGAAGACCTGCGGCAGTAAATTTTAACACCAATTCAATTTAAACCCGAGGTAAAAAATATTCATATTGGAACATACACTCTTTAATCAGCAAAGCGCAGCTTCAACGTTTGACCTTTATTTGCGAGAGATGGTGACTGAAATTAACTCAAAAGGCAACGACTATATTTTAAATGTTGATGTTGAGCAATGGAGGCAGTATTTCATTGACAAATATGATTTTATTCCGTTGACGGTGTATCCTGAAAAAGCGACCTTCAGATTTATCGGAAAGGGAAAAGCTAGGATAGAAAAATATGGCAGAGAATACGAAACTGAAACATATCGTTTTGAAGTAATCGTTCCTTTCACAGGATGGTCTTTTCTTTTCCTGCTAAGTCCGTCAACAAGAACCATAAATCATCCACGAGTAAACACTCCATCAGGAAACAATGGCGATATAACGGCATCCTTCACCCTTTATGAACAAAATGACAGACAATTTGAACATGAAAAGCAAAGGTTAATTAACGCAATATCTGTAAATGTCCCCAATATAAACAAAGACCTTGCAGCATTTAAAGCCAATGTAATAAACACTTTTAATTCTACATACGCCGAAAAAAAGGAAAAAGTTCTTGCGGAAAATTCTTTTTTTGAAAAGCTCAATTTAAAAGTAGAAACTAGTACCGACAGAATTTTCAAGGTGTCTGTTGTAGAAAAAAAGAAGGTGCCAGAACCAATAGTCGATAAAAAAACTGAAAGAAAATATACTGATAGTCCAACTCTGCCAGACGAATTTTATAATGATGTCTTGGATGTTATTAATACATTTTTCAAGTCAGTCGAAAAAAAACCCTCAACATATGAAATTAAAGATGAGGAGGGGTTAAGGGATTATGTCCTTCCAACCTTGGAAACAAGGTATAATAATTTAACTGTTACTGGCGAAACTTTTAATAAAGGAGGAAAAACTGATATACTTTTAAAATATAAAGATGGGACAAATTTATTTGTTGCAGAATGCAAATATTGGAAGGGCGAGGCGGTCTTTCATGAAACCATCAATCAACTTTTTGACCGCTATCTAACTTGGAGAGATAGTAAAGTTGCAATAATCTTTTTTGTCACCAATAAGGAATTCTCAAAAGTTCTTTCTACAATCCAAGAGAGCGTAAAGAAGCATCCATATTTTTTTCGGGAAAATGAAGTAAGAGGTGAAAGTTCCTTCTCTTATCTATTTCATTTTCCGACTGACAAAGGAAAATATGTTTTTACTGAGATAATGGCTTTTCATTTTCTTTAGTATCAGACATAAACAAGAAATCGATAGAGCATAGCAAGCAACAATACATCAACATTTTATCAATCGTACCTAGGGCACGAAAAATACTTCGCCGCTGTTGGTATGTACCAAATAAAAACACGCCGTGGTTGCGTCGCCGGACCAACCACATATTCTATTCTTTGTTTGAATAAATTCTCCGCAGAAATAATACAACATGAGAAGGTAGAGATGTCTCCTGCGTCGACATGACGTGCAAGAGGCTGAGTAATTATATCAGATCTTCTTCGCTTTTCGTCGGCCCGGGGTCTGGCCTTAGCCGACCCCGGGAGTAAGGATATATCTCGTTAATCTGTTAGTATATTCGCTACAAAAAACACGCCGTGGTTACGTCACCGATAGCTATCGGAATGTGCATCGGTAAGTGAACGTTGGTTTCTCCCTATAAAAAAATTAAAACTCCACCACATGCAAAAAATTAACTGGAACAGCATCCCCACCGAACAGGTAAATGAAAAAATGAAACGGCAATTTGTACACGGCGAAAAAATCATGATTGCCCGGATGGAATTTGAAGATGGCTTTACCGTTCCCTGGCATTCGCACGAAAACGAACAGATCACCGAAGTAATTGAAGGCACTCTCCGCTTTTGGTTTGATGATGATGAAACCAACAGCATTGATTTAACGGCGGGAGACGTAATGATTATACCTTCAAATCGCCGGCACAAAGCGTTAATGATTGGGAAGGTAATAGAAACGGATACATTTGCTCCGCCACGTCAAGACTGGATTGATGGCACGGATAATTACTTACGGAAATAAAAATTCTATTATGGATTTAGGCATACAACATAAAACAGCGCTGGTACTGGCATCAAGCAAAGGCCTTGGTAAAGCAGTAGCCATGGAGCTGGCAAAAGAAGGTGCGAAGGTGATTATTTGCGGCACCGATGCGGCAGCATTGGAAGCTACCAAGGCAGAACTGGAAGCAGTGGCGCCGGGCAATGTACTGTCGGTAGTATGCGACATAACGGATGAAGCCCAACGAAAAAATTTGGTTGCACAAAGTGTAGATGCATTTGGGTCCATCGATATTTTAGTCACCAATACAGGCGGCCCTGCTGCCGGTCCGTTTGAACAATTTGATACAGCTGAATGGAACAATATCTTCAACCTGCTTTTTTTAAGTGCGGTCGATATTATACAGCAGGTGTTGCCCGGTATGAAAGCAAACGGTTTTGGCCGCATATTAACCATTACTTCTGTTGCAGTAAAACAACCGGCCGATAATTTAATTTCATCGAATGCAGTACGGGCAAGTTTATTGGGATTGGTGAAAAGTTTATCGAACGAAGTAGCGGCTTTTGGTATTACGGTAAATAATTTAATGCCGGGTTACACCAGTACCAACCGCCTGCAAGGGTTGATTGAAAAAAATCCTGCAGTCAACAATGTAAAAGAAACCATCCCCATGAAACGCTTTGGCACACCTGAAGAATTTGCTGCAGCCGCTGCGTTTTTAGTAAGTGAACGGGCCAGCTATATTACCGGCCAGTCGCTGGCGGTGGATGGTGGTTGGATTAAAGGACATTAAACAATTTCTCCACTGTTGGTATGTATCAATCAGACGCATACCGTTGTTGCATACCCCGACCAAATATATACCTACGCAGTATTGCATCCTGTAAAATTCTGACATGGCATTCAACGTTTGTATGCCACTTATCGAGTTCTAATTGAAAGAACCTTTCGAATGAAATATCTTTAAGATTCACAATAAAATTACAGTTTATGAAAAAGTTTTTATTTCTGACGTTGATCTTTGCTGCACTGATTTCTGCTACCATACATGCACAGAGTGGCCCGCAAGCCCAAGGCAATCCCGATCCGGCAGTTATGCTGCAGCAGATGAAAGAAAAACAAGTACCGGGATTGGTAAGTAAAGCAGGATTAACCGAGGCGCAGGCAAATAAAGTTGTAGAAATCAACCTGGAATTGCGCATGACAATGATGACTGACGTAAGGGATCTCAGTGAAGCTGATCGTTCGAAAAAAATTGCAGAATTTAAAGCAGCAAAGGAAAAAAAGTACAGTGAAATTCCGCTTACTCCAGAGCAAATAAAAGCTGTGTACACCTATTACGAAGACATGGGAAAGAACAGGCAAAAGAAAGATTGAGACTACTGATACATGACTTTCTGAAAGCTGCTCACGGGCAGCTTTTTTTATTGTGTAACCTGATGAAGTTTGCCGTCGACATCACGAGTAAGAGCTTGAATATTGCAAAACATTTTACCGGCATACAATAACTCCTGCTACCCTGCTATCGTCAACATCTGTTCACTTTCCTTCAAAACAGCTCATCCAGATATTTTTCGATAAATATTCTATTTTTATTGTTTATCAATAAATATTTATTATTTTTGCGACATCATTCTAAACTACAAATCATGTCAAAAAGAAACGACTACTTATTGAAAGGTCTGTACATTGTTGCATGGCTCATCTTTGTTGGTTTATCTATTGAAGCCGGCGGACTCATCGTCAATTTTATTTTCAGCATTTACAAACCCGAATTTGTTCCAAACTTATATCAGAAACTCGACCTTAGTGAAATGTACGGGAAGAGTAAATGGGTATTCTTCGGCATGTACAGTTTTATTCTCTTTATTGCCATTTTGAAGGCACATATGTTTTATGTTGTCATCAGGCTCATGGGCAAACTGAACCTGGCAAAACCATTCAGCGAATATGTGTCGAAACAGATCGCACTGATCAGTTACTACACACTCTCGATCGGTCTCTTAAGTTATATTGCCAGGCAATCAGCCAAAAATTTACAACATTATGGATTTGAAATTGATCAACTGAATCAATTCTGGGGCGACAGCCAGGCATACATTTTAATGGCAGCGGTGATCTATGTAATTGCCACCATCTTTTCAAAAGGAGTTGAAATGCAAAACGAAAACGATCTAACTGTGTAACGTATGGCAATTATTGTAAACCTGGATGTGATGATGGCCAAGCGGAAAATGTCGCTGAATGAACTTTCGGAGAGGGTTGGTTTAACATTATCGAATCTGTCTATCTTAAAAACGGGGAAAGCGAAAGCGATCCGCTTCAGCACGCTGGAAGCAATTTGTAAAGCGCTCGATTGTCAACCTGCTGATATTTTGGAATATGTTGATGAGGAGAAATGAACTTTTTTAATAAGTTATTCAACGAAAAATAAGTGTATCAAAAAAGGATCATCCTTTGTTGTTTTGTTGCAGTAACTTGTTTTGTACACAATGTAAAATCGTATGCCTGCAACAGAAACGCAGATTCCTGAATTCCATCTCGATCTCATTCAGACATTGGCCATCGCCGGTCTTATTTTCTTAACAGGCATGCTGCTCAAAAAGAAGATAAATGTTTTTGAACAGCTCAACATTCCATCCGCCGTTTTAGGCGGATTGGTTTTTGCAGCCTTCAATCTCATTGCACATAACCGGTTTCTGAATATTCAGGTAAATACCTCCATGCAATCGTTGTGCATGATGTTGTTCTTTACTTCCATTGGAACCAACGCAAGTTTTGGTTTGTTGAAAAAAGGCGGGAAACAGGTGATGCTGTTTCTGTTGATTGCATCTGCATTTTGCGTGATTCAGAATCTGGTGGGCATAACCGTTGCGACTTTATTTGGTGTGCCCAAACTCTTTGGTGTAATGGCGGGTTCTGTAACGCTGGTTGGTGGGCCTGCCACCGGTTTAGCATTTGCGCCTTTGTTTGAAGAAATGGGATTAAGAGGTGCTGAAACAATTGCTATTACGTCTGCTACATTCGGTATTGTGTTCGGCGGATTGCTGGGTGGCCCTGCAGCAACATTCCTCATCAATAAATTCAACTTAGACAAAGATGCAAAGAAGAATCATTCGAAAAGGGAAACCTTACCTACGGAAAAGGATGAACTGTTAGGTGTTGATATTACACACGAGAATTCCGGCTTCACCATCAGTCTTGTGAATATCGGCATCATCATGGGCTTGGGAAGTGCAGTAAGTTATTTGATTGCAAAAACAGGCATTACACTTCCGGCATATATTGGTGCGATGATCGTGGGTGCTGTTTTCCGAAACATCAACGACAAAAAAGAATGGACGGTGATGGATCAGAAGACCATTGATTTTGCAGGCGGCATTGCATTGAATATTTTTCTCACCGTTGCGTTGATGGACCTGCGATTATGGGAATTGTTTCATCTGGCTTTGCCTCTTTCCGGAATACTCATCGCACAGATGATCGTTGTGATTTTATTTGCACTCAGCATCTGCTTTGTGTTAATGGGAAAGAATTATGAATCGGCTGTGATGTCAAGCGGCTTCATTGGGTTTATGTTGGGAACTGTTGCCAATGCAATGGCTGTAATGAAAACGATCGTAGATAAACATGGTATCGCTCCGAAAGCTTTCCTGGTTGTTCCGTTGGTGGGCGCTTTTTTTATTGATTATATCAATGCACTTGTCATCACTGTATTTGCGAATATTTTGAAGTAGAAATATCAATTCTATTCTTTATTGACAATGCAGATCAGCACTCTTTAAATTTCTGACAGATTGAAATTTTGGTGCAGGGTCAATAACTTTAACATTATTATCCCAGTATAATTCAATTCAAAAAAATTTGAAAGAATTAAAAAACTATATCGATCAAATCGCAAAGCTCGACAATGAAGCGTGGGTTGCATTCAGTGATCTCTTCTCGGAATTGTCCATTGCAAAAGGAGAATACTTTGCAGTTGAAAACAAAACAGAAACCAGGATTGGATTTCTGCTAACTGGTATTGTCCGTGCTTTTTACAAAAACCACGAAGGCATCGAATACAACAAAACTTTTTTTACCGGTAACGAATTTCTCGGCGCATATGCTTCACTTGTAACACAACAACCCAATAGGATCAATATCCAGGCACTTACTGATTGTACACTTTTGATTGCAGATTATTCACAAATCACAAAGCTGTTTGCAACACACAGAGCCATTGAAACATTAGCAAGGCTTCTTGCCGAGCAATTTTACATCGAAAAGGAAAAAAGGGAAATTGAAATTGTTCTTTTACAAGCCGATGAACGATACAAACTATTCAGAGAAGAATATCCCGGACTTGACAACCTTATTCCACAGTATCATATTGCTTCGTATTTAGGCATTACGCCTACACAGCTCAGCCGTATACGGGCTAAGAAAGGGTAAGCACAGTATTTCTTTACATATGTACATGTTCAGGTTGGATGCAGTATTGAAATTTGCCTGCATCAAAAACATATACATGAAAGTCTCAGGCAACAAAATTTTGATAACCGGCGCAACAGCCGGTATTGGAAAAGCGCTCACTCTAAAATTTCTTTCACTTGGCAATACGATCATTGCTGCAGGACGAAATAAGGAAAGTCTTCAGGAACTTGCAAAAATTGACAGCCGTATTATACCTGTTGTATGTGACCTTTCAAAAATGAGTGAGTTGGAAAAACTTACACTGCAAATTGAGAACGTTCATCCTGATTTAAATATCCTGATCAATAATGCAGGTATTCAGTACAACTATCAGTTTACAGAAGAAGAATACCTGATCAACAAAATAGACCATGAGATCAACGTTAATTTCATTGCTCCATTAAAGCTGATCGCTTTTTTACTTCCGGTATTGCAAATGAATGAAAATGCAGCGATCGTAAATGTATCATCCGGTATTGGTCTTGTTCCAAAAATGCAGGCACCTGTTTATTGTGGTACAAAAGCAGGCATTCATATCTTCTCTCAATCGTTGCGCTATCAATTACAAACGACCAAAGTATTTGAAATGATCCCACCGCTGGTTGATACGGAAATGACAAAAGGAAGAGGAAAAGGAAAAATTTCAGCTGAGCAAGTTGCCGAAGAATTTATCAAGGCTTTTTCAAAAAATCAATACGAAATAAATATTGGCAAAGTGAAATTGCTGAAACTCATCAACAGAATAAGCCCGAAGCTGGCGCAGCGTATTATGAAAAACGGAAAATAAATTGAAGAAGAACTTTTAACCGCCATTCACCAGTTTACCCACCAATTCCTTATTCCTAATTAACCTCACCCCCTCCCAACTATTACTGTATTTTTACTCGTCTTAGAAAAGCACTATAAGTAAAGTACAGGTAGGAATGGCGCAATGGAGCTGCGCAACCAATAATGAAGAGAACCTTTCCGGCTCGTTAGCGATAAGGGAACTGTTTGTGGCAAGAATTAACGTAAGTAACATTCACCAATACAAAACAAACCACTATGTTCAAGAAAACGTTCCTGTTCATAACTACGTTCTTTACAGCCGCGTCGGTTTCCACTGGCTATGGTGCAACTGATTCCTTAAAAGGCACCGTTAATGTAACAACATTTTTAGACTGGTTCAACAGTACGGAGAAGTATGTACCTGTAACCGGGCTTATTGTATTAGATCTCATCCCAATACTTTTTCTCATCGTTCAGGCAACACTATTTTTTAAGGACAGAAAAAAGCTGAAAGGCATACTTACTGTTGCTGCATTGCTGGCAAATCTTATCGGAGTATTTCTTATTATACAATATGCAAACCCTATTGCTTCGCAAATGAAAGGTTGGACAGCAGGCAATACTCCTTCAGATTGGATCAGTTTAAAAGATGAATGGTTGAACAATATCGGGCTTTCCGGTTTACTGGGCATAGCAGGTTGGCTTTGTTTTGTGATAACTTATTTTGTGCCCGCAAGAAAACAGGAAGGCGTAAAACAGCTTCCACGCTTTCTTAATTTCTCAAAAAATGCGCTCTTATTTTTTCTGACGTTTGTATTAGGTATGGGTGCTACACGCTTGTACGACGCTTTCTTTTTTTCCCTTTTCGTATGACATTTCAGGGGCAACTTTTATTGAAATGCACCGCCCTTTGGATATAGCTATACGAAAAGCCGGACCGGTGGTATTTGCAATTATATCTTCGTTACACATACTGCTTGCCGCACTATTTTTTATTGAAAAGAGCCGGAAAAAAGCATGGCTTATTATAGCTGCATTAATTTTCCTTTTGTGCGATACGTTTATTGCATTGCAATACAACGGGCCTATAAACGACCTGTTTCTTACCTGGACGCCAACTACTATACCAACTAACTGGGCAGGTATAAGAGATGAATGGTTAAGCTATCATTTGTACAGAAACATTTTTATGACGTTGGGGGTTGCTGCTATTCTGCTTACGTATTTTGTTAAACAGAATAAGAACGTAACAGAAGCAGTGTAATAAGTGGTAAAAAAGGCAGTCAGCAACTCCAACTGCTAATTCCTGATTCACTGCATCTGCACCCAACTAATTCTGTATTTTTGCCCGTCTTAAAAAAGCATTATGAGTAAAGTACAAGTAGGATTGGTGCAAATGAGCTGCACGGCCAATAAAGAAGAGAACCTCCAAAAGGCAATTGCCAAAACGAGAGAAGCGGCAGCCAAAGGCGCACAGATCGTTTGTTTGCAGGAGTTGTTTACATCGCTGTATTTCTGCGATGAAGAGAACTATGATAATTTCCTGCTGGCTGAAGCCATTCCCGGCCCATCGACAGAAGCGTTGAGTGTTGTTGCCAAAGAGCTTGGCGTAGTGATCATTGCTTCGCTCTTCGAAAAACGCACACAGGGTTTGTATCATAACACAACGGCTGTGCTGGATGCTGATGGTACTTATCTTGGAAAGTATCGCAAAATGCATATCCCTGATGATCCGGCATACTACGAGAAATTCTATTTCACTCCCGGTGATCTTGGTTATAAAATATTCAAAACAAAATTCGCCAATATTGGTATCCTCATCTGTTGGGATCAATGGTATCCGGAAGCAGCACGAATCACAGCATTGATGGGTGCTGAAATTTTATTCTATCCAACAGCAATTGGTTGGGCAACATCGCAAGATGAAGCAACGAACACCGAGCAATACAATGCATGGCAAACGATGCAACGCAGTCATGCTGTTGCAAACGGCATTCATGTGGTGAGTGTAAACCGTGTTGGGCTGGAGCAAAATGGTGCGATGCAATTCTGGGGTGGTTCATTTGTGAGTAATCCCTTTGGTACGTTGTTGTACAAAGCAACACATACCGAAGAAGAAGTACATGTGCAAGAGTTGGATCTCAAAAAAACAGATCAGTACCGGACGCACTGGCCGTTTTTGCGTGATAGAAGAATTGATTCTTATCAGCCGATTACCAAGCGCTACATTGACGAGGATTAATAGCTACTTGTGATCTCTGTGTATTACTTCGTGTTCTTTGTGCTAAAAGTTTCACAAAGAGCGCAAAGATGAAAACACAAAGAACACAATTACATCAACAACATTTTTCAATTCCATCGAGCATCACCAATGATTTCAGAAAATAAAACCCCAAAAGAACTCGGCTATTTTTTCCCTGCTGAATTTGCGCCGCATGTAGCAACATGGCTTTCATGGCCGCATAAAGAGGCAAGCTGGCCTGGAAAAATCCAAACCATCTTTCCTTATTACGTACAGTTCATTAAAACACTTGCATTAAGTGAGCAGGTGCGTATTAATGTTGCGGATGAAGCCATGAAGAATTTTGCACTCGGTCATTTGCAAACAGCAGCAGTTGATCTGAGCAAAGTTGAATTCTTGTTTCATCCAACCAATGATGCATGGTGCAGAGATCATGGACCTGCATTTCTCATCAATCCAAATGCAGAACAAAAGAAAGTAATTGTTGATTGGGGTTACAATGCATGGGGCGGAAAGTACCCTCCGTTTGATCTGGATGATGTGGTGCCTACATTGATTGGTAAGCATTATAATATCCCTGTATTCAACCCGGGTATTGTGATGGAAGGTGGTTCTGTTGAATTTAACGGCAACGGAACATTAATGACCTCAACCGCATGTTTGTTGAATGAAAATCGGAATCCGCATTTGAATCAACAACAGATCGAAGAATATCTCATCAACTATTATGGTGTTGAACAAATTCTTTGGATCGATGAAGGAATTGTAGGTGATGATACGGATGGGCACATTGATGATACGGTTCGTTTTGTAAACGAAGACACGGTGATTACGGTGATTGAAGAAAACAAAGCCGATGAGAATTACGACCTCCTTCAGCATAACTTAAAGCAACTGCAGCAAATGCGTTTGCTCAATGGCAAACAGTTGAATATTGTGGAGCTGCCCATGCCCGATGAATTAATTTATGATGAGCAACGCCTCCCTTGTTCGTATGCAAACTTTTATATTTCTAACAAGCACGTGATCGTTCCAACATTCCGTTCTGCAAAAAAAGATGACAAAGCGTTGCAGATCATTCAGCAATGTTTTCCGGAACGTGAAGTGGTGGGTATTGATTCTACAGAAATCATCTGGGGATTGGGAAGTTTCCATTGTTTAAGTCAACAGGAACCAGCAGTATAATGTTTTTTATTCTCCTTGCGTTATCTGTTCACCTGAAAGGTGACTGTACAACATTGTGCGCATGATCAAGTTCATACTTCACAGCTAAGAATCAATTGTACATGTTTTCGTTTGATGAGTAGTCAGCTTTCGGCTGAACAGGCATCAAACGAAAAACCTCCTGTAAATACAGGAGGTTAATCGATTGCCTGCTATAGAAAGAGCGGGCCTGCCATATATAAAAAAGGAAACTGAATGGCCTATGTTCAAGTTAGAATTTATACACGGCAGCCACTAAAAAGCTTGCAGCTGTTTTTTCATTGAATACGCCATTTTTATCAGCGTAAATTGATGCACCTGCACTTTCGATGCGTAACTCAGGAATAAAAGTGAAACCCCCTACTCTGAAATTAGCTGAAAGTGTATTGGCAAAAATGGATGTGCCAAATCCCTTTGCACCATCTTTATCATCAAATAATTCGCTACGGAGTGTTAAACCAAATGCTTCAGTTGGATCAACCGTAAGGTACGTGGCGAAACCCCACCATGTTAACGGATCTACATTCTTAGAACCATCCCATGCTTTAGTATTATTCATTGTTGCATTTACACCAATGTTGAATTTGCTGCTTACTGCAAACGTACCTACAAAGTCAAATTGATTTACAATTGATGTATCCGGATTTTTACCACCTACATAGTTGGCATACAATTTAATTTCATCAGTTGCTGCAAGACTATACTGTGCAATGAAGAATTTCTTTTCAATTTGTCCGGCTGGTAATAAACGCAGATCCGTAGGATTTGAGATACCCACCATGAAACCACTTTTACCTGCAGTGATATCAGCTTTTACACCGGTATGTGTGAAAGGTCCGTTAGTGAACATATAGCTCATGCTGTAGTTACGGTTCAGTTGAGGATCAACCAACTCATAACCAACATGCGTTGCCCATGTACCTGCGGTGAATTTCAATGCTGCTACCGGAGAATAGCTTACATACAATTGCTTTACTGCAGCAAAAATGCCTGCATCGTTGTATGCAAATTCCATTGCACGTGGACCAAAACCTAAATCAGCAACGGCACTAACTTTTTCACCTGCATGTTCAAATTTTACAGAGGCCATACCAATTGCAAACGTATTGTTCGCATTTGTAAAGCTGGTTCTGTTATTGGCACCTTGCTTACGGAAGTCGTATTTGAAATAAGTATCTGCAGAACCGCTGATAGTGAGAGCCGGTTTTTTTTCTGGTTCATCTGCAACAGCTGCAGTAGAATCGGCAGGAGGAGCAACCACTTCCAGTGCAGTGTTTTGCTGCGCAAATGATGACATAAGAGTAACGGTCAGGAGCGAACCTGTTGCGAATAATTTTCGTAACATTGTAATAGATTTTAAGTGTTAATAAGGGTACAGCAGATGCGTTGCGTCAACAACTCATCATTATGCTGTACCTTTTTGTTTTAAGTGTAGTGTATTTGAAGTTTTTGACTTATTCAGTAATTGATTCAGAAACTTCTTCTTCTTTCATTTGTCCGGTTTTAGAAACCAGCAATGTTCCCTGCAAATACTTTTCATCGTGCTGAGAAGCATCCAATCCAAGTTCTTCTTCTGCTTCAGTTACACGCATTGGTAAGATGAAGTTGATGAACTTAAAGATGAGATAAGAAACAGTAAAGCTGTACGCTACTACAATTCCCAACGCTTTTACTTGTGTAAAGAAGAAGGCAGGGTTACCATAAAACCAACCTTGTGGTCCGCCGGTAATACCATGTACAGTAGTATTAGCAAATACACCTGTTAACAACATACCTACTATACCACCTACACCATGACAAGGGAATACATCGAGTGTATCATCCAGTCTTGATTTTTGCTTATAGTAAACTGCAATATTTGAAATGATGGCAGATACAACACCTATGAAAATACTTTGTGGAATACCTACAAAACCGGCTCCTGGTGTAATGGCAACCAAGCCAACAACAGCACCGATACAGAAACCAAGTACAGAAGGTTTTTTACCACGCAATACATCAAAGAACATCCAGCTTAAACCTGCAGCAGCAGCAGCTGTATTTGTTGTTGCAAAAGCAGATACGGCCAATGCATTTGCACCCAATGCAGAACCGGCATTAAAACCGAACCAACCAAACCAAAGCAAACCGGTACCAATTAAAACGTATGGTACGTTTGCCGGTGGAATTTCTTTGTTTTCCATGTGTACTTTACGACGCTTCAATACCAACGCACCTGCTAAAGCAGCACAACCTGCAGAGATATGCACCACGGTACCACCTGCAAAATCCCAAACACCCATCAAGGCGAGGAATCCTTCGGGATGCCAGCTCCAATGTGCAAGGGGAGCATACACCAATAAACAAAAGAGAACCGTGAACAGAACGTACGAAGTAAAACGGATACGCTCTGCAACTGCGCCCACTACCAGACCCGGAGTGATGATCGCAAACATCATTTGAAAGATGGCGAACAATCCCAACGGAATACTTGGAGCTAAACTCCAGGGAGCACCGGAAGAAACATCTTTAAAGAATAAAAACGTTCTTGGATCTCCGATAACACCGCCAATAGAATCACCAAAGGCGAGGCTGAAACCAACAACTACCCATAACACACCTACAATACCTGCGGCAACCACACTCTTGATCATGGTTGAGATCACATTCTTGCGGTGCACCATCCCGCCATAGAAAAAGGCAAGACCGGGCGTCATTAAAAAAACGAGAGCTGTTGCTACAATGATCCATGCAATGTCTGCTGGATTGTACACACCTTCCTTGTCTTCAAAATTTGGAAGGGCCGGGATGAACAGAGAGGCAATGGCAACGCCCGCCAGAATCAGGAAGGGGGCAATTTGCCGTGGGGTTACTTTTTTAATCATGGTCGATCGATTTTTTAAGAGTTAACATTAATTATTTCTATAATTAATCATTATTTAACTAAACTACATATAAAAAATAATAGCAACGGTTAGTTTTTATCACATTTTATAAATTATAATATTTACTGAATGGCAATAAAAAAACAGGTGCAAGTATTTAATTTTTAATTACTTACACCTGTTTAGGCTGTTTGGGCATCATAAAACCCAAATAAAATACTATCTAATTTATTAACGAAAAAGTAGCGGTTTGATCTTTTGTTTCCAAAATTGAGGAGCCGGTTAAAAATTCATCCACTTTACGGGCACATTCCCTGCCCTCACTGATAGCCCACACAACCAACGATTGCCCCCTGCGGATATCACCTGCCGTAAACACTTTATTGATATTTGTCTTGTATTCTTTTTCAGTAGCTTTTACATTCTTACGTTCGTCTAATTCCACTCCTAACTGTTCCAGCAAACCAACATACTGCGGATTTACAAACCCCATCGCCAGTAATGCCAATTCACAAGGAATGGTGCGTTCACTGCCTGGTCGTTCTACAAAAGAGGAAGGACGGCCATCTTCACTACTCTTCCATTCAAGGTCAACGATTTTTAATGCTTTCAGATTTCCGTTTTCATCGCCTATAAATTCTTTGGTAGCCACTGCCCATTTACGATCGGCACCTTCTTCATGGGAAGAGGATGTTTTCAACGTCATGGGATAAGTTGGCCACGGCATGAAATTGGTTCTGTCTTTTGGCGGCATTGGCATTAACTCAAACTGCGTTACCGATTTTGCTTTGTGACGGTTGCTTGTACCCACACAATCGCTGCCTGTATCGCCTCCACCAATCACCACTACATTTTTATCGGTAGCAAAAACATGCTCCGTAAGTATATTGCTTTCAATGGCTGTATTTGCCAATGGATCAAGACCTGCATTGCGTTTGTTTTGTTGCTTCAGGAATTGCATGGCAAAATAAACTCCTTTCAATTCTCTGCCGGGTACGTTCAAGTCTCTTGGAACTGTTGAACCACCTGCTAATACAATGGCGTGGTATTCACGCAGCAAATCATTCACACTTACATTTACGCCAACATTTGCATTGCATTTGAATGTAACACCCTCTTCTTCCATCAGTTTTACACGACGGTCGATCACCCATTTTTCCAATTTGAAATCGGGAATGCCGTAACGTAACAAACCACCGGGTTGATCATCACGTTCAAATACAGTAACTGTATGACCTGCATAGTTTAATTGTGCTGCCGCAGCTAATCCCGCAGGACCGCTTCCTACGACGGCTACTTTTTTACCAGTTCGTTTATTGATTTTTTTTGCTTTTACAAAACCTTTATCAAATGCAATTTCAATGATATGCTTTTCAATTTCTTCAATGGCAATAGCCGGTTGATTGATACCAAGCACACAAGCCGTTTCACAAGGTGCAGGACAGATGCGTCCTGTAAACTCAGGGAAGTTATTGGTAGAAGAAAGAATATCGTATGCCTCTTTCCATTCCTTGCGATATACTGCATCGTTGAATTCTGGAATAACATTACCTAACGGACAACCATTGTGACAGAAGGGAACACCACAGTCCATGCAACGTCCGCTTTGCTGATTGAGTTTTTCATCAGAATAACGATTCACAAATTCTTTGTAATCGCCCACACGTTCTTCCACACTTCGCTTGGTAGGAAGCTCTCTTGTAAATTCTAAAAATCCAGTTGGTTTACCCATGAGAAACTATTTATTTTCTGTTTCTTATTATTACAATGATTATTTACTTATACCGATTGTGTGTGTGCTCTTTTGTAATGCTTTCTTGTAATCAGAAGGAAACACTTTTACAAAATGCTGCAATTGATTATCGAAATCATCCAATACAAATTTCGCAACTGTGCTGCCTGTGTATTCATAATGATTTCGGATCATTTGCTTTAACTCTGCTACATCTTCCTCACCAACAGGATCCAGATCAACCATTTCTTTGTTACAATTGCCTGCAAACTTTCCTTTTACATCATACACATACGCAATACCACCACTCATACCCGCAGCAAAGTTTCGTCCGGTATCGCCTAATATCACTACTCGTCCACCGGTCATGTATTCACATCCATGATCGCCTACACTTTCTACAACCACATTTGCACCGGAGTTACGAACGGCAAAACGTTCACCTGCTTTACCACGAATAAATGCTTCACCATCTGTTGCACCATAAAATGCAACGTTGCCGATGATGATATTTTCTTCCGGTGTGTACGTAGCATATTTCGATGGATAAACTATCAACCGTGCACCACTCAATCCTTTTCCAAAATAATCATTGGCATCACCTTCCAGTTCAAGTGTTACCCCTTTTGTATTGAAGGCGCCAAAACTTTGTCCTGCTGTACCGGTGAATTTGAAATGAATGGTATCAGCCGGTAATCCTTCAGCACGATATTTTTTCGTGATCTCATTCGACAAAATGGTACCTGCTGTACGATCGGTATTCTTAATATCAAATGATGCTTTTACTTTTTCTTTATTCTCCAATGCAGGTTTTGCAGCAGCTAATAATTTCCAGTCGAGCACATCTGCTAAACCATGATCCTGTTCTTCGGTACAATACAAACCTGTGTATTCTCCGGCCGGTTCTTTGTACAAAATGGGCGACAGATCAAGCTTACTGAATTTCCAGTGATTGATATTTTCACGCATCTGCAAACAATCAACCTGGCCTACCATTTCATTCACTGTTTTGAAACCAAGTTCTGCCATGATCTCCCGTAACTCCTGCACCATAAAGCGGAAGAAGTTTACCACATGATCTGCATCACCGGTGAAACGTTTGCGTAATTCAGGATCCTGCGTTGCAACTCCTACAGGACATGTATTCAAATGACACTTGCGCATCATGATACAACCTTCAACCACCAACGCAGCTGTTGCAACACCCCACTCTTCTGCACCTAACAATGCAGCAATGGCAATGTCACGACCGGTTTTCATTTGTCCATCAGCCTGCACCACCACACGGCTGCGCAATTTATTTTTAACGAGTGTTTGATGTGCTTCTGCTAAACCAAGTTCCCACGGCAGACCTGCATGCTTGATCGATGAAACCGGTGATGCACCAGTACCACCATCATGTCCGCTGATCAACACCACATCTGCTTTTGCCTTAGTAACACCTGCAGCAATGGTTCCAACACCTGCTTTACTTACCAACTTTACATTGATACGTGCAGCACGGTTGGCATTCTTTAAATCAAATATTAATTGTGCCAGATCTTCAATCGAATAAATATCATGATGCGGCGGCGGAGAAATTAAACCAACACCGGGCGTTGAGTGACGTGTTTTACCGATCCACTCATCTACTTTATGTCCCGGCAACTGTCCACCTTCGCCTGGCTTGGCACCCTGTGCCATTTTAATTTGTAATTCATCTGCTTCAGTGAGATATAAACTTGTTACACCAAAACGTGCTGATGCTACTTGCTTAATTGCAGAACGCATGCTGTCGCCATTTGGCAAACGATCATAACGACGTTCATCTTCACCACCTTCACCGGTATTGCTTTTACCGCCGAGGCGATTCATGGCAATGGCCAATGTAGTATGCGCTTCCCATGAAATAGAACCGAAGCTCATAGCACCTGTTGCAAAACGTTTGTAGATAGCTTCAGCCGATTCAACTTCATCAATACTAACCGACGGACGATTACGCTTGAATTCAAACAAACTACGCAAGGTAGCAGCACGTTCACTCTGATCGTTTACATGCTTCGAATATTTTTTGAACGTTGCATAGTCATTCATCTTGGTTGCGTATTGCAACAAGTGAATAGTTGTTGGATTGAACAAATGGAATTCACCTTTACGTTTCCATTGATACACACCACCAACCGGCAAACGATCAACCGGAATATCTTTTTTACTAAAAGCGAAATAATGTTTCACCAATGCTTCTTTCGCTATCTCTTCCAAGCCAATTCCCTGAATACGACTTGTTGCACCTGTAAAATATTTATCAACCACATCCTGATTGATACCAAGTATTTCGAGGATCTGTGCGCCTTGATAAGATTGCAATGTCGAAATACCCATTTTTGAAAATACTTTCAACAAGCCATCACAAACTGCCTTGATATAATTCTTGCGCAAACCTTCCCATTCCTGTTCAGTTTCAAGCTGTCCGTTGATTTTCATATTACGGATCGACGCCAATGCCAGGTAAGGATTCACTGCCGTTGCACCAAACGCAATCAAGCAGGCAAAGTGATGCACTTCCCACACATCACCTGCTTCTACTACAATGCCCACCTGTCCACGCAATCCTTTCCTGATCAGATGATGATGTACAGCTGCAGTTGCCAACAAAGACGGAATAGCAGCATGATCACTATCAACAGCACGATCGCAAAGGATCAATACTTCAAATCCATCATGCACTGCATCTTCTGCGTAGCGACACAAACGTTCAAGACCTGCTTTGAGTGAACCCGGTTTCCCATCAGCACGGAAATAAGTTTGTAATGTCTTTGCCTGGAAGATCCCTGTATCAATACTCCGGATCTTTTCAAGATCAGTACTGGTTAATACCGGATGCTTTAATGCTACTGTATGACAATGCATCGGATCTTCTTCCAACAGATTACCATTGTTTCCAACGAATGCCGCAAGACTCATCACCATACGTTCCCGGATAGGATCGATCGGCGGATTGGTTACCTGTGCAAATAATTGTTTGAAGTAAGAAGTTAAATGCTGCGGCTGATCACTAAGCACAGCCAATGGTGTATCAGTTCCCATTGAACCTATCGGTTCTTTTCCATCGATTGCCATTGGCTTAATGATGGAATCAATATCTTCAGTAGAATAGCCAAACGCTTTCTGATATTTATGAATGCTTTCATCACTGAGATGTGTAAACGCAACACGTGGCTCAGGTAATTCTTCTAAACGAATTTTATTTTGGTTCAACCAGTCTGCATATGGTTTTTGTGAGCAGATGGTTTGTTTCAATTCCTCATCACTAATGATGCGTCCTTGCTCCATATCTACCACAAACATTTTTCCGGGATGCAAACGGCCTTGCTTCACAATTGTTTTTGGATCGATCCACAACACACCGCTTTCGCTTGCCATCACCACACGTTCATCGGTAGTAATGCAATAACGTGAAGGACGCAGACCATTCCGATCCAACGTGGCACCAATCATTTTTCCATCAGTGAATGAAATCGATGCGGGGCCATCCCACGGTTCCATGATCGATGCATGGTATTCGTAGAATGCTTTCTTAACCGGATCCATATCATCATTACCATCCCATGCTTCAGGAATCAACATCATCATCACATGTGGTAAACTACGACCGGTCATTGCAAGCAATTCGATCATGTTATCCAAACAGGCAGAATCAGATTGACCACCTGTAACGATCGGCAACAACATCTCCATTTCTTCTTTGCTGAAGTTGGGAGAAGTAAAACCATGCTCACTTGATTTTAACCAGTTGAGATTTCCCTGTAATGTATTGATCTCACCATTGTGTGCAATGAAACGAAATGGTTGCGCCAATTTCCATGAAGGAAATGTATTGGTAGCAAAGCGGCTGTGCACTAAACCAAAAGCACTCACTACACGCTTGTTGTTGAGATCAGGAAAATAACCACGCACCTGTCCGCTGGTTAATTGCCCTTTATACACAACTGTTTTATAAGAGAGTGATGCAATGTAAAATCCAATGGCATCTTTTTTTACTGTACTCTTGATGAGATGTGATGCATGATTCCGCAACACAAATAACTTCCGTTCAAATTCATCCGGATTCGTAATGTGATCAGGCGACGCAACAAACACATGTTCCATTTCCGGTTCAACGCTCAATGCAGTTGGACCAATACCATCCGGGTTGACCGGTACTTTCCGATACGTCAAAATTTCCAATCCCAGCTTCTCAGCTGTGCGATTGAAAATATCTCTGCACTCTTCACGAAGTTTTATTTCTTTCGGAAAAAACAAAACACCCACACCATACTTTCCAAATGAGGGAAGATGTACACCCAGCTTCAAACATTCTTCAAAGAAAAATTCATGTGGAGTCTGGATCATAATACCTGCACCATCGCCTGTATTATTTTCACAGCCACACGCACCACGATGTTCCATGTTTTCCAACACAGTTAATGCATCGCTGATATGCTGATGTGATTTGTAGCCTTTAATACTCGCTACGAAGCCGATACCACAAGCATCGTGTTCAAATGCCGGGTTGTATAAACCGATGTTGCCTGCCATTCTACTATGCAAGTTTTGATTAGGAATATTATTTAAATCAGGGTTTGTACCCAGTTAACAGCAAGCAATCGCTTAAAATTACCAAATTAATCAACTAACACATGTTCAGCGAACTGTCATATTTCTAACAGAAAAATCACACGATATAGCCGAACATATTATCGTTTTTGTTTAACTCAGTAAAGTTGATCTGGTATTTTTTCAGGTTATTCATCAGTGCTTCATAATCATCCTTGCTCCGCAGTTCCACACCAACCAAAGCAGGACCGGTTTCTTTATTATGCTTCTGCATATATTCAAAGCGTACGATATCATCGCTGGGGCCCAGCACATCATTCACAAATTCTTTCAATGCACCCGGCCGTTGTGCAAAACGAATGAGGAAATAATGTTTCAATCCTTCGTATTGGAGGCTTCGTTCTTTGATCTCCTGCATACGATCGATATCATTGTTACTGCCGCTTACAACACATACCACTATTTTTCCTTTGATCGCTTCAGCATAATCATCCAAAGAAGCTATACTTAATGCCCCCGCTGGCTCCACTACAATCGCATCTTCGTTATACAGTTTCAAAATAGTGGAGCACACTTTTCCTTCTGCTACAAGATGCATATCGTCCAACACATCTTTACAAATGTTGAAGGTTACATCGCCCACTCTTTTTACTGCAGCGCCATCCACAAAGCGATCAATATTTTCAACTGTTACGGGATGACCGGCTTTCAGCGCTTCATACATCGATGGAGCACCCTCCGGTTCAAGACCAACAATTTTTGTTTTGGGTGAATAGGTTTTGAAATAAGAACCTACACCTGCACTCAATCCACCTCCGCCAACCGGCACAAAGAGATAATCAATTTCCGGAAGCTCTTCTAAAATTTCAACACCAACCGTTCCCTGTCCTTCAATGATGCGCAGATCATCAAAGGGTGGAATAAACGTCATCCCGTTTTCTTCCGTGTATTTTTTTGCAGCGAATGCACAATCATCAAACGTATCGCCCACCAGTTTCACTTCTATAAAATCTTCTCCAAACATTTTTGTCTGGTTGATCTTTTGATTGGGAGTTATTACCGGCATAAATACTACGCCTTTTACATTGAGCTTTCTGCAACTGTACGCAAATCCTTGTGCATGATTTCCCGCACTTGCACATACAACTCCATTTTGCAATTCCTCCGCAGATAAACTACTCATCATGTTGTACGCACCACGAATTTTGTAGCTGCGTACAACCTGCAAGTCTTCCCGCTTCAGATATACTTTACAGTGATATTTTTTCGAGAGACTGCGGCTTACCTGCAAAGGCGTTTTATGCACTACTTTTTTAATGCGTTGTGCAGCGCCTGCAAAATCGAGCTGTATGTGATTAGATGCGGTTTTCAACTGTTTATTTTTATGCGGGTGTATTGATCACTTTCATATCCGTCATTGCTTTACGCAATACAGCGCCTACTTTTTCAACAGGGTGTGAACGGAGAATATCATTTACAATGATCAGTTCTTTGTTATCAACGCCGGCATCTTTACCATCGTTGAAATTTTTACCGATCACATCTGTATCAATGGTTTTCATGAATTCTTTCAGCATTGGTTTTGCTGCATGATCGAACAGGTAGCAACCGTACTCTGCGGTATCAGAAATTACACGATTCATTTCAAACAACTTCTTACGTGCAATCGTATTAGCGATCAACGGTGTTTCGTGCAATGATTCGTAGTAAGCAGATTCTGCTTTAATACCTGACGCCACCATGGTTTCAAAGGCAAGCTCAACACCTGCACGTACAAACGCAACGAGTAACAACCCATTATCAAAATATTCCTGTTCAGAAATTTTCGCTGATGTTGGTGCTGTTTTTTCAAATGCAGTTTCACCGGTTGCTTTGCGCCATGTAAGCAAGTTCTTATCATCATCCGCCCAGTCTTTCATCATAGTTGATGAAAACTCACCGCTCATGATATCGTCCTGATGTTTCTGGAACAATGGACGCCAGATATTTTTAATTTCAGTTGACAGCTCAAATGCTTTGATCTTTGCCGGATTTGATAAACGATCCATCATAGCAGTAACACCACCATGCTTCAACGCTTCTGTTACCACTTCCCAACCGTATTGAATCAGTTTTGATGCATACGATGGTTCAATCCCTTTCTCCACCATTTTATCGAACGCAAGGATAGAACCTGTTTGCAACACACCACACAAAATGGTTTGCTCACCCATGAGATCCGATTTTACTTCGGCAACAAACGATGAACGCAACACACCTGCACGATGACCGCCCGTTGCAGCAGCATATGCTTTTGCCTGGATCAAGCCTTTTCCTTCAGGATCATTCTCCGGATGCACAGCGATCAACGTTGGTACACCAAAGCCACGTTTGTATTCTTCACGCACTTCAGTACCTGGACATTTCGGTGCTACCATGATCACCGTAATATCTTTACGGATCTGTGTACCTTCTTCAACAATATTAAAACCATGTGAGTACGACAAAGTAGAACCTTGTTTCATCAACGGCATAATTGCTTTAATTACTGCAGTATGTTGTTTATCGGGAGTTAAGTTCAATACGAGATCAGCAGTAGGAATCAATTCTTCATAAGTGCCAACAGTAAAACCATTCTCTGTTGCATTTTTCCATGACGCACGTTTTTCAGCAATTGCTTCTTTACGTAACGTGTACGAAATATCCAATCCTGAATCACGCATGTTCAAGCCTTGGTTCAAACCTTGTGCACCGCAACCAACGATGACGATCTTTTTTCCCAATAACGCATTCACACCATCCGCAAACTCACTACGATCCATAAATTCACATACGCCAAGCTGGTTCAACTGTTCCCTGAGCGGAAGTGTGTTAAAGTAATTTGCCATTTTCGTTTCTCTTTTTTTGTTTTGCCTTTGCTCAACAGAGCAAAGAGTTTAGATTTAAGATTTAATTTTTATGTTATCAGCGACTTCAATTCTTATCATCTTCTGTTGCGTCGCACTCTTCAGCGTTTTTAATTCTGTTCCTCATCCAACCAATCCCACAAATCATGGTTCAGACGTGGATGTTACATTTCAAACACCTCTTCACCCTTATCCAAATATTCATTCTCGATCACTTCTTCACTTGGCTCTCTGTATTCAAACTCTTTCAACTTATTGTGGAAGCCATCACTTGCTTTAATGATCGCCACTCTTGCACTACGTACAAACTCAATTAATCCATAAGGTTCCAGCACTTTAATGAACGCATCTGTTTCATCACGCTGACCACTCACTTCAAACACTGTATAATCTTTGCGAATCACAACTGCTTTCGCTCCATGTTGACTTAACAGGCGCTCTACTTTTACATGCTCCGCTATAACATCCGTTGGCACTTTGTACATAGCCAACTCCTGCCAAATGATCTCTTCGTTGGTGTTGTAATACGCTTTCAATACTTCAACCTGCTTTTCGATCTGGCGACAGAGTTTGCGAACCACTTCTTCTGTTTCGTTGATCACAATTGTGAAACGATGCACACTGTCGACTTCACTTGGTGATGTATTTAAACTTTCAATGTTTATTTTCCGTTTGGAAAAAAGAATAGCGATACGGTTCAATAAACCGATCTGGTTCTCTGTGTAAACTGTTATGGTGTATTCCTGTTTTTGCATATGCTTTGTTTTTACTAAACCGCCTGCAGGGTTTGCAAACGCTGCGGGGTCTTTAGATTTCTTCTTTACTTAATACGATTTCTGATACGCCTCTTCCCTGTGGCACCATCGGGAATACATTGTTTTCTTTACCAACCATTACTTCCAGCAAATAGCTGCCTTCATGGTCGATCATTGTTTTCAATGCTGACTTCAATTCTGAACGCTCACTGATGCGTTGTCCGTCGATGTAATATCCTTTTGCCACAGCAACAAAATCAGGACTGGTGATATCAACAAACGAATAACGCTTTTCATGGAACAGTTGCTGCCACTGGCGCACCATACCTAAGAACTGATTATTCAGAATAATAATTTTCACGTTTGGTTTAAACTGCATGATAGTTCCTAACTCCTGTATTGTCATTTGAAAACCACCATCACCGATAATGGCAACGGTTGGTCTTGATGGATCACCATACGCTGCACCAATTGCTGCAGGCAATGCATAACCCATTGTACCCAAACCACCACTGGTGATATTACTTTTCGTTTGATTCATTTGTGCATAACGGCAAGCAACCATCTGGTGCTGACCAACATCCGTTACAATAATTGCATTGCCGTGTGTCAACTCGTTCAATGCTTTGATCACTTCACCCATTGTAAGAATATCTGTTGCCGGGTTCATTTCAGGATCAATACACAAGGATTGCTCTTTCGCCATGCAATCATGAAACTTCTGTAACCATTGCGGATATACTTTGCTTTCAACCAATGCAGTCAGCATCGGCAATGTTTCTTTACAATCGCCCCAAACAGGAACTGTTGTCTTTACATTCTTATCAATTTCCGCAGGATCAATATCGAGATGAACAATTTTTGCCTGCTTGGCATATTTATCTAAACGACCGGTTACACGATCATCGAAACGCATACCAACAGCAATCAACACATCACATTCATTCGTCAGTAAATTCGGGCCGTAGTTACCATGCATACCCAGCATACCAACACCTAAGGGATGATCTGTTGGAATTGCACTCATACCCATGATGGTCCATGCTGCAGGAATACCGGCTTTTTCAATAAAGGCTTTGAATTCTTTTTCTGCTTTACCAAGAATAACACCTTGTCCGAAGATCACGAAAGGACGTTCTGCTTCATTAATAAGCTTTGCTGCTTGTTCAATATATTCTTTCCGCACAATTGGTTTTGGACGATAGCTGCGGATATGCTCACATTTTTTATATCCTTCGTAATCGAATAATTGCAGCTGTGCATTTTTTGTAATATCGATCAACACCGGACCTGGGCGACCACTACCTGCTATGTAAAATGCTTTTGCTAATGCAGCCGGAATTTCACTTGCATCTGTTACCTGGTGATTCCATTTGGTAACAGGCGTAGTAATGTTGATCACATCTGTTTCCTGGAATGCATCGGTGCCTAACAAATGTGCAAACACCTGTCCGGTGATACATACTAATGGAGTTGAATCGATCATCGCATCAGCTAACCCTGTTACAAGATTTGTTGCACCGGGGCCACTTGTTGCAAACACAACACCCGTTTTACCACTTGCTCTTGCAAAACCCTGTGCTGCATGAATAGCACCTTGTTCGTGACGAACAAGAATATGTTCTAAACGATCATTGTAATCATACAATGCATCATAGATCGGCATAATTGCACCACCCGGATAACCGAAGATGGTCTTTACGTTTTCATTGAGCAAAGCATCTAATACAGCTACACTTCCACTTACGGACTTTGTTGCTTCTGTTTGCTTTTTCTCTTCTTTTATTGTGAGTGTTTCCATTTCACGTTTATTTATTGTTGCTTTTTAAAGCTGAATGTTGTTATTGTTTTTGAAAGGGCCTACGCCTCATCTGTTACGCAACCTTGTGAAGCATCCTTCACGCACATTGCATATTTATACAATACACCTTTCTTTTCTTTTAATGCAGGCTGCTTCCAGTTTTTACGTCTTTCTGCTATCACTTCGTCAGCTACTTTCAGGTTGATCTTATTGCTGGTTGCATCCAGTTCAATGATATCATCATCCTGCACCAATGCAATTAAACCACCTTCAAATGCTTCCGGAGTGATGTGACCGACGACGAATCCATGTGAGCCACCACTAAATCTTCCATCAGTGATCAATGCAACATCTTTACCTAAACCGGCACCTGTAATGGCTGAAGTTGGTTTCAACATTTCCGGCATACCCGGTGCACCTTTCGGTCCTTCATATCTGATAACTACCACATCACCTTTTTTCACTCTGCCATTTGCTATACCTGCCACCAGATCTTTTTCACCATCAAATACTCTAGCAGGTCCCTCAAAACGTTCGCCTTCTTTACCACTGATCTTTGCTACACTGCCTTTTTCAGCAAGATTGCCATACAATATTTGTAAGTGACCGGTTACTTTCAACGGAGCTTCTAATGGGAAAATAATTTTTTGTGTATCGAAATTTATCGGCGCAATGTTTTCTAAATTTTCTGCAACTGTTTTACCGGTTACTGTCAAGCAATCGCCATGCAGCAACCCTTTTTGTAATAAGTATTTCATTACAGCAGGCACACCGCCATGTGCATGTAATTCCTGCATCAGATATTTTCCGCTTGGTTTAAAATCTGCCAGCACCGGCGTTTTATCACTGATGCGTTGGAAATCATCCTGCGTTAATTCTACGTCTACACTTTTCGCCATAGCGATCAAATGCAAAACAGCATTGGTGCTTCCGCCAAAGATCATGATGGTAACAATGGCATTTTCAAAAGCCTTCTTCGTCATGATATCTTTTGGCTTAATATCTTTTTCTAACAAAACCTTTATTGCTCTTCCTGCATCTAAACACTCATTCTTTTTTTCATCACTGATTGCAGGATTTGATGAGGAGTAAGGTAAGCTCATACCCAGCGCTTCAATTGCAGAAGCCATGGTATTTGCTGTGTACATACCACCGCATGCACCTGCACCCGGGCAGCTATGTTTTACCACTTCTTTAAAATCTTCGGGCGTAATCGTGCCTGCCAATTTTTTACCCAATGCTTCAAATGCAGAAATAATGTTGAGTTCTTCTCCTTTATGATGACCCGGCGCAATTGTTCCGCCATACACCATAATAGAAGGACGATTCAAACGACCCATCGCCATAATAGCACCCGGCATATTTTTATCACAACCCGGTAATGCAATTAAACCATCATAATAAAATCCGCCGCAAACACTTTCAATACTGTCTGCAATGAGATCACGGCTTACCAACGAATAACGCATACCGTCCGTACCATTGCTGATACCATCACTAATACCGATTGTATTAAATATTAAACCAACGAGATCATTCTTCCACACACCTTCTTTCACGACCTTTGCAAGATCATTCAGGTGCATGTTACAAGTGTTCCCATCGTAACCCATACTTGCAATACCCACCTGTGCTTTTTTCAGATCATCTTCTGTTAAGCCAATGCCATACAACATGGCTTGTGCAGCCGGTTGTGTTTCATCCTGCGTTAATACTTTTGAATACTTGTTTAATTCAGCCATTTTATTTTTGTTATCGTCTGTTGTTATTCTATTTAGCTTCTGTTGCGTCGCACTCTTGTACGTTCTGTAATTCTATTTTTCTTATCAAGCGTTCCTACGGAACGCAAATACCATCGCCCCTATTTTTGCTACCGACCAATTGTCCCTACGGGACATAATATTATTAAGCTAATGCCTCTTCTTTCTTTGCGCCTTCGTGTCTTTGCGGCAATACACTTTCTATTACAAGATTCTTATAAGCTAATTGAATTTTCCGACTCGCTGAATCATTCCACTTCAATGGAAACTTGTAATCATCCAAACTATCAAACCCAATTACCTCTGCTGCAGTGCCGCAATAAAAAACAGCATCTGCACTTTTCAACTCATCTATTGTAAAGATCTTTTCTTCTACTTCTATTCCTAATTCAGCACACAATTCAAACACGGTTGCTCTTGTAATACCGGGAAGGATATTCCCTTTTGCCGGTGTAAAGAGCTTGCCATCTTTTTCATAAAACAAATTAGCACCTGGCGCTTCTGCAACATTGCCGTTCATATCGAGCAGCAATGCTTCATCAAAACCTTTTGCTTTTGCTTCATGACTGGCGAGCAATGAGTTTACATAATGACCTGCTGCTTTCGCTTCGATCTTGAACGCCTTCGGATTGGGGCGTTCAAATGAACTGGTCATGATCCGTAACAACTTATCGCCAAGAAACGGTTGCATGGCCCACACTTCAATTACAAGAAACGATTGTTCATTCTGCACAAAACTCATATTTGCCGGAGCATAAACTACGGGACGTATATATGCATCCTGCAGATCATTTCGCTTCAACACTTCGTATGTAACAGCAGTTAACTCTTCTGTTGTCCAGTGATAGGGAAGGTTCACTAACTCAGCCGAACGTTTTAAACGATCGTAATGCTCTTTGGCTTTGAAAATTTTCGTTTCACCATTCACTGTTTTGTACGAACGGATACCTTCAAACACACTGTAGCCATAATGAAAACTCTGACTGTAGAGGTCCATTTTTGCTTCTGCTGCTTTTACATACTCACCGTTGAGATACAAAATCGTTTCACTGTTGTAATAAGTTGCCATACACTTTTTCCTTTTGTAGCGGTAATAAAAAAACCCGCCTCTTTTGGAGGCGGGTCGTTATGTTAATTCGTTTTGTTTGTTACATACAACTTGCACCTCCGTTGATCGCAGGAATAATAATGACTACCACAATAATTAGTGTGGTTAAACTGAGTACATTATATATGCTGCTTTTCAACATCGTTGTTTGTTGTACAACGAATATACCGCCTGAAATTTAATAAACAAAGAACTAATTGATTTTTTGCACAGGTTTTTGGCTCACTATCGTTCGCTAAATAATCGTCGACTTACGCAACTCAATATTCTCTTTCTTCACAGAACCGGGAATTTTGCCCGATACATAATCGCTGATGAGATCACCAATGGTACTGGTAAAATAAAAATTCACCGGATCAATATCTTTTGTAACAAAATTGTTTTGGAGTGTCCAGTCAACTGCTTCACGGATCACCTGCGCTTCCGCATGTAAACCAAAATGATCGAGCAACATCGCAGCTGATAAAATTGAGCCTGTTGGGTTGGCAATATCTTTTCCGGCAGCTTGCGGATACGAACCATGAATGGGTTCAAACAATGCCGTTCCGTTACCAACAGATGCAGAAGGCAACATACCTAATGATCCGCTTAATACACTTGCTTCATCGCTGATGATATCACCAAACATGTTTTCCGTTAATACAACATCAAACTGTTTGGGGTTTAAGATCATCTGCATGGCAGCATTATCAACAAACATATAGTCAATGGTAATATCGCTGTACTGCGGTGCAATTTCCTGCACCACTTTGCGCCACAGTCTTGATGTTTCCAATACATTGGCTTTATCGATCAGCGTTACTTTCTTCTTCCTGTTCTGTGCATACTTGAATGCAAGATGTGTAATGCGTTCGATCTCCGGACGTGTGTAATAACATTCATCGCTTGCACTGTTTCCATCTTCACTGGTTGACTTCTTACCAAAATAAATACCACCGGTCAACTCACGGAAGATGACGCAATCAACACCTTCCAATTGTGAAGGTTTTAAAGGTGATAAATGTTGTAGCGTTGGATAAGTAGTAACCGGACGAATATTGGCAAACAACTGTAATGCTTTGCGGATACCGAGAATACCTTGCTCCGGACGAACCTTTGCAGAAGGATCATTATCATACTTGGGGTGACCAACCGCACCAAACAAAACAGCATCACTGTCTAAACAAATGTCAACTGTTTCCGACGGTAATGCTTCGCCTGTTTTGTCAATCGCATCGGCACCGATCAATGCTTCTTTATAATGAAATATATGTCCGTATTGATGTGCAATGGCGTTTAATACTTTAATGGACTGGGCCGTTACTTCAGGACCAATCCCATCTCCGTTTAATATAGCGATCTTTTTTTCCATGATCAGGCAATTGTGTTTTCGTAGTTTATAATATCTTCTTTTATACTCAGCAAATAATCAATATCATCATACCCGTTGATCATGCATGTCTTTTTGTATGCATTGATCTCGAACGATTCACTTTCACCCGTAGCATCAATCGTAATGGTTTGTGCTTCGAGATCGATGGTGAGCGTTGCTTCATTCCCCAATGCAAAAATGGTTTGAAGAAAAGGTTCCGAAACGGTTACAGGCAATACGCCATTATTGAGTGCATTATTCTTAAATATATCTGCAAAGAAACTGCTCACTACTACGTTGAAACCATAGTCCTGGATCGACCATGCAGCATGTTCCCGTGATGAACCGCAACCAAAGTTTTTGGCGGCTACTAAAATTTCGCCTTTGTATTGCGGTTGATTCAATACAAAATCTGGTTTGGGTTTTGTTTCATCATCGTTTTCATAACGCCAGTCACGAAACAGATTTTTACCAAACCCGTCTCTTGTAGTTGCTTTTAAAAATCGTGCAGGGATGATCTGATCCGTATCAACATTCTCAATGTTAAGTGGAACAAACCGGCCCGATATCGTTGTAAATGCTTTTGCCATTATCAATTATTCATTATCTGTTATCAATTCAAAAATTCTCTTACATCCCCTACTTTGCCGGTGATGGCTGCAACAGCTGCTGTTAACGGACTTGCCAGCAATGTTCTTGCACCTGCACCTTGCCTTCCTTCAAAATTTCTGTTGGAAGTAGAGATGCAATATTTACCTGCAGGAATTTTATCTTCATTCATACCGAGACATGCACTGCAACCCGGCTGACGTAACACAAATCCTGCTTCTTCAAATACTTTGTCAATGCCTTCTGCTTTTGCCTGCGCTTCTACTTGTTTACTTCCCGGAACGATCCATACTTCCACATCATCGGCTTTCTTCTTTCCTTTTACAAATGATGCAACCATACGCAGATCTTCAATGCGACTGTTGGTGCAACTGCCAATGAAAACATAATCCACTTTCTGTCCTTTAATCGGTGTGCCTTCCTGCAAGCCCATGTAGGCAAGTGATTTGCTTAAACCCGATTTATCATTCTCATTGATGGTAGCAGCAGTAGGTATTGTTTCATTTACACTGATGCCCATGCCCGGATTTGTTCCGTACGTGATCATTGGTTCAATATCGGCTGCATTGATATTGATTTCTTTATCGAATATTGCATCTGCATCGCTGAACAATGTTTTCCAATGCGCCAACGCTTTGTCCCAAGCTTCACCCGCCGGAGCAAATGTTCTTCCTTTTATATAGTTGAAGGTTGTTTCATCGGGCGCAATCAAACCACAACGTCCGCCCATTTCAATACTCATATTACAAATGGTCATGCGTGCTTCCATACTCAATGAGCGAATAGCACTTCCTGCAAACTCCACTGCATAACCGGTGGCACCGCTTGCTGATATCTGCGCAAGGATGTACAACACGATATCTTTCGATACAACACCTTTGTTTAATTCACCTTCCACGTTGATGCGCATCAGTTTTGGTTTGCTTTGCAGCAAACATTGCGTACTCAACACCATTTCCACTTCGCTGGTTCCAATACCAAATGCAATAGCACCAAACGCACCATGCGTGGATGTATGACTATCACCACAAACAATCGTTGAACCGGGTTGAGTAATTCCCAACTCCGGACCAATAACATGCACGATGCCTTGATACGGATGTCCCAAACCATATAACTCCACGCCATGTTCACCACAATTTTTGATCAATGCTTCCACTTGCTTACGGCTCAACTCTTCTTTAATAGGTAAATGTTGGTTGAGTGTTGGTACATTATGATCGGCTGTTGCAACGGTTTGCTTCGGACGAAAAACTTTGATGCCTCTTTTATTCAAACCGTTAAACGCCTGGGGGCTGGTTACTTCGTGAATAAAATGTGTGTCGATGTATAAAACAGAAGGACCGCCTTCAATGGTTTTCACCACGTGACGTTCCCAGATTTTTTCAAATAATGATTTCGCCATGCTTTAAACTGTTATTGCAATTTGTTCTGCTAAGGTTTTTAAATCGGCATCTTCCACTTCTTTCTTTGAATCAGCCAGTGTAAGAAAACGCTCATACAATTCATCTACCTGGTTACGATCGAAACTGTAACCAAGATTCTTAAAACGGTACGCCAATGCACTGCGGCCACTCCTTGCCGTTAGTACGATCTTCGAAGTATCGGCACCCACTTCCTCCGGCGCAATAATTTCGTAGGTAGTAGCTTCTTTCAAAAATCCATCCTGATGAATACCAGATGAATGAGAGAATGCGTTATCACCCACTACTGCTTTGTTTGGCTGTACCACCATACGCATGGTTTCGCTTACCAGACGACTCATCGGTAACAATTGCTTGGGATCAACGTTTGTAAACAACTCGAGTTCCGGATGTTTGCGAATCGTCATCACCACTTCTTCCAGCGAAGTATTACCGGCACGCTCACCAATACCATTGATGGTGCATTCGATTTGTCTTGCACCGGCAATAGCACCTGCAATAGAATTCGCAGTTGCTAAACCAAGATCGTTATGACAATGGCAGGAAAGAATTGCTTTATCGATATTGCTTACATTGTTCATTAAGTAAGCCATCTTTTCTGCATACTGATGCGGCAAACAAAAACCGGTTGTGTCGGGGATGTTTACTACCGTTGCACCGGCAGCAATCACCGCTTCTGTCAATTGCGCCAAAAATTGCAGGTCTGCACGACCTGCATCTTCGGCATAAAACTCAACGTCGGGTACATAATTACGGGCAAGTCTTACAGCATTAACGGCACGTTGAAGTATTTCTTCCCTGGTGGAATTGAATTTGTATTTAATGTGATTGTCAGACGATCCGATTCCGGTGTGGATACGTGGACGAACAGCCGGCTTCAACGCCTCGGCTGCCACTTCAATATCTTTTTGCACCGCACGGGTTAACCCGCACACGGTTGCATTTTTTATTACTCTGGAGATCTGGTTCACACTTTCAAAGTCGCCCGGACTTGAAATCGGAAATCCCGCTTCAATAATATCAACGCCTAATGCTTCCAGTTTTAATGCCAGTTCTACTTTCTCTGTAGTGTTTAACTTGCATCCCGGCACCTGCTCTCCGTCTCTGAGAGTGGTATCAAAAATGAACACTTGTTTGTTGGCCATATCAATCTTTAATGGTGTAAAAAAATGCAGGTTCGCTCACTTCAATTGATTGTCAAGGTCAGAAGTAAACAACCTGCGCCATAAAATTATTTCAGTTAGAAGCGGCCTGCAAACCTTATTTCATGTATTTTACGACAGATAAGAGATGCCCTTTTGACGAAAACCCTTGACAGCAAAGGATTACAGCAGAAACGAATTACGATGCCCAACCGATCGACCGATACAACCTTCCAACTGGTAAAGTCGCTTGAAAAGAGCGAAAAACGCAATTTCAAGCTCTATGTGAAACGAAACTCCGCCGATTCAACCTTAAAGATCACCCAGCTTTTTGATGCGATGGACAAAATGGAGGAGTATGATGAGGCTACTCTCCTGCGCAAAAACCAGAGCATTACCAAACAACAGTTATCGAATTTAAAGGCTTATTTATACCGCTCCATCCTCAGCAGTCTGCGACTGATCAAGCAGGATGACAATATTACCATTCAGCTAAACGAGCAGATGGACTTTGCCCGCATCCTATATAATAAAGGACTGTACCTGCAAACCCTGAAGATCCTGGACAAGATGAAGGAACTGGCCAGGCAGTACGAGCAGATCACGTATATGCAGCAGATCTTGTTCTTTGAAAAAAAGATCGAAGCACTGTACATTACCCGAAGCATGCAGGACCGGGCCGAGAAATTATCGAAAGAATCAGTTGCGGTTGAAGAACAGCTTACGAGTGTTTCCCAGCTTTCCAACTTATCGCTGCAACTCTACAGTTGGTATATTAAAAATGGCGTGGCCCGCAACGAACGGGAAGGCGACGATGTAAAAGCTTATTTTGAAAGTCATTTGCAGAGAAATGCCGAGAAGCTCACCGGTTTTTATGAGCAGTTGTATTTATATCAATCGCATTGCTGGGTAGCGTTTATTCGTCAGGATTATTTGTTGTACTACCGCTACACCCAAAAGTGGGTGGGTCTGTTTGAGAAATTCCCGGCGATGATCGAAGCTGAAACAGCTCACTACATTAAAGGGATGCACAATTTAATGAGTGCACACTTCGATTTGAGTAATGAAGCGAAACTGATCGAAACCATTGATCAGTTAGAAAATTTTACCCGACGCAAAGTGGTGCAGCAAAATGAGAACTACCGCATTCTTTGTTTTGTGTACATCTCCATTGCCAAGATCAATAAACATTTCCTGGAAGGAACATTTACCGAAGGCCTTCGACTTGTGCCGCATATTGAGGAGAAACTGGATGAATACGAATTGTATCTTGACCGACACCGTGTACTCACCTTCTATTATAAAATTGCCTGTTTGTATTTCGGCAGTGGTAATAATGAAAAGGCCATTGAATATTTGAACAAGATCATCAACTGGAAAGTAGATCTGCGAACCGATCTGCAATGTTATGCACGGTTGCTGCATTTGATCGCTCATTATGAATTGGGCAATTTTGATTTGCTGGAATATTTGATCAAATCGGTGTACCGCTTTATGGGTAAAATGGAAAACCTGAGTTCGGTGGAAGAAGAGATGTTCAAATTCCTGCGCCATGCTTTTAAACTTACACCCGGCAAACTGAAACCTGCTTTTATCAAATTACTCGAAAGCATCCGCAAATACGAAGGCAACCGCTTTGAAACAAGAGCCTTTGTATATCTGGATGTGATCAGCTGGCTGGAAAGTAAGATCGAAGAAATACCGGTGCAGAATGTAATTCATAATAAATACAAACGACAGAAATAAACAGAAACCAACTTACGTTGTTATAGCAATATGAAACGATACGCAGCTTTCACCACACTACTCCTTTTTTTCGCTACTTCTCTCACTGCGCAAATAAAAATTGATCCAACTAAAATTGAAATTGTTCGTGACAGTTTTGGCGTGCCACACATTTTTGCAAAAACCGATGCAGAAGTTGCGTATGGTTTGGCATGGGCACATGCGGAAGATGATTTTAAAAGCCTGCAGGATGTGGTGTTACCCGCCAAAGGTTTAATGGGACGTGTGCAAGGCAAAGCCGGTGCTGCCGGTGATTATGCATTTGCATTGTTTCGGTGTATGGAAATAACCGAAGCTAAATGGAATACGCTTACGCCTGCTTTTCTGAAATTGATCGATGGCTATGTGCAAGGCATCAATGCATACGCAAAAGCACACCCCAATGAAGTGCTGCACAAGAAAATATTTCCGATTACGATGAAGGAATATGTTGCTTCATCGGTTCTTGCACTCACTGTTTTTAACGGCGCCGATAAAGCGTTGATGGGCATTTTCAATAATGTAATAGAAACCGATCCGGAGTTGAATAAGAAAGGAAGTAATGCGATGGCTGTGCACCCCAGCAAAACAAACACGGGTGAAGCGTTCCTGTTGATCAATGCACACCAGCCTAACACCGGATCACAAGCATTTTACGAAGCGCATATTAACAGCGAAGAGGGATTGAATGTACACGGGGGATTGCTTGCAGGTGGACCATGTATTCTGCATGGCGTGAATGAAAACCTTGGTTGGGCACACACAGTAAACTATGTTGATCGTGTTGATGTGTTTCAATTAGAAATGAATCCGGCAAATGAAAAGCAATACAAGTTTGACAATGAATGGATCAACCTTGAAGAGAAAACCATTACACTCCGCATTAAAGGAATTCCGGTTGGCGTAAAACGAAAAGTATATTGGAGTAAGTATGGAGCAACGATGAAGAACAAACAAGGCTATTTTTCTATTCGACTTGGTGCCAACATGGATATCCGTGTGCTTGAGCAATGGTATGAAATGGATAAGGCAAAAAACTTTACGGAGTTTTATGCGGCTATTAAAGATCAACGTCTATCGATGTTCAATATTACCTATGCCGATAAACACGATACCATCTTTTATGTAAACAACGGATTGATACCGGTGCGTAATCCGGCACCGAAGTACAATTGGAAATCAACGTTACCCGGCAATACTTCGCAAACATTGTGGACGGCCTTTCGAAAGTTCAGTGAACTGCCGCAATATGTAAATCCGAAAAGCGGTTACCTGTTCAACACCAATCACTCTTCGTTTTTTGCAACAGCACCTGCTGATAATTTAATCGCCGATAAATTTCCTGCTGCTGATGGTTGGGAAACCTGGCATAACAACCGCAGCATGCGTGTGGTAGAACAAATGCCTGCTGCACCATTAGATTACACAACGTTTAAACAAATCAAATTCGATAAGCAACTGCCTGCAACGCTTCGCTATCCGCATAATATTGATACGTTGTTTTTGCTGAATGAAACAGAGTATCCGTTGTATACAACACTTATTAAAAATTTAAAAGCATGGGATAAAAAAGGTACAGCCGACAGCAAAGGTGCAGCAGTATTCCTGTTAAGCTATCTGCATCTTGCAAAGAAACTGGGGGCTGGTGCAGCACGCACCATTACCAAAGCAGAAGTAGTTGAAACGTATGCCTATGTGTATGATTACATGATGAAGCATTTTAACAGCACCGACCTTACACTTGGCGATATTCAAAAATTAGTACGGGGTGATAAAGAATGGCCACTGTGGGGTTTTCCTGATCTGCTCTCTCCGCAATGGACATCGACTTACAAAGAGGGTAAGTTGAAATCAACCGGTGGTGATGGACTAATTATGTTTATCCGCTTTACAAAAAATGCATTACCGCAAATTGAAACCGTAAACATGTATGGTGCTTCTGCCAAAAAAGGGAACAAACATTTTGATGACCAAGTGGAAATGTATTTACAACAGAAAACAAAACGCATGACGTTGAATAAGGAAGAAGTGTATAAGATGGCGGAGAGGGTTTATCATCCCGGGGAATAATGTTACGGGTGATCTTGCCCAACAGATTCCTCCTTCGTCGGAAAGACAGCTTTGTTGAGCAGCGTACAACAGCTCATCTTCAGTACTAAGCCAAATCTTCCTGTCATCCTGAGGAACGAAGGATCTGTTCAACAAAAAATCATTTGATTCATCAACTCTTACTACTATCCTTCTTCGGTACAATTTTATAATCACTATCTGTAATACCTTTTACACCTCTGCTCTTCTTGGTTGAATCAGGACTTATATTTTTTTGCGGCGTAACCAACGGCGGAGTTATAACGGGAGGTGCATTTGTCTGCACAGCATTACTGTCGGGTTGTAGTAGCACAGGCCCCGTTACAGGAGCAGAGCTATCAGCAGGCAGTACAGCCGATGAGTTGATTGGTGCAGATGAATTATTCTGCGGCGCAATTGTATTGTTTGTACCCGGCGAATTGTTACGCACGGGGTTATCGTTATTGTTGGGTGTTGTTACAGGTGCAGTAATGTTTGGTTGATCGTTAGAAGTTGTTGTTTGTTTACGGTTGTTGAATAAATAAATGAGTACAATAGCAACAGCAGCAATGATGAATCCACGGTTGAGCCATGTACGTGGACCACTCGTTGGCGCAGGTGGATTGGTTGGACCATCATCTGTCGGCAAATCAATATCGAGTTGTGCTTCGATACGTGCCCAGATAGCATCCACCATATCCGGTGCCGTTAGCTGTTCCAACTTTTCGGTAATGGTTAATTCGTATGTTGCTTTTTGATTCATCCGCTATGTTATGCGACTGAGTTGTTGTTGTAATGTTTTCCGGGCTTCGCTCAGGTGCCATTTCGATGTACCCTCACTGATGTTTAGTTTCTCGGCTACTTCCCGGTGATTATAGCCTTCCACTGCATACAACACAAACACGGCATGAGTGGCAGGTGGTAATTGATGAATGAGTTTCATAATTTCATCAGCACCCATCCGTTCCAACACATTGTTACTGATCTGGGGTTCTTCCACCGTTTCCAGTTCCATGTCTTTACTGAAACGTTCTCTTGTTTTCAGGTGATCGAGCCCCTCGTTCATCACAATCCGTTTGATCCATGTTTGCAATGCGCCTTTTGTTTTATCGAACGTGTGCATGCTTTTAAAGATCTTCACAAATGCATGACTCATGATATCAGCAGCATCGGCTTCATCACGGGAGTAACGCAGGGCAATGGTCATAGCATAGTTATAGAACTGCCGGTACAACTGTTCCTGTGCCCTGCGGCTATTGCCTTTGCAATCTTCCACCAACTGATCAATATCGAGTGCTTCTGCAATCACTTCCGTTCTTAGAAATTATTGTCTTTATCTTTTTCAACATCCTGCATACGTTTTAACAGGATGGCCGATGAAACGGATGATAAAATAAGTTTGTCTCTTGCATCTAAATTATTTGCGAACCAAATACTGTTGTCGAGTATATCAATAATAGCTACTACCCCATCATCCCAACGTAATTCATAACCGGTGAGCATTGGTCCGCCAACTACTTTGGTTTCTTTCCCACTCTTCGTTGTTACTTGCTCCAGACGCAACGGACGGATAGCAATATTTTCTTTTCCATTGGTAGCATAGCCTTCTTCTTCCACATACGGACGATCAAAGATGCGGCGTGCAGTATCTCTCTTTGCATCATACTTATTCATCAACACAACCGACCATGGGTCGTTTTCTTTTGCCATGAGTGGGAGAACAGCGGCAGTAAATGCATATTCATAACGCTGTGTTGCATTCACCTGTCCGAGAAAAGGATTGTTACTTTTATAAACCAATTGATTTTCACTGAACTTTTCAGTTGCAAATACTTCGGCTACTAAATTGCCATCCTGGATCGTGTATTGAAATTTGTTGCGTTGCTTCAGGTTGCGTACATCAGTATCAATGTTGAGCACACGCAACAACATGGTTTGCGGATCGAGACTGAACTTTGTATACTGAAATGAACTGCTGAAATCCCAACCACGCTTAACTGCTGAAGTAGAAAATTCGCCGAAACTTAATTTCTGATTGATCATCCATCCATTCAATCCTTTCACCTGCATTTTGGTTGCCTGCGAGCTGAAGCTCGCAGGAACCGATACCTTGGCTGCTGTGCAGGACACTAAAAACAGCAGGGCTATGAGTGATAATTTCTGTAACATGGTTTTATTCGTTTATGAAAGTAATAAGAAATGATATTTTATCAATAGTTGTAAATGGTCTTTGTTGTAAACAAATGTTGTCCGGTGATATACGATTTGTAACGGCGGATCAACTCCACAGGATAACCTTCGCTATCATACTTATATTCGAAACTGTAGGCAACATTTACTGGATAGCTACCATAGTAAGTACGTGCCTGCCAGTTGAGATTGTTTTTTGAGCTGTTGCTTAAAAACAGATCGGGCCAGTTCATGTGTACATAAGGATTGATGCCGTTATCATGTTGGTAACTGCCGGTCTCCGTATCCTGGTTGCTGGTTCTGCTGTTATCAGAAAACAGGTTGCCATGTCTCCAGCGCTGATAATAGTTCATGGTAAGTGAAGTGTGTGAATAACTGAAATCGAAAGTTACTTCATCAAATCCATCACCGTTTGCACCATGATGTGCAATGTCTACTTCTGTTTTGCTTACGTTGAGCATATCTTCTGTAATGTGGTTAATCTTGCCGGCTGCATTGTAACGGATGCTTCTTGTACCTGCAAACACATTGCCTTCGTTATAGATGCTGATTTTTTCTACTCGTCCATCTGTGTATTCCAGATTTTCTGTTCTGGCAACAAAGGGGGTACCATCTGTTGCACGCTTCTGCATAAACTCAACTTTAGTAAGACGACCTTTTCCATCGTAGATATAGTTGTTCTTCGATTCAGCTTTATACATGTTGCCATCCCAACGTGCCGTGATCTCCGACTTCAGTTTTTTCGCTTCTTTTTCTTCACCAAATTCGTACACAATATCTTTTTTCAATTCTTCTTTTGCATAACGTTTGGTGTAAGTACCGCCCCATTTCTGCACAATAAATTCATGATGTGCCGCCTGCTTATCCAAAGTCACTGTGTTGGTACCGGGAGCAAGACTGATAAATTTTACACTCTTCAATCCATTGGCAGCATCAAATGTGCGGTACACCAACGAAGACTGTATACTGTCGTACAGGATATCGCCCACCTTTATGCGTGTACGCATTTTGATGCTGAGTTCTGTTTCTTCGGGTGTGTTGCTGTTACCAAATTCACTTGCAGCATAACCAAAATCGATGGCTTTGTCGGTTGCTTCAATTTTCAGAAAATCAGCGGCAACAACCAACGAAGTAGCAGCCGGCAATACCATCGGATAAGCCAATGGTCTATTAACCTGTGTTGCTTTGGGCGAATTGGTTATAGGCACTGCATATAATACATTACCGGTGCCCGATACGATCATGAGTTTGCTGATGCGGTACGTACCTGCGGGCAGTTCCATTTCTTCGGTTGTAAATTTTCCGTTGAAGCTGATGGCTGCCAGTTTATTGTTTACCACCAGCTCATCCTGTGCGTTCACTACATCGAACTTTGCAAACAGGTTGGCCATTGGCTGATTCGGCAAACCGGGCAATGCATCGGCCGTGATACGATACTTGTGCGAAAGACCGGGTATTGGACCGGGATCACCACCACCGGGTTGATTGGGTTCTACAGGTTTCTTACAGGAAACGAGGATAAAAAGGCTTGCGAAAAAAAGCGTGAACACGCTGCGAAATGTCTGTTTCATATTCTTTGATTATAAGGTTTATAAATGCCGTTTTTGTGGCGTTTGATAGAGATACCCCACACGGGCACAAAAGGGTTGGGTAGAAAACGGGGCGTTAACGGAATTTTAACAAATAGTTGGTTTGAGGGAAATGAGGCAGCACACTTTATATATTCCAATCCTATCTGAATCACTATTTTTGAAGATTACATTTCAGTATGACACGACTTATTTCTGGTTTTGCATTAACAATTCTTGTTTCCTGCAACCAATGGGTAAATACATATCAACCTGACACGACCCAAATCAAGTCCTTTTTTTCGCAAATCGACGACAGCATTTTGACAAAAGAAAGTTTCTTGCTTGTGGACACTGTACAAGTAAAATGGAGAAATTTATTTGTTCAAACAGCATCCTATCAAAAGGCATTATCAAGTAGCGACATTGATTTTATAGCTAACCAGATTGAACAAACTCCCGCTACTATTTGGGCAAATTCAATGTTTGACAGTGCCAGAATTGTAAGTAATTCTTACATTACTTCATTCAACAAAAGAACTGCCTGGGTACCTATCCACTATAAATTTTCATTCCCTTACTTTACAAAAGACAAGAAACATTGTATTCTTTATTATGACAAGTACTGCGGAAGCCTTTGTGCAGAGCAATCACTCAGACTTTACAAATATGAAAATGGTAAATGGATACTAATAAAGGTTCTCTTCAGTTTCGTAAGTTGATAAAACACACTTGTTGAAATGCCCCTTATTCTAAGGCGAATCTCCGGCAAGGGGTATGCCGTTATTAAAGAACGAAATTTGTTCTGATTTAAAATCACGGTGAATATTAATATTCAGTCCGTTAATTCCGCAATCATTCCCACACTCCCCTTCCACAACTAACACCCGCAAGTTTCAAACCACGTAAATTTGGGCCGCCCAACTGCAGCAGCAAACATGAACGAACGATTACAACAACTGGCCCAGCAACTCGAAGGAGAATTTTATTTCGATACCACCATGCGTACCCTCTATGCCACCGATGCGTCGGCATACCGTGAACTACCATTGGCTGTTGCCATTCCCAAAACAAAAGACGATCTTAAAAAGCTCATCACTTTTGCGCATACCAACAAGACATCGCTTATTCCACGTACAGCAGGTACATCACTTGCCGGACAAGTTGTGGGCAACGGTATTATCGTGGATGTATCGAAATACTTCACCAAGATTCTTGAACTGAACAAAGAGGAGCATTGGGTGCGAGTGCAACCCGGTGTTATCCGTGATGAATTGAACATGTTTCTGAAACCGCATGGTTTATTCTTTGGCCCTGAAACATCAACTGCCAACCGTGCAATGATCGGTGGTATGGTAGGTAATAATTCCTGTGGTAGTAATTCTGTGTTATATCGAAGCACGAGAGAGCATTTGCTGGAAGTTGATTGTTTGCTGAGCGATGGAAGCGAAACAACATTTAAAGCATTAAACATCGACGAGTTTCATGCCAAGTGTGAAGGCGAAGGATTGGAAGCAAACATCTATCGTTCTTTGCGCAGCATGTTGAGCAACTACGACAACCAGGTAGAGATACGAAAAGAATTTCCGAAGAAAACGGTGGAACGCAGAAACACCGGTTATGCCATTGATCTGTTGTTAGAAACAGCTCCATTTACTGCAGGTGAAGAAGATTTTAATTTCTGTAAACTGATTGCAGGTTCAGAAGGCACATTGGCATTGATAACCGAGATAAAATTAAATGTTGTACCGATGCCGCCGAAAGAGATCGGTTTGTTATGTGTACATTTTAATTCTGTTGATGAAGCATTACGTGCAAACCTGATCGGTTTAAAATATAATCCCGGCGCAAGTGAATTAATTGATCATTATATTCTCGAATGCACGAAAGAGAACAAGGAGCAAATGAAGAACCGCTTCTTTGTACAGGGCGATCCCGGTGCAATATTAGTGATTGAATTTGCACGTGAAACAAGAGAAGAAATTATTACAACAGCAATACAGGTAGAAGCAGAAATGCGTGCCGCAGATCTTGGTTATCATTTTCCGTTATTGTTTGGCGAAGACAGTAAAAAGATTTGGACACTGCGTAAAGCAGGTCTTGGTTTGCTGAGTAATTTACCCGGCGATGAAAAAGCAGTGCCGGTTATTGAAGACACTGCTGTTGATGTAAATGATCTGCCTGATTTTATTCGTGACTTTAATGTGATCCTGAAACAACATAATCTGTATTCGGTGCATTATGCACATGCAGGTTCAGGTGAAATTCATTTACGACCCATCATTAATTTAAAAACAGAAGAAGGCAACCGTCTCTTCCGTGTAATTGCAGAAGAGATCGCTACACTGGTGAAAAAATACAAAGGTTCTTTGAGTGGTGAACATGGCGATGGACGTTTACGTGGTGAGTTCATCAAGCAAATGGTGGGTGAAAAAAATTACCAGTTGTTGAAAGACGTGAAGAAAACATGGGACCCTGAAAACATTTTCAACCCCAATAAAATTGTTGATACACCGCCGATGGATACTATGCTGCGGTATGTACCCGGTCAGCAAACACCTGCATTTAAAACAGTGTTCCGTTTTCATAACCAGGATATTCTGCAACACGCAGAACAATGTAATGGCAGTGGTGATTGCCGTAAGACACATTTATCAGGCGGAACGATGTGCCCTTCGTTCATGGCAACACGTAACGAAAAAGAAACCACAAGAGCAAGAGCCAATATACTCCGTGAGTTTTTAACCAACTCAACCAAAGCAAACCGTTTCGATCATAAAGAAATTTATGAAGTGATGGATCTCTGTTTGAGTTGCAAGGGCTGTAAGTCTGAATGTCCAAGTAATGTTGATGTTGCAAAACTGAAAGCAGAGTTCATGCAGCATTACTATGATGCGAATGGTGTGCCGTTCCGTTCAAAGTTGATTGCCAACTTTAGCAATTCATCAAAGCTTGGCGCCATTGCACCATCGCTGTACAATTTTGTCATGACCAACAGTGCGATCAGTTCATTGGTTAAAAAAGTATCGGGCTTTGCAACAAAGCGTTCAATGCCGACGATGTATAGCACGACACTGGAAAAGTGGTGGAAGAAACAAGGCACAAGGAACAAGGCACAAGGCACAAGTGGCAAGAAGCGAGTGTATTTATTTTGCGATGAGTTTACGAATTACAACGATACACAGATCGGTATTAAAGCTGTTGAGTTATTAAATAAGCTTGGTTACGAAGTAGTGATACCTGAACATATTGAAAGCGGCCGTTCCTGGTTATCGAAGGGATTAATTCGTAAAGGAAAAGAAATTGCGAATAAGAATATTGAATTGCTACATCCGATCATTTCAGCAGATACGCCATTGATCGGTATTGAACCATCTGCCATTCTTACATTCAGAGATGAATACATTGACTTAGCAACAGATGAGAATTTTGAGAAAGCCAAACAGCTTGCAGCGAATGTTTTGATGATCGATGAATTTATTGCAAGCGAAATTGATAAAGGCAACATCAGCAAAGAGCAATTCACTTCTGCTGAAAAGAAAATTAAACTACATGGTCATTGTCAGCAAAAAGCATTGGCGGGCACAGCAGCAACCGTGAAAATATTATCGTTCCCCGAAAATTATAAAGTAGAAACCATTCCTTCCGGTTGTTGCGGCATGGCGGGTTCATTTGGTTACGAAGAAGAACATTATGAACTCTCGATGAAGATCGGTGAACTGGTACTCTTCCCTGCTGTGCGTAATGCAGCTGATGATACCATCATTGCAGCACCGGGTACGAGTTGTCGCCACCAGGTGAAAGACGGTACCGGTAAAAAAGCATTACACCCGGTGGAAGTATTGTTTGATGCGTTGAACTAATTACGTTTGTTATAACTGTGCTTCCAGTATTGTATCGATCTCATCTAACTTAATTCCATCGAGATAAATAAAGGTTCCTTCCTGCTGTTGCTTAAACCGTATGCTTTTGTTAGAACCAAACAACGTAACTGCTTTCAGCTTTGTCGAAAAATCAGGAATAAAAATATAATTTGGATTTTCTGTTTTGAAGATATGCAAATACAATCGTTTTTCTTTTGCTGTAACTACACCCCATTTTTGTGTGGCAATCGTATTTCCTCTTGTACCGTAAATAGTTTGGCCGTTTTTCTGCAACCAGTCACCCACCGATTTTAATGTATCAACAAATTCAGTTTGAATTTTTCCGTTTGGCATGGGGCCAACATTCAATAACAGGTTTGCGTTCAATGAAGCAGCATTTACCAAATAGTGGATGATCTCTTTGGTTGTTTTATAACGGTCGTCGGTAATATTGTAACCCCAGGAGTTATTAATGGTTTCACAGGTTTCTAATGGCAACTGGTCTGATGGTGCATGGTAGCTGAAGCCTGACTTATTCTGCCCCGGCAAATCTTTTTCAAACATCTGAAAATCTTCTCCGCTAAGCGGATCAAGGTGATGATTGTTACCGATCATACATTGCGGCTGCAGTTTGTGAATGAGCGAATAAATTTCATCGTACTTCCAATCGATTCTTGAACTCCTGTCTTTGCTGCCCTCCACATTGGTTTGATCCCAATGTCCGTCAAACCATATCGACATCACTTCACCGTAATTCGTCAGTAACTCAGTGAGTTGATTTTTCATGAACTGCAGATAAGAAGCATAATTACTTTTTTCAGTGCGACCTGTACCTTTTCCTGTTCTTCCTGTTTCATAAGGATAATCGTTGCGGTACCAATCCAATGTTGAATAATACAACCCGAGTTTCATGCCTTGCTTTTTACATTCATCTGCCAATTGACGTAACGCATCTTTACCATAAGGCGTATTGGTGATCTTCCAATCAGAATATTTCGTATCCCAGTTTGAAAATCCATCATGATGTCTTGTGATAAAAACGATATAATGCATACCTGCATCTTTTGCGGTCTTCACCCACTCGGCTGCGTTGAACTGTTGCGGATTAAAGATGTGCAACAATTGCCGGTAATCTTTGATCTTGATATTCCGGTTGTTCATTACCCACTCGCCTGCACCAAGTACGCTTGATGCGCCCCAATGAATAAACATGCCGAACTTATCGTCCTGAAATTGTTTACGTGCTGCAATGTTTTGCGGCGTCGGTTGATAGGTTTGCGCCTGTAAAGAAACTACAACACATAAAAGGGCAAACAGGAATACATTTTTTTTCTGCATGGCAATTATTTTATCGTTCAATGAAATTGATTTATCGTTTGGGTGAAGGGTACGGAACAAAATCGACTTCATCTCCTTTTATTTTTTCAAACTTTTGTTCGATCCATTTCTGCTTTGCTTCTGCGATCAACTCTTTGCTGGACGAAACAAAATTCCAATCAATAAAGCGTTCCTCCGGAAATGGTTCACCACCAAAAATATAAATAGTGCTGTTTGCTGCTATCGTGAACTCACACAGGCTGGCATCGTTTGCAACCAATAACTGCTTTGGTTCATACACATTCCCGTCGCTTTCAATACTTCCTTCCAGAATATACAAGCCGGATTCACCATACAACTCACTGCCGATCTTAACTGTTTGCTTCGTTGTACTTTTTATTTCCAATAAATAAAGTTTACTATACACTGGTACCGGTGATTTTCGTCCGCAAGCCTCACCTGCTACTAATTTGTATTCCAATCCATCATCGCTCCATGCAGGGATCTGTTCTTTTTCAACATGAAAAAAAGCAGGTTCCATTTGCTCCAGTTCTTTGGGTAAGGCAACCCATATTTGTAACCCATGCATCGCTTTATCAGAATGTCGCAAATATTCAGGTGTGCGTTCCGAATGAACAATTCCTTTTCCCGCCGTCATCCAATTGACTGCACCGGGACTGATCTCCATTTCTGTTCCCAATGTATCACGATGCATGATGTTGCCTTCAAATAAAAAAGTGAGCGTAGAAAGACCGATATGCGGATGCGGCATCACATCAAAATTTTCCCGTTCATTCAATTTCACCGGTCCCATGTGATCAATATAAATAAATGGACCCACCATTCGCTTTTGACGGAACGGTAATAACCGGCCCACCATAAACTTACCGATGTTGACAGCTCTTTCTTCAATGATCAAATTGATGTTTGACATGTTGCTAATTTTTTATGATCAACGATTGAGATTCAAAATTGTGGCACAACTGACAAGAACTTTAAAAGTAAGAAACCTTTGTAATATTTAGCAGCATCTTATTGCAACAGTTCCTTCAGTTTAACATCGGTGAAATCCTGTACACACATCAATACATGATCCATCCCATCGAACTCATGAGCTTCATGTAAGGTGGTAAGCACAACTGCTTTCATACCGGCTCGTTTTGCACTTTCTACCCCTTTTGGTGAATCTTCAAACACAATACAATGTTCCGGTACAACAGCAAGCTGCTCCGCACATTTAAGAAATGTTTCAGGATCAGGTTTACTTACGGCCACATCATCGGCGCTTACGATTGCACTGATATAATGACGCAGATCAAGATTGTCCAACACAAAATCAATATTGAACATGATGGCTGCTGAACCAATGGCCATTTTGATTTCTTGTTGATGTGCTTCTTCTAAAAATGCACCCAACCCAGGAAGTAATTTCAAATGCGGTTTGAATGCCAGTTGATAATGCCGTTCCTTCTCATAACTCATTTCCCGTTTTTCATCGTCACTGAAACGGCCCGGAAACATTCGTTCCAGCAGCTCATCATTTTTACCATAACATTCCTCCTTCATCCGCTCCAACGAAATATTTGCTCCCAAACTATTTAATATTCCATGCCATGCTTTGATATGATACTGCATGTCGTCGATCATGGTTCCGTTGAGGTCAAATAAAAATGCTTTCTTTTCAATCATTCAGTTTGCTTTATTGCTTACATATTAAAAACAAGATCGCCCATGCAAATAAACAAACGTTTTTTACATGGGCGATCAATTCTACCAACAGTTCAACTATTATTTTACCAGAACTTCACATACAGAGCTGCAATGATTACCAGCGTAAGTACGATCAAGACTGTAGTTTGCGGTTTCAATTTAAACATTGACTTATCGAGTTCAAATGCTTTTGGATTCACCTTCGGACCGGCAAGACTGATCAGCACCATCACGATCATCGTAAACATAAATGCTAATCCCATACAGATATGGAACGGAATCACAAATACATCTTTACCATCCCGTATGGTATGATAAGCTGTATATAAAAATGTTTCATTACCAAATAACTGAGGTGCAAATTCATTAAACAACACAGACAAAACGAAGCCGGTTATCAATCCTACAATTGCAGCTGTACCCGTAGTTCGCTTCCAAAACATACCGAGAATAAACATGGCAAAAACACCCGGACTGATATAACCGGTGTATTGCTGAATAAATGTAAATCCACCTTTGCCACCGATACCCAATAAATCGTTCCAGGTAAACAATACTGCCAATACCATCGCTATAACCACGGCTATTCTACCGGTATAAACCTGTGATTTTTCAGTTGATTCTTTCTGAATATACTTTTTATGAATGTCCAATGTATAGATGGTTGAAATACTGTTTACTTTACCAGCTAACGAAGCAACAATAGCTGCTGTTAATGCAGCAACTGATAAGCCTTTCAAACCTGTTGGCAGGAACGTAAGCACAGCAGAGTAAGCACCATCCTTACCACCAACAAGTTGTGGCAAATGACCATCTTTATACAATACAAATGCAGCGATCCCCGGCAGCATCACAATGATCGGCATCAGCAATTTTAAAAATCCGGCAAACAAAATACCTGTACGGGCAGTTTCCAAATCGGCGCCCAATGCACGTTGTGTGATGTATTGGTTACAACCCCAATAGTTCAGGTTAATGATCCAGATACCGGCAAGGTATGAAAGCACCCCCGGGAACGTAATGTACTTATCAATATCATTTTGAGTAGACTCAGCAGTTGGTTTTGGAATAATCATTTTAAAATGTTCAGGCGCTTCATTCATCAATACTTTAAAGCCCGCAATTGCATCCTGACCAACACCAAAATATTCTCCCACCGTTGTAAGAGCGATATAAGTTGTTACCAATCCTCCAATGATCAATACGGCCACCTGAATTACATCGGTATACGCTACAACCTTCATACCACCCAAAGAAATCAACAAGGCAAATACTGCTAACCCTGTCATGATTATGTGGAGATAACCACCGCCTGCAATACCATTAATAGCTACTGCACCGAGATAAAGAATAGAGGTGAGATTTACAAACACATACAGAAATAACCAAAACACCGCCATGATCAACGCTGTTGATTCATTATACCTCGTTTTCAAAAACTGAGGCATGGTGTAGATCTTGTTCTTTAAATAAACAGGAATAAACCAAACAGCGATAATGATCAATGCAACAGCAGCGATCCACTCATACGCTGCAACAGCAATACCTAAAAAGAATCCCTCACCACTCATGCCAATAAATTGCTCGGCTGAGATATTTGAAGCGATCAGGGATGCACCGATGGCCCACCATGTAAGTGTACCCTCTGCAAGGAAATAGGCTTTGGCATCATGCTCATTCTTTTTACGTTTTCGGTAGATACTGTAACCGTAGCCGGCAACTATAACAAAATAAATAATAAAAACCAGGTAATCGGCAAAAGCAAGGTTTTGATTCATGCAGAATTTTTTGTTGGCTGATTATAAAATTTAAATCTATGAATAAAAACAATTCAACAACTACTTATAGAAAACTTGATTCCATCGTAGCTCATTTTTGAATTGATAGAGGTCGGTCTGCTTACCAATGCGGACGTATTCGATACCTGCCATCTCAGCAAAATCTTCCATATGTTCTGAAGTAAGATTCTGACTGTAGCCTGTATGATGCGCTCCACCTGCCAATATCCACGCTGCACAACCATCATTCATGTTTGGATATGGTTTCCACAACACTCTTGCTACAGGTAGTTTTGGAAGATCAGCAACAGGTGCTACTGCTTCCACTTCATTAACTAACATTCGGAAGCGGTTGCCCATATCAACAATTGATGCATTCAATGCAGGTCCTGCTGCAACATTAAACACCAAACGAACAGGATCTTCTTTACCTCCGATTCCTAACGGATGAATTTCACAATTTGCTTTTCCATCAGCAATGCTCTCGCAGATCTCCAACATGTGTGATCCAAGAACCAATGGATTCTTTGGATCGAAGTGATAGGTATAATCTTCCATGAAACTGTTACCGCCTTTCAAACCGGTGCCCATTACTTTCATGGTGCGTACAAGTGCTGCCGTTTTCCAATCGCCTTCACCTGCAAAGCCATAACCTTTACCCATTAAACGTTGTGAAGCAATGCCCGGTAATTGTTTCATGCCATGCAGATCTTCAAACGTATCACTGTATGCTTTGTAGTTTCCATGTTCAAGGAAGTATTGCATGCCCAGCTCAATTCTTGCAGCATCACGCAATGACTGGTATTGTTTACCATCTTTCTTCAACGATGCAACAACATTGTAGGTATCAAAATATTCCTGTGTGAGTTTATCAACATCAGCATCACTAACCTCATTGATCACTTTTACTAAATCTCCAATACCATGTGTGTTCACACTGTAACCGAATTTCATTTCTGCTTCCACTTTGTCCCCATCGGTAACAGCTACATAACGCATGTTATCACCAAAGCGAACAATGCGTGCACCTTGAGAATCGTTCCAGCCGGCTGCGGCTCTTGCCCATGTATTGATACGATCCAACATATTCGGGTCCTGCCAATGACCAACAACTACTTTACGCTTCAACTTCATGCGGCTCATGATGAAACCAAACTCCCTATCGCCATGTGCACTCTGGTTGAGGTTCATGAAATCCATATCAATTTCACTCCATGGAATGTCACGGTTGAATTGTGTGTGCAGGTGCAATAATGGCTTATGTAAAATATTTAAACCTCTGATCCACATTTTTGCAGGTGAAAATGTATGCATCCACGTAATGATGCCGATACAATTCTTTGCTGCATTTGCTTCTGCACAGATAGCATATATTTCTTCTGTTGATTTTACCGTTGGTTTAAACACTACGTTTACCGGTATTACAGAAGCATCGTTAAGTGATCCTGCGATTTCCTGTGAGTGTGCTGCTACTTGTTTCAATGTTTCTTCACCGTACAGGTCCTGGCTGCCTGTAACAAACCATACTTCTGAATTTTTAAACGCTTTCATTGTTGTAATTGAATCTGTGATCGATTGAATATTTGCTTTTATGCTTGTCCGTAATAACTATCGGGCCCGTGTTTACGTTCGTAATGTTTTTGACGGATAGAATCTTTTAATCTTGGTGCATTTGGATTGATCTGTTCTGTAAGCAACGAAGTTTGTGCAATAAACTCCAACACTGCGCTGTTGTGTACTGCTTTCGCTGCATTCTTACCCCATGTGAATGGTGCATGATTACCCACCAAGATCATTTCCACTTCTTCATAACTCAATCCACGATCTTTAAAGCAATTAAGGATTTGAAAACCTGTTTCGTATTCATAATTGCCTTTGATCATGTCATCGCTCATGGGAGCAGCACATGGAATATCAACAGTATTATAATCTGCATGTGTTGTGCCGAAGATGGGAATATCACGTTGCGATTGTGCCCATGCTGTTGCATAGGTTGAATGCGTGTGAACAATGCCGCCGATCTTTTCCCAATGCTTGTATAACACTGCATGTGTTTTTGTATCGGACGAAGGGCGGAATGAACCTTCAACTGTGTTGGCATCAAAATCAACGATCACCATTTTATCGGGACTCAGATCTTCGTATGGAACGCCACTTGGTTTAATGGCGAATACACCCAAACTTCTGTCAACCGCACTTACGTTACCGAATGTAAACAGCACCAACCCTAATTTGGGTAACTGCATGTTTGCTTCGTATGCTTCTTCCTGTATGTGACTATACTTACTCATAACTTATTGTTTGGCCACAAAGCGGCAAAGGTTGTTAGAAACGCAAAGAAGATATCTTCAATTCAGTTCTTTCTTTTGCGCTTTCGTGTCTTTGTGGCGTTCATTTTACTTATTGATCAGTCGAGCACTTCAATTGCCTGTTCTTTTGTTTGTGCTTCCATGAATGCTCCAACCTCTTTATACTTTTCATAACGGAACTGGTACATTGCTACACGATCTGGATTGGGATGATACTCTGCATCAAAGCCCTGTCCCATTGCCTGCATGGCATCTTCCACTTTACTGTACACGCCGCCAACAGTTGCAGCAAACATGGCTGCACCCAATGCACAGGTTTGTTCACTCTTATGAATTTTAATGGGCATGTTCATCACATCGGCCATCATCTGCATAATGAATGGAGATTTTTTTGCCACACCACCAAGACCGATCAAACCTTTCACCGGAATACCTTGCTCAACAAAACGCTCAACAATAGCTTTTGCACCAAAACAGGTTGACTCAACAACTGCTCTGAATATTCTCACTGCATCGCTTCCCAGGTCAAGTCCGGTTATAGAAGCAGTTAGTAATTGATTGGCATCCGGCGTTCTTCTTCCGTTAAACCAATCTACCGCCAATTCACTGTGTTCATCTATTTCTAATTGCTCCGCCAGTTTGCTCAGTTGAGGAATAATTGCATCTTCTGTTTCGCTGATGAGTTTTGCTTTTGTTGCATTATCAACTAAAGAAGATTTTGAAAGTATCTGTTGCAATGGCCATGTGAGTAAACGTTTGTACCATGCATATGCATCACCAAATGCAGATTGACCAGCTTCCAACCCGATCATACCGGGAATGATAGAACCGGGGACTTGTCCGCAAATTCCTTTGATGAGTTTTCCTTCAACATCTTTTACCGGCGCTACCATCATATCGCAGGTAGATGTGCCCATTACTTTACTTAAGTAATAGGGTTCGATCTGTCCGCCAACAGCACCCATGTGTGCATCATAAGCACCAACACCAATCGCTGTTGTTTCAGGTAAACCTAAACGTGCAGCCCATTCTTTGGTAATAGTGCCTACTGACTGATCAGCAGGATATGTGTCTTTGAACAAACGATCTGTAAATCCGTCAAGCAATGGATCTAATGTCGCAAAGAATTCATTGGGAGGAAGTCCGCCCCACTCTTTTGCCCATAATATTTTATGACCTGCAGAACATACACCACGTTTCATTGCATGTACATCTGTTCCGCCAACTAATAAGAACGGGATCCAATCGCAATGTTCCACAAATGAATAAATGCTGTTTCTTACTTTTTCATCGGCACGTAATACACGCAGGAGTTTAGCCCAGAACCATTCGCTTGAATAAATGCCACCAACAAATTGTAAATAGTTGGTATCAAATTTCTCGGCATGTGCATTGATCTCTGCTGCTTCACCAACACCTGTATGATCTTTCCACAACACAAACATGGCGTTGGGATTTTCTTCAAAGCCGGGTGTTAATGCAAGCGGTGTTCCTGTTTTATCAACTGCAACAGGTGTTGAGCCTGTTGTGTCAACAGAAAGTGCCTTTACTTTTGAAGCAACTTCAGCACCAACCTTTGCCACACATTCTTTAATGGTTGCTTCCAGTCCTTCCACATAATCCAACGGATGCTGACGGAACTGGTTTTCGTTCATGTTGCAGTACAACTGCTTTTTCCAACGGGGATAATAAAACACCGATGAAGCAAGTTCTTCACCGTTTGCTGTGTTCACAATAATGGTTCGTACGGAATCTGATCCGTAGTCGACACCGATTACATAAGACGCTTCACTACTCATAAGATCACTTTATAAAAATCAATTAACGGAAATTTTGTACTTGGTTACGGTATGATACTTTTCACCTGGTTTTAATAAGGTAGATGGAAATTCAGGTTTGTTTGGTGAATCAGGAAAGTGCTGTGTTTCCAAACAAAGACCGGTGTGCAGTTTGATCGACTTTCCATCGCTTGTTGTAATTGTACCATCTAAAAAATTACCTGAATAAAATTGCAAGCCGGGTTCTGTTGTAAACACTTCTAGTTTTCTGCCGCTTACTGAATCAGACAGCGTAGCTACTAATTCAAGATCGCTTCCTGTACGGGTTAAAACAAAGTTGTGATCGTAACCACCTTCCACAGCAGCAATACGTTCACCAATTTTATGCGGTTGTAAAAAGTCGAACGGCGTTCCTTTTACATCTTTCAATTCGCCTGTTGGAATTAACCCTGCATCAACGGGTGTATACTTGCCTGCATTCACTTGTAATTGATGATCAAGAATGGTATTGTCTACATCGCCTGTTAAGTTGAAATAACTATGGTTGGTCAAATTCACAACAGTTGCTTTGTCTGTTTCTGCTGTATAGTCGATCAACAATTCATTATCATCTGTGAGTGTATATACAACGGTGATGTTGAGATTACCGGGATAGCCTTCTTCACCATCTTTACTTAAATAAGTAAGCGTTAAAGAAGCAGTGCTGTCAGCAGGTTTTGCATCCCACACTACTTTATCGTATCCTTTATTACCACCATGCAAATGATTTGCACCATTGTTGGTTGCAAGTTGATACGTTGCTGTATCGATCTTAAATGTTCCTTTACCAATACGGTTACCATAACGGCCAATGATTGCACCGAAGTAAGGAGGTTTCGCTAAGTAGCCGCTTAAACTGTCAAAACCCAACACAACATTACTTTTGTTACCAGCCTTATCAGGTGTTATCCATGATGTAACAGTGCCACCATAGTTTGTAATTTTTACCTGCACACCATTTGCATTGGTCAATGTGTACAAATCAACGGGCTTGCCATCGGCTTCACCCCAGCTTTCCTTTGTAATTTTTTGGTTCATTGGTTGGTCGTTTTGTTTACTGCCGGTTTCGCAGGCAGCAAGCACTGCTACGGCTGTTGTACACATTAAAACTACATGTTTAAAACGCATGATGTTGTTGATTTTAGTTTTTTTATAATAGACAAACCGTTCATTATTTCAACATTTTTATCCGGAATACCGTGAAGGAATAAGGAGCTGCTGTATAATCGAACTTTTTAGCTTTAATTGTAATGATCGACTCTTTAGGTGCTACCTGCATGGGTTGATCGAATGAATTCACCGCTGTTAAATTACTGCCCTGCAACACTGTTAAGTTCCCCTGAGCTGCCAACTTCTTCACACCTTCAACAGATAATACAGTTACCTGTTCTTTATTTGATGCATTCACGATCTTGATCACGAGTTCATTTGTTGCGGCATCAATCACTGATGATGCATACAAACTATCCTGTCCGGCAACAACATCATTGTTCAACGTAAGCGGAACAACTTTTGAACCTTTATTTAAGGAGAACAGTTTTTGTACATAGTAAGTAGGTGATCCGTATGAACGGAGATTATCAACCCAGATCATATCAGGTGCCCACTGCCATCCATCAATGTGTGAAAAGAGTGGCGCATACGATGCCATTGTTACTACATCGGCATTTCGTTCCAAACCGGTCATGAATGCCGCTTCACTGATAGCTGCCAACCAGGTGTTGCGTTGTGCACCGTTTGTTTTATCAACATGCGATGCATATTCACCTGCAAATACTTTTGAACCTGTTCTTGGATAATTATCATAACGTCTTACACTGCTGAAGAACCATTCAGGACTGCGGTAATAATGCTCATCGATGAGATCGGTATTCATCTTACGCAATTCAGTATTCAATAATTCAAAACGATCACCATCAGGTCCTGTACCGGAGCTTGCTACTATTTTGATGTTTGGATATTTTTCTTTGATCGCTTTTTGGAAAATCTTTAACCGCTCAATGTATTGCGGACCCCAGTTCTCATTACCAACGCCAAGAAACTTTAAATTAAATGGAGCTGCATGTCCCATCTCTGCACGTTTCTTACCCCAAGTTGTAGTTACATCGCCATTGGCAAATTCAATAAGATCCAATGCATCCTGTACATAAGGATCGAGTTGATCTAAAGGAACAAGCTCAGCAGAATTAAACTGACAAGCCATGCCACAGTTGAGAATAGGTAATGCTTCTGCACCAACATCTTCTGACAATTGAAAATATTCGAAGAAACCTAAACCAAATGTTTGGAAATAATCGGGAGCAGAACGATGCGGGAATTCAATATTCCAACGGTTCATAATAAGCTGACGTTCTTCAATTGGCCCGATCGTTTTTTTCCATTGATAACGATTCGACAAATCAAAGCCTTCCACAATACAACCGCCGGGAAAACGGATAAAGCCGGGCTTCATATCAGCCAGCAACTGTATCATATCTGCACGCATACCACCGGGACGTTTCTTCCACGTGTCTTCAGGAAACAACGAGATCATATCAAGATCAATGGTGCCTGTTCCTTCAAACCAGATTCTGAACTGCCCTTTTTGTGCTGTATCAGTCGATTGAAAACTCTTTGCTAATTTCTTCCATGCATCTCCTGTTGCTGTTGCATCAACAACGCTGTTGCCGATCACCTGGTTCTTTGCATTCAGTAATTCAACATGGAGTTTAATGTTCCCTGATGTACGATATATAACAGAGAAATCGTAACGCAGATCTTTTTTAATACCCATGCCACGGAAACCTTCATTCGTCATGCTGAGATTTCCTTTTGCTGCATTGTTTAGCTGCACACGCAGAAAACGTGGATTGGGAAGATTCGCTCCCTGCCTGTTCTGCACAGTAAGAGCACCTTCAACAAAAGGCTTCTGATCTACTTTCCAACCCATGAGTGGTTTGAAGAACTCGAAGGAACGGTTCTTGATGAGTTCAGCATAAATACCACCATCTGCACCGAAGTTGATATCTTCAAAAAACACACCCCACATGGTAGGCTGTATCTCTGCTGTTGCTTGATTTGCTTTAATGACGAATGTCTTTTTTTGCTGAGCATGCACACTTAAAGAAAACAACAGCACAAGGCTAAGCAAAAAACTTTTCTGATAATTCATGAACAGCTTTATTTTAATGTTAGCACCACTACTGAATAAGGTGGTAATTCAACAGTGAGCGTATTGTTGGAAAGTTTTGCCCCATTAAATACAACAGGTTGAATTTTTGTCGGCTGGTCAAATGAATTATAATCCTGTAATTTTTTTGAAGTAAGAATTCTGCCTGCAACTGTTTTAACAGCTAATCCACGCACATCGATCGATATGGTTTGCGATTTTGATGCATCAATATTAACAAGTGATACATGCGTTGTTCCACTACTGTTTTTTGAAGCGGATACAGAAACTGCAGGCAGCTTCTCATTTCCGAAAACATAATCATTTGTTTTTAATTGCACAGGAAGCATGGTGGCATCTTGATGCACATTATACATTTCCATTACATGGTAAGTGGGTGTAAGCAACATTTTCTCCTGGTTAGTAAGAATTACCGCCTGCAACACATTTACCGTTTGTGCAAGGTTTGCCATACGCACCCTGTCAGCATGATTGTTAAAGATGTTCAATGTAACACCAGCTATCATTGCATCCCGTATTGTATTCTGCTGGAATAAAAATCCCGGATTTGTACCCGGCTCCACATCATACCATCCGCCCCACTCATCAACAACCAACGCCACACGTTTATTCGGATCGTATTTATCCATGATCGTACTGTGGCGGGTAACATATTCCTCCATGCGCAAAGCCGATTTCATAGAAGCAAAATACAGTTCTTCGTTATATTCGGTTGACGGACCTTTTTTGTTCCAATTGATCACTGCATAATGATGCAGTGCAACACCTTCCATCATATTGTGTGGAATGTCACGCATCAATACTTCTGTCCAGTTATAATCATTTCCGTTTGCACCAGAAGCTACCCTGAATTTTTTAGCGTCGTTTTCAAAATCAGCCATGTAAGTAGCGTACTGACGGTAGATATTTGCATAGTACTCCGCCTTCATATTTCCACCACAACCCCAGGCCTCATTTCCAACGCCCCAGATATTTACATTCCATGCTTTCTCACGGCCATTCTTTACACGCCATGTGGTCATGGGGCTTGTATTTGCTTTACCATTTACATATTGTACCCAATCTGAAAGTTCCTGCACGGTTCCGCTTCCCACATTGCCTGCGAGATAAGGCTCTGCACCGATCAACTCGCACATATTCAAAAAGTCGTGTGTGCCAAAACTGTTATCTTCTGTAACACCACCCCACCAACGGTTTACAATTGCCGGACGATTTGCTTTGGGGCCTACACCATCTTTCCAATGATAGGTGTCGGCAAAACAACCACCGGGCCAACGAAGATTGGGCACTTTCAATTTCTTCAACGCATTAATAATGTCGTTTCGCACACCATTTGTATTGGGAATGATCTTATTTGTATCGCCCACATAAAAGCCGCCATAGATACAGGCTCCCAGGTGCTCGGCAAAATGGCCGTAAATATGTTTGTCGATCTTTACTTTACCTTGATCTGCATTCACCACAACACTGTTTTGAGCAACGATGGCAAGTTGGAAAAAGAGAAATGAAAGGAGAAAAAAGACAGGCTTGATGGCAGCGATTCGCATAATAATAAATTTTTAGATGAAGCAATTCAGTACCGAATATAAAGGTTTTTTTAAATAATTGTCAATTTTACATTTAATTTTACAAAAAGAAAGTATTTCAGCTTTTTTTTGGCCGCCCGTCAACTGTTTCTATATCTTTAATTCTTCTTGCCTGTATATATGACAAAGTATCAACGACAAACACGATTCATCAATGCAGTTGACTGCATCATTTTCGGTTTTGATGGTCAACACCTGAAGATCCTATTAGTAAAAAGATGGTTAGAGCCTAAAAAAGACCACTGGAGTTTGATGGGGGGATTTGTACAACCTGCCGAAAGCACCGATGAGGCGGCTACCCGTGTATTGAAACAATTGACAGGGCTGGATGGCGTTTACCTGGAACAGCTTCATGTATTTTCTGCACCCGACCGGGATCCGCTTGAACGGACGATCTCAACTGCCTATTTTGCCTTGATAGATATTCACAAATACGAACGGCAGATCAGCGAAGAATATCATGCTGAGTGGTTTTTTCTGAATGAAATTCCGGAACTGATCTTTGATCACCCCGCAATGGTTGCAATGGCCAAAGAACGTTTGAAATACAAAGCTGCCGCCCACCCGATTTTATTTGAATTATTGCCTGAAAAATTTACACTTCCGTTATTACAGAATATGTTTGAAGAAGTGTATGAGCACAAATTTGATAAGGGGAATTTTAGCCGCAAGGTAATGTCGACCGGTTTGTTGGTAAAACAAAAAGACAAAGACAAACTAAATTCAAAAAAAGGTGCCTTTTATTACAAGCTGGATAAAAAACATTATAAGAAAAACTTTCACAAGGTGCTGAACATTATTCCCAACCTGAACGATTTGCTGTAACAATTCCCAACATACAATTAACGATTTGTTCATACAGCCCGTTTGAAAAATTTCAAATTTGTGGTATCTTCTGTAAAAATTCAGGATATGAACTGGCCCGTTCTCATTGTAACCGGAATTGCTCTCGTAGCCTTAGTTGTATTTCTCATCCGCAGAAATATGAAAGACGAAGAAGAGTTTGAACAGCAACTAAAGAATGATTACCACAAACCCAAAGACGAGGAAGGTGATGTTGATGCCGACAACGTGTTAAAGTAATCCTTTCAACTTCGCTACTGCTTCCCTTGGTAAAAATCTAATAATCTTGTTCTGAAGCTATACTCGTATTGCGTTTGCACAAGGTTTATCTTTGTGCGGTCGAGATTATTTTTGGCGATGAGAAATTCAGCAGCATTGATCACACCACTTTCAAAACGCACTTCTGCTGCACGGAACGACTCTTCAAAATTTGTCAACTGTTCTTTTAACATTGAATAACGATTATAAGAAGCCTGCATATTGAGCCAAGCCTGCTCAATGTTTTGTTTTAGCTGGTAGTTCGTATTCTCTGCATTGAGTTGTGTATTCTTGAGTTGTAGCTTTGCCTGTTTCACTCTGTTCTTCGTTTGCAGATTATTAAAAATGGGGATCTGCATATTAACACCCGCAAAAAATCCAAGGTTGTTTTCCATCTGTTTGAAATAGCCTACGCTATTTGTTGAGAAATTCTGTATCTCTTTATAAACCGGTGTTCGGGTTGAACCGCTTTTAATGTAATCGCCTGTTGTGATCTCCGAAATTGTTGTTGGCACCAACCGGGTAAATAAATTGGAATAGCTGCTACCGGCACTTGCACCGAGGCTGATGGTGGGATAATAACCACTCTTAGCGATCTGTATATTTTTCTCGGCACTCTTTACTCTAAACTCATTTGCTTTTACCAGCGACATATATTCCATTGCCGCAGCAATTACTTCAGGTGAACTTTGTGCATAGAACGTTTCATTCAACTGAATGTCTCTTTCTAATTGCAGTGAAGCCGAATAAGGAATGTTCATTAACTGGCACAGCGTAAGCTTCGCCTGCTGCAAACTGTTTTCCAGGTTCACAATACTTATTTGTTCATTTGCCATTTGCCCTTTCATATCCGTCAACTGAAAATTTCCTGCAGAACCTTCTTTCACCATGATCTCCATTCGTTCGATCTGTTTTTGAGTAACCAGTAATTGTGCACGTGATACGCTCAACACATCTTCACTCACCAGCACCTGCATGTAAGAAAGTATCACATTCAGTATAAGATTATCCTTGACCTGTTTATAATCAAGCTCTGCTGCCTTGTGGGAAAAATTGGTTTGCTGAATTAAATTCTGTAAACGCATACCGTTGAATAAGATCACACCAGCATCTAAACCTGCATTGGAAGACGATAATTGATTATTGGTATAAGTATTGGTAATAGGATCAACATTGCGTCCAAAGTTGTTACCGTAGTTCCAACGACTGTTTACATTCGGCAACAGGTTCATCTTCGCCTGGTTCTTATCAACTTCAGCCGATTGCATCAGCAATCCTGTTTGCTGCACAAGAATATTCCTGTTCAACGCTGTATCAATACATTGCTTTAAACTATATTGCTGTGCTGTTACACTAATTCCATAAATAAAAAAGCACAGAACAAAACTAAGTATCCGCATAACTGTTGTATTAATTTTTAACCTGTTGTTCAATACGTCCATCAAGTAAATGAATGGTACGGCCGGCATAAGCTGCATTTTTTTCGCTGTGAGTTACCTGTATGATTGTTACCCCTTCCTGGTTCAACTGCTTAAATAAATCCATGATCTCCTCCCCTTGTTTGGAGTTGAGGTTACCGGTTGGTTCATCGGCAAGAATCAATTTGGGCTTTGCAATTAATGCACGTGCAACACCCACGAGTTGTTGCTGGCCCCCTGATAATTGTGTTGGATAAAGATCCTTCTTACCAACAATATTGAACCGATCGAGCATATCTGCTACCATTGCTTTCCGCTCACTGCCTTTTACATCCTGGTACAACAAGGGTGTTTCAATGTTTTCATACACCGTCAGTTCATCAATTAAATGATATTGCTGAAAAACAAAACCAATGTATTGTTTGTATAATTGTGACCTTTGTTTCTCTTTTAACTTATGTACACTTTCGTGCAGGAAGTTATACTCGCCTTCATCAAAACCATCGAGCATACCAATTACATTCAGCAAGGTTGATTTCCCTGAACCCGATGGCCCCATAATTGAAATAAATTCTCCTTCCTCCACTTCAAGGTTAATATCCTTTAGCAGAAACGTACGGTTACCGCCAACCGTAACCCATTTAAACAAATTTTTGAGTTGTACTAACATACCTTCTTCTTGGTTTATTCTGTTCTTAAATTTTTAACCGGGTTAGCTGCTGCTGCCTGCATTGATTTATACATGATCGTAAATAAGGCGATGGTGAAAATGGTGCAAAACAGTAGGCACAACAACAACAGATTGATTCCGTCATTGTATGCAAATAAAGTGATGAACACATAACCTGCCATATAACTAACGGGTAATGCAATACTGGCAGAAATAACGATGAGCTTTACAAAACTCCTTGATAATTCTCTGATGATCGCAGGTACGGATGCACCCATTACCTTACGTATGCCGATCTCCTTCACACGCCGTTCTGTATGATAGGTGACAATACCTAACAAACCCATGACAGCGATCACTAACACTACCACGCAAAACATCCCCATGAACCGCATATCTCTTCCGGGGAAATAACGATCATACAGATCTTTTTGATAGTTCGAGAACGCCAACTCTTCATGCGGATGATATTTTTTCCAGATGTTGTTGATCTCACTTTTAAACATTCCATCTTCAACAGCAGTTTTTGTTTTAATACTCAACACATGAAACTGCGATGGGTTGTATTGCAATACCAAGGGCTTTGTTTGAAACTGGTACACATAATAACAGAAATCTTTTACTACACCATGTATTGTAACCTGGCGGCTGTTATTCAAGTGAATCACTTTGCCGATTGCTTCCTGCGGCTTGCCCAAACCAAGCCACGCCAATGCCTGCTCATTTACCAATATAAAATCGGAAATGGAATCGCCGACTGATGAGGGAAGATTTTCACCGGCAATGATCTGCAGATTCATGTTTGCTACAAAATCAGCATCTGCCGCATAATAGCTTGCTTCAATATTTTGTTCCTGGTTATTTTTTTTGATCGCACATTGTGCCGAGCTTCCCCCAAATGGTGTTGAAACCATCCCTACCCGCTCAACTGATCTGTTTGCGGCAATATCATTTTGCAACAAGCGGTGATCTCCACTAAACGAAATATTATAAATATTCTCTCGATTAAAGTTTTCGTTATCTGTCGCCATGTATTTAAACTGGCTGTACAACGTAGCCGTAAGAAAAATAAAAAGAGAAGTTGCTACAAATTGAATAACAACGAGGCTATTTCGTAACCCCATCTTACCAAACGAAGATGGGCTGATTGTTCCCTTCAATACTTTTGCCGGTTGAAAGCTGGAAAGTATTCGTGCCGGAATAAACCCTGCAAGCATGCCGATAAAAACGGCAAATACAATAAACACTCCCCAGATAACTATTTTATTATCTACCTCCCACGTAAACCAGTTTACATAACTGAACTGTTCCATAAGTTTGAGCATAACAAAACCAACCACTAATGCAAGCAATGCAACCAGAATTGCTTCACAAATGAACTGCCACACCAATTGATAACGCAATGCACCTGCTACTTTTCGCACACCTACTTCTTTTGAGCGACTAAGCGAACGGGCCAATGTAAGATTCACATAATTAAACCCTGCCAACAAGAGCAATGCTAATGCAAAACCAAAGTTCACAGACAAGTCAAGCAACGATTCTACATAAGAATTACCACGAAGATCATCAAAGTCGGGAGCAAGTTTGGTGATGTATTGCTTTCGGAATTGAAACTTTTCTTTCTTTGGAAGAGATGCAGCCTGCTTATTTAATTTAGAACCAATGGATGTTAATGCAGCATCAAGATTTTTCTCCTTTACACCAGGTTTCAGTAACACGTAAGTAAAGCCGCTCAATGATGTAAGTGCGGTGTCTTTTGATACTCGTTTATACGTAGCCATTGAAACCATCACATCACTACGTAAATGCGTATTACGTTTATAAGGCTTCAATACTCCTGTTACTGTAAACTCGCCATAGTGGGGATGACTGAGTGCTTTACCAACAGGATCAACAGTTCCAAAAATCGCTTCCGCTTTTTCTTTGGTTAGCACCAATGTGTTTGGCTCAACTGGCCTTGTGCCTTTCTCCAACTGAAATCCAAATATGTCGAAGAAAGCAGGTTCCACATAAATGCTGTTCACATCGATTGTATTTAAACGGTTACTTAACTGCCAGCCAAAATCACGTACCACAAATGTTGATTGCTCAATATAAGGATAGCCTTGTTTTAATTGCTCTGCTGCAGCAACGGGCGATAATGCATATTTTGTTTTTGTACCAACATTGTCTGTTACATCGGTAATGATCCTGAATGTACGATCGGGATAGGGATGAAAATTATCAAACTCATATGCACTCTGTACCTGCATTAAACTGAGTAATGCAAACGGAATGGCAAGCCCAAGCCCTACGATATTGATGAATGAGAATAATTTGTTCTTCCACAAATTGCGCCATGCTACTTTTAGAAAATTCCTGATCATCTGTTTAATTTATTCTGTTCGCAAACTTTTAACGGGATTACTTACTGCTGCTTTTACTACCTGTATGCTTATGGTTAACATTGCAAACATCACGATCAAACTACCTGCAACTGCAAACACCCACCAATCCAATTTAATACGGTAAGCAAAATTTTGTAACCATTGGCTACTTGCATACCATGCAACGGGTATTGCAATTACAACTGCAGCTAATACCAGATTTAAAAAATCTTTTGATAAGAGTCGGGCTACAGAAAGCACGCCGGCACCCAAAACTTTACGGATACCAATTTCTTTTATGCGTTGCTCTGCTGCAAATACTGTGAGGCCAAATAAACCCAAACAACCAACAAAAATTGTTAAACAGGCAAAGAGTAAAATAACAGATGCAGTTCGTTTATCATTGCTATATAACTGATTTATTGATTCATTGAGGAATGCAAACTCAAGCGGGGCTTCCGGTTCATATTTTTTATAAAGTTTTTGAATTTGATTAATAGCTTCTGCAGTTTTGCCGGGAACTGTTTTTACAAACAAATTAAAATAGGGCGCATAAGGTTGATAACGGAAAACAAATGGTTCAATACCTGCACTCAAAGGCTTGAAATGAAAATCTTTTACTACACCAATAATAGTACCCTTGGCACCAAAAAATGTGATACGCTTGCCAATTACATTGCCAACTGTTAAACCCATAAGCTTAACAGCCGTTTCATTTATGATAAAATTGTTTATGGTATCGTTTTCATTTTGAGGTTTAAAATTTTCACCTTTTAATAGCTCCATACCTAATGCAAGGATGAAATCCGGGTCTACATTCGCTTGTGTAATTAAAAACTCTTGTCCCTGTTGCATTCCTTCCCATTCAAAATTTGTTGAGTTGTCAACATTAGCCAAACTCATAGTTGCAGGCGCTGTTGCAGCAATGGTACTTTCGTTATCTAAATCACGTTTCAGCAACGCAACTTTTCCTTTTAACTCATTACCCAACCTTACACGGATAATTTGTTCTGAATTAAAGCCAAGGTCTTTGCTCTGTACAAACTTCAACTGATGATACATAAAGAAAGTACAAATCATCATCGTAACAGAAATACCAAATTGTGCAATCACCAAAACCTGACGAAATCCAACACCTGATGTTACTTCGGGCTTTCCTTTCAATACCTTAATTGGTTTGAATGATGATAAAACGAATGCAGGATAAATACCTGCAATTAATCCAATAAGAATGATGAATAATAAAAAAAAGCTGAAGAGTAAACCGCTGGCGAGATTCATCTCTATACTTCTTCCCGTTAACTCCAGTAGAAAAGGTTGAGCCAATTTTAAAATAGCCACTGCAATAAGTCCTGCAATGGTGGCGATCAAAACAGATTCACTTAAGAATTGAAAAATTAACTGCTTACGGGATGCCCCTGTAACTTTACGCACACCTACTTCCATAGATCGTTTTAATGAACGTGCCGTAGAAAGGTTTACAAAGTTTACACAGGCAATCAGCAACAGCAATAATCCCACACCCAGAAAAATGTTTACATACTTTATGTCACCACGCTTTCCCCAATCAGTGAAGAAATCAAATTTTGAATAGAGGTATTGTTTACTTAAAGGCTGCAATTGTAAAATATCATCGGTATCAGGTTTATAAACCTTTAATTGTTTTGCAAGCTTATTTTCAAAAGCTGTTACGTTTGTACCCGGCTTTAACTGAACATAGGTATGATAATTATTACTCCCCCATTTGTTCGACCATTTATCTATCTTAAATAAAAAAGCAATTGGCAATAAAACATCAAACTGAATACTTGAATTTTCAGGCGGATTTGCCGCAACACCTGCCAGCTTAAAATTCAGATCGCCATTTAATGTAAATATCTGTCCCAGTAGCGAAGGATTGTTTCGCCAGTCTTTACCGAAGTATTTTACGGCTATTTTTTCCGTAATCACAATTTCATCTGTAGCAAGCAAAGCTGTTTTGATATTTCCTTTCAGCAACGGAAAATTGAATACACTAAAAATTGAATTCTCTGTGAGCTGTACATTTTTCTCCTCATATACTTTGTTACCATTTTTTAACAAGCCGCTCCAGTTTCCAAATCGAACAGTATTTTCTAACTCAGGCAAATCCTTTTGCAGTGCCGGTGCCAATGGTCCGGGTGTGGTAGCTGTTAGATATAATTTTCCTGCCTGGTTTTGTTTGTTAGTTATGCGATATGTATTTTTTTCATTGCTGTGAAATAGATCATAGTGTGTTTGTTCCCAGATATACATACTGATGGCGAGACAGCAGGCTATACTCAATGCCAACCCAATAATGTTGATGGAAGAGAAAACTTTATTCTTATAAATATTGCGCCATGCGATCTTGAAGTTAAATTTCAGCATATTGTTCCGGTTTATTCTGTTCGCAAACTTTTTACAGGGTTAGCCACAGCAGCTTTCACGGTGTTATAACAAATAGTGATGAACGCAAACAATAGCGCTATTACTGCCACGAGTATAAACATCCAGATATTTATTTCGATGCGGTAAGCAAATGATTGCAACCACTTATTCATGGCCAGCCATGAAATAGGTGTAGCGATCAATACTGCTATCAGCACCAATACTAAAAACTCTTTTGAAATGAGATAAGAGATGTTCGACACGCCAGCACCCAACACCTTCCTCACACCGATTTCTTTAACCCGCTGTTGAATGATGAGTAATACCATTGCCAGCAAACCCATACAGGATAATACAATTGCAATACACGCAGCAATACTCAACATGATCGACATCATTTTTTCCTGCTTGTACCAGTTGTTGATATTATCGTCCATGAACGACCCCTTGAAATCACGCCCGGGTTCCAGAATGGCCATTTCTTTTTTCACCGCTTCCATCATCGCTACTTTGTTTTGCGCATTGGTTTTAATGAAACAGTAACGTACTCGTTCATTCTTATTCATTACGAGAGCAATCGGCTCTTTTGTTTCACGCATCGAGTACATATGGAAATCCGGAATCACTCCCACAATATTCCAGGCGGGGGAACTACTGTCAACAACTATTTTTTGTCCTGCAATTTGCTTTTCGTTGAATTGTTTCGCTACACTTTCAGTAAGCAATACATGCGGCAAACTATCCGCCGCATAAGAAAGATCAATATCCTTTCCTTCAATTGCTTTAATGTCAAACGTTTTCAGGTAATCATAATCAATGTAGGCCAGATTAGTATTGATCTCTCTGTCTTTATACCCAAAACGGTTGGTTATTTTTGTGGTGATGCCGTCTTTACCTAATCCAATATTCACACTGCTGCCTGTTAAAGAAACAATAGCCGGATTTGATGACAGGCGTGAACGTAGTTTCTCAATATTACTTATCCCTTTTTCCGGTTTATGAAATGGAATTACGATCACATATTCCTTGTTAACACCCAGATCGGCGTTTTGCAAAAACTTAAATTGACTGTAAATAATAAGTGTACTGCTGATCATAATACAGGCTATCACAAACTGCATTACTATCAACGAACTGCGTGCAATACTTTTCCGCTTCAGTGATATTTTTCCTTTGAGTGTTTCCACCACTTTCAACTTCGCCATTAACCAAGAAGGATATCCACCGGCAATGAAGGACACCAGTAATAAAAGACCAAACGTCATTAACAGATAGCCAGGATTCCATAGCAATTCATCCAACGGCATATTCGATGGCGATTGACGTTGAATGATGCCGATAATAATATTTGTGAGAACCAATGAAAATACAAATGCAATACTGCACACAATAAAACTTTCGCTCCACAGCTGTAAAAACAAGCTATCTTTTGCGGCACCCAGGCATTTACGTACACCAATTTCTTTACTTCTTGTAAATGCATTCGCCAGATTGATATTTACAAAATTAAAACACGCTATCAAAATGATCAATAAACTGATTGCCAGCATAGCAACGAGTTCAGCCTTGTTCACTGAGTTTCCAATGTTATTGATCCGTGGTGAAAAATGCACATCTTTCAACGACAGCAAATGTGTGGTGAATACATCTCCCTTTTTATCAGGAACCGCTCCTTCACGTTTTAAACTTGCCGACCACTCTGTCAAATATTTTTGATTGATTGTCCGCAATTGCTGCTCAGCTTGCTGCACGGTGCCTGTTTCCTTCAGCTGAACAAATACAGGATGATGCTGGTTATTCCAGTTTGCTTTGTCTACGGTATAGTCGGGCCGAACTTCAGTGCGAGCCAACGCACCAAATCGAAACGATGAGTTTTTTGGAATATCTTTTACCACTGCCGACACAACCATTTCTTTTAACTCATCACCGAAAGGAGATTTGATCGTTTTTCCAATCGGATCTTCACTGCCAAAAATGATCTCGGCCGTTTTTTCTGTAATGATGATATTGGAAAGATTAGAAAGAGGATTCGCCGCATTCCCTTTTACAACAGGAAATGTAAACATGTGCAAAAAATCTTCATCCACAAGCATTGTGGTGATGTCTACTTCTTTTTCTTTATATAAGACAGCATTACTTCCATGCAAAAAACGGGTAGATCTATCAACGGCAGGCACCTCCGCCTTAAATCGTTCTGCAGCAGGAAAACCAAATGTGTTACCTATTTCATCCCCCTTTGCTTTATGAAATACCTGATAGACCTGGTAGATCTTATCACGGTTCACATGATTTTTATCAAATGTAAATTGACCATAGACCGCCAGTAATACAACAAGACCAATTGTAAACCCAATCACCAAACCAATCAGATTAATGGATGTGTGGAACTTATTCCTGAACAGGCGACGAAATGATAAACTCAAATAATTTTTGAACATGATGTAAGGTTTTATTCTGTCCGTAAACTTTTTACAGGGTTAGCAACGGCGGCTTTAATTGCCTGGAAACTTATACTTAGTAACGCAATAGCAAACGCAGCTAAACCTGCAGCCATAAAAACCCAACCATCCATTGTAATACGGTAAGCAAAATTTTGCAGCCACTTACTCATTGCCCACCAGGCCAAAGGAAAAGCAATAACCCATGCTATAATGATCAACACAATAAACTCCTTCCCTAACAATTGAATAATACCCGAAACAGATGCACCCAGTACCTTACGCACTCCAATTTCCTTTTTTCGAACATTGGATACATGTGCCACCAATCCCAATAAACCCATGCAGGAAATTAAAATAGCAAGACCTGCAAAAAGGCTAAACAAACGGGCTGTTTTATTTTCAGATTTATAGGTTTGATCAAACACAGTATCAAGGAAATTATATTCAAAAGGTTTATCAGGAAAAAATTTCTGCCACAATGCTTTTATCTTTTCAATTCCCAATGAAATATTTCCTGCCTTTAGCTTTATCGCCATTTGTCCTTCCCATCCATCATTTAAAGAAAAGATCATGGGAGCTACTTCAGTTTTTAGATCGGCATGATTATAATCGGCAATAACACCTACCACTTCACCGGTAACGGGAATTTCTTTATACGATCCGTCCGTTTTGTATTGGAATGTATAGTAACCGGTAGCTTTTCCATTAATATTTTTCCACTTGAAATATTTCTTTGCTGATTCATTGATCAGGAAGGATTGCTTATCGGCAGGTAACGCAGAATTCAGCATTCTCCCCTCCGTAAGTTTTATATTGAAGGTGCTGAGATAATCTTCATCAATCGTCAGCCGCATAATACTTGCATCCTTTGCATCTGCAGGTACATAATCACTTACCAGTTTCTGACCTTGTGCAAGACCGCTGCCAGGCAATCCGTAAGCTCTTGTGGCCATTTCAACAGAAGCGATTTTTTTAACTTCCTGTTTGAATATCTCTTTTGTGTTTGCCGGTGCATCTCTTAAATCGAGCGTAAGAATCTGCGAACGTTGATAACCAAGATTTTTATTTTTTACATAATTCAGTTGCTGATATGTAATAAGTGTAGCAGCAATCATGATCATTGATACTGAAAACTGAATGACCACCAACGATTTCCTTAACCAGTATTTTCCTTTGCCGGTTACAAGTTCGCCTTTTAAAACGGTTACAGGCTTGTAAGAAGAAAGTATAAATGCCGGATAAGCACCTGCAATAAGGCTCACTAAAATAAATCCTGCACACAGGTATAAAACATTTTCCGTGTTGAGTATTGATAACAGTGAATACTTTTTATCAAGCAAAGAATTAAAAGCAGGCATACAAAACTGAAGAACAGTTAACGCCACAAGCAATGCCAAAAAGACAAACATAGCTGCTTCCAGAATAAATTGAAGCCGCAGTTGTGTTAAAGATGAACCCAACACTTTCCGCACGCCTACTTCTCTTGATCTCAACCCAGCCCTGGCTGTGGCAAGGTTGATAAAATTAAAACAAGCCAGCGCAAGGATAAATAAACCAATTACCGAAAACACATACACATAGGTTATGGGGCTTGAAGCGATCAATGAAGTTTTCAGATAAATGTCTGCAAGCGGTATCAACTTCATTTTCCACACAAAAGAAGCATTCGGATCGTTTAGCTTTTTAACATAGCCGGGGAATTGAGATTCTATTGCTTTTGTATTGCTGCCGGGGGTCAATAACAAATAAGTCCATACCCCACCGCCCCAATAATTATTAGTAACATCCCACCCCACCAATTCGTTGGCAATGGAATAACCCGCAAGAAAATCAATTTTAAGATGTGCATTGTTGGGCAAGTCTTTCATTACACCTGTTACATGCAGTGAATATTTGTTATCGTACCTTAACTCTTTGCCTATTGGATCAATTCCGGGAAAATATTTTTGAGCGATGGTTTCTGAAATCACAACACCGTATTTCTCTTTCAATGCTGTAGCAGCATTTCCCTTTAACAGCGGAAAGGTGAATACATCGAATACCGTACTATCAGAAAAATAAAAATCGGGTTCATAATAGGCGTTATCAGCAAACTTAATTAACGGATTCACATTCTTCAACCTTACAGCCTTTTCTACCTGTGAAAAATTAGCTTTCATATCAGTAGCTAATTTTCCACCACTGGCCCAATTATTTTCAAATTGCTGTAACAGTACAATACGATCCGCTTTTTGATTAAACCTGTCATAGGTAAGTTCATCCTTCACGTAAATACTGATCAGCAAACACGAAATAATACCAATGGTTAACCCAACCAGGTTGATCAAACTGTAAAGCCTGTTTTTAAAAAGATTACGATACGCAATTTTTAAATAGGTAACCATGATGAAATATTTTATTCAGTTCGTAAACTTTTTACCGGATTAGCAACGGCCGCTTTGATAGCCTGGAAGCTGATGGTAATGACGGCTATACCAATTGCAGCAATACCGGCTAATGCAAATACCCACCATGATAAATTAATGCGATAAGCAAAATCCTCTAACCACTTGTGCATTGTAAACCATGCAACAGGTGTGGCAATTACAAATGCAAGAAGTACCAACCGCAAAAAATCTTTGGACAATAATTGTGTAATGGTGAGTACGCTTGCTCCTAAAACTTTGCGTACTCCAATCTCTTTTGTTCTTGATTCAACCGTGTAAGTAGCTAATCCAAATAATCCAAGACACGCAATAATGATGGCCCACACCGATGCTGTGGTAAACAAGCGGCTGTACTGTTGCTCAGTGATATACTGTTTATTAAAGTTATCATCGGCAAAGAAGTACTCAAATGGATTGTTGATGAAGTAAGACTTAAACAGCTTTTCCAGCCTGGCTACATTTTGCTGTATGTTATCTGAACTTAATCGCACAGTAAAATAAGCACTGTTACTCTGCGGATAGAAAATGATCGGTTCAATTGCCCTTTGCAAACCGGTGTGATGATAATTCTTAACCACACCAACTATCTGCAGCTTACGTTCATCCCACAGTACTTTTGTATTCAATGCATTTTCCACCGATTTAAAGCCAAGCTCTTCGATCGCTTTCTCATTCATCAACACTTTATCGTTATCATTCCATTCAACCATAGTTTCTGCCTGTGTAAACGAGCGCCCGCCGGCCAATCCAATTTGATAGGTATTGAGATAACGATCATCGATCAATGTAAATGAAAACGATTTAAACTCATCTCCTTTTCGTGAGCCCGGCTGAGTGAAACCGGATGTTGCAAAATTGAATCCATTACCCGGCACACTTCCACTCAACGCATAGTCTTTTACAAAACTCTGTTGAGCAATCATATTAACAAAAGCATTTCGTCTGTCCTTATACGTACTGTCACGGCCCACCTGCGGGCCACGGATAACCAACAACTGCTCTGTATTAACATCAAGGTTCTCATTCTGCATATAATTCAACTGCTGGTAAATAAATGCAGTAACGAGCAATAAGCCAATTGAAATAGTAAACTGAAAAACTACCAGCGACTTTCGTAACATGACTCCTTTTGTTGTTTTGATCAGTTTCCCTTTCAATGTTTCAATAGGATTGAAACCGGACAGGCTGAAAGCAGTATAAGCACCGGAAAGCAATGAGCCTGTTATCAGCAGCAGCAATCCGATCATCCAAGTTTTTGTATATAACAACGACGACAACGAAAGTTCTTTTCCAACAATATCATTAAAAAATGGTTGAATAAGTTGCACGATCAATAAACCCAATCCAAATCCAATCAGGTTTACCAATAGCGATTCGCCCAGAAACTGCATCACCAGCGATTGACGGGATGCACCTACTACTTTTCGTACTCCAACTTCACCTGCACGTTTCAATGAATTGGCGGTTGAGAGATTGATATAATTAAACCATGCAATTGCAAGAATCAACAATGCAATGATGCCGAGGATGTACACATATTTCAAGTTGCCGCTTGTTTGATAATAATCGCTGAACGATGCGGGCAAATGCACATTGGCAAATGGCTGCAACCGAAACTGCAATCCATCTTTATCCTTTTTAAGCTGAGTCCTAAGTGTGGTTAATTTTTGCTCCAGTCGTTTATGATCAGCCCCATCACTTAACCGGAAATAGGTATTGATGTATTGTGAATTAAGATTATCCAGCTCAGCCCAATCATTTCCGTTGAGGTTAGCAGGGTTTTTCAAAGTTGCCAACGAAAAAACCATATCAAACCGGATGTCTGAATTCTCTGGAATTTCATAAATGCCTTCCACAACATAGGTTGCCTTACCAAACTGATTGTACAAAGTCAACGATTGACCTATTGGATCATCTTTCGCAAAATATTTTTTTACAGCTGCTTGCGAAAGAAACACAACATTTGATTTTTTAAATGCTGCGGCCTGGCCTTCGATTACTTTAAAACTGAAGAACTCAAAGAAATTACCTTCTGCATAACCAATCTCGGTTTCTCGGAATGGCTCTGCCTTTTCCACATCACGTCGAACAATTCCTTGCCCCGCACCTTCTTCAAATCTGCAATAGTCTTTTATTTCGGGAAAATTTTCTTTTGCCCGTTGTGCCCAACCCGGTTCTACCTGTGGCCATGTTTGCCCTTTTTGATCTTCATTCAACAACCGATAGATCGATGGCAGATCTTTATGAAAACCATTTACGCTCTTCTCAAAACTTACATACTGCAATATCAACAGGAATGCTGCAATACCCATTGCCAAACCGGAAATATTGATGAAACTATACAGCTTGTTGCGCCATAAATTTCTGAAAGCAATTTTAAAATAATTTTTGAGCATACAGATAGTTTATTCAGTGCGTAAACTTTTTACCGGGTTTGTCAATGCTGCTTTCACAGCTTGCGAACTCACGGTAAGGATGGTAATGATCAAGGCAATACCAGCGGCGGCAGCAAATACCCACCAACCAATATTTACCCGATATGCAAAGTTTTGCAACCATTGACTCATGGCCCACCATGCCAGCGGTATGGCAAATACACATGCAAGCAATACCAGCTTTACAAAATCTTTGCTGAGCATTTGCACGATGCTTGAAACAGATGCACCTAATACTTTTCGTACGCCGATCTCTTTGGTACGTTGTTCAGCCATATAGGTTGCGAGACCAAACAATCCAAGACATGCGATCAAAATTGCCAGGAATGAAAAAGAGAATGCCACTTTGCCGATACGCTGCTCATCACGATACATTCTGTCGAACGATTCATCCAGAAAGTTGTATGTAAACGGCATACCGGGTGCCATTTTTTTAAATGTAGTTTCAACCTGCGCCAGTAAATTTTTCATATCTTTTGTTTCCACACGAAAAGCTGTTGCCCATCTGTTATTACCAAGCCTGAAACAAAGTGGACCAACATTTTTTCGCAGCGATTCGTAGTTGAAATTTTTTACTACACCTATTACCGTGTACACTGTTGAATTTTGTCCATCAGATGTGTACAGCTTTTTACCGATCGGATCGCCGGGACCAATTAATGCAGCGGTCGTTTCATTAATGATCAAGGCAGTTGAATCGCCGCCATATTGCTGCGAAAAGTTGCGGCCTTTGATCACTTCCATTCCAAGTGTTGGAATATAATCGTAATCGATTCGCCAGTTCTGCATATTAAAACCATTCTTCTCCGTCATCACTGCTTCCGTTGACCAGGTATTGTCGTTGCGTGATGAATTACTTACTGGCAGAAAGCCGGCAAAAGAAGCAGACTTTACACTACTCAGTTTCGCTACTTCTGCTTTGAATGATTCAGCAGTTGAGCGCCCCATCGATGGATTGTCGATGATCAATACCTGATCTTTATTGAAACCGATCTTTGTTGTTTGGATATAACGAAGTTGTTTGTAAATAACAATCGTACCGGTTATCAACAGAATGGTTGTGAAGAATTGAAATACCACCAATGAACTGCGCAGATTACTTTTTGAAAATCCTGTATTGAGTTTCCCTTTTAATACACTGATGGGTTTGAATGATGAAAGAAAAAACGCCGGATAGCTGCCCGCTACAAGACCTACTGCCACAGGCAACGCCAGTAAGAATAACAGGAAACCGGGTTGTAACAGATCGGTGATATGAAATTCTTTACCGGCCAGGTTATTAAACCAGTTCAATGCAAGCCATGCGCCAAGTATCGCCAGGAGCAAAGCAATAAAACTTGTAAGTGTTGATTCGGCCAAAAACTGACGGATCAAATATTTTTTTTCCGTGCCCAGTACTTTACGGATGCCTACTTCCTTTGCTCTTGATGCTGAACGGGCCGTTGACAAATTCATGAAGTTGATACAGGCGATGAGCAAAATAAATAATGCAACAGCACCAAAAATATAAACGTATTGGATGCTGCCGTTTACGCCCAATTCAACAATACGGTCTGAATGCAGATGAATATCCGTGATGGGCATGATCGAATACGCCAGCTTGTTGCCGGTTTTTTCAAAATCGCTCATGCTTTCGATCTTCATAAACTGCCTTGCCTGCGGCAGTAGGTATTTCTCGATCAACTGCACAAAGTTTTTGTCAAACGCTTTGTAGTCGGCTCCCGGCTGCAAAACAATATAGGTATGGAAATTATGACTCATGAAATTTCCAAAGCCATATTCTACATTATCCATTGATAAGAACAGATCGTAATTGAAATGCGAATTCTTTGGAATATCCTTAATAACCGCCGTTACTTTGTATAATCTGTTCCGCTCATCATTACACTCCATTGTTTTACCCATCGCCGCTTCAACCGATCCAAAATATTTTTTTGCTGTTGATTCGTTAATAACAACAGTATTAGGTTCGTGCAAAGCGGTTTTTGTGTTCCCTGCAATAGCAGGCAATGTAAACACATCAAACAAAGTGGAATCGGCAAATACTACCCGGTCTTCTGTAATGTATACATTCTCTTTCTTGAACAGCTTGGACCCTTCGCTTGCATAGATGCGTGTAAACTGTTCTACTTGCGGATAATCTTTTTTCAACGTGGCGCCCATGGGATCGGAAGTAACTGCCAGGCTCATATCCGTACCACCAAACCGGATATCGGAATGCACACGATAAATGCGGTCAGCTTTTTCATGAAACCGGTCGTAGCTTAACTCGTCAATAATATATAATGTGATCAGAATAAAACAGGCAAGCCCTGATGCCAGTCCGGCAATATTGATGAGTGAAAATGTTTTATTCTTCAGCAGATTTCGCCACGCAATCTTCAGATAATTTTTGAACATAGAAATAAGGTTTAATGATTGGCAGGTAACTGAATAAATGATGGTTAATGGCTAATGAATGAGATCAATACATTTATACCAATATATTTTCGGTAACAGTATGGCCGTCGAGCATTCTGATAATACGGTGACTATACCTTGCATCGTGCTCACTGTGCGTTACCATGATGATGGTTGTTCCCTGTTCATTGAGATCAGTAAGTAATTGCATTACTTCATTTCCGTTTGATGAATCAAGGTTACCGGTCGGTTCATCAGCCAGAATCAACTTGGGGTTATTTACCACTGCACGGGCAACAGCCACACGCTGCTGCTGACCACCGCTCAACTGTTGCGGATAGTGATTACGACGATGCATGATCTGCATTTTATCAAGTACCTCTTCTACTTTTTTCTTACGTTCATCGGCTTTTACATTGCAATAGATCAACGGCAGTTCCACATTTTCATAAACTGTTAATTCATCAATGAGGTTAAAGCTCTGGAACACAAAACCGATGTTCCGTTTGCGGAGATCGGCACGTTTCCGTTCGTTAAACCCGGCCACTTCAATACCGTTGAATAAAAAACTACCACCATCCGGATCATCCAACAAACCCAAAATATTCAACAAGGTAGATTTGCCGCAACCACTCGGGCCCATTACGGCAACAAACTCGCCTTCTTTTACTTCTATTGACAACTTGTTCAACGCAACAGTTTCTACTTCTTCTGTCCGATAAAACTTTTCAAGATTGCTGATCTTTATCATTGATGTGAATTTTTATAATTGAAAATAGTTGAATGGGCCATGTAACAACAAATCGTTGGCAGGCAATTGCTTCATCTCCTTTTTATCAAGATCGCATATACGGGTGTTGTTCAGCATTACCGATGTTGCCGTAAGCAAACAAATGAGTACAGATGCCACTAATAAAATGAATTGCTTCTTCATTATCATTTCTTTAAAATTAATTCCTGCATATTGCCATAGCTTTCATAGCTGCTGGTAACAACTTTATCACCGGGTTTCAAACCGCTCAGCACTTCGTAATAATCAGGATTCTGGCGACCGAGTTGTATATCCACTTTATATGCTGTAGTTCCATTTTCATTTACCTTAAATATCCAGTTACCACCTGTTTGCTGGTAGAAACCGCCCTTGGGTAAAAGAATGGCCTGTGTTTCTTCACTCAGCGCCAACCGCATCTGAAGTGTTTGTCCACGACGGATGCCTTCCGGCACTTTCTCCATAAATTCCATATCAACCTGGAAACGGCCGTTGGTAACCTGTGTGTACACTTTTTTAATTTTCAACTGATACGTTTTACCGGCTACATCACAATTTCCAATTAAACCAACAAAAATGCGGTTGATATAATGTTCATCAATATCAATTCGCACTTTGTATCCACTCATCACATCAATTTGTCCTAATCGTTGTCCTTTATTTTTATTCTCCCCAATTTCTGCATCCAGCGATGTTAACTGTCCATCAACCGGTGCACGAACAATAAGATCGCCTACTTTTTTCCGCATCAACGCCAGTGTACGTTTCATTTGCTGATAACTTTCGCCCATCTGGTCAACCTGCTGCTTCATGCTTGTTACATCTGTTTTCATGATCTGCTCAGTAAGCTTTTTTCGGCGCAACTGGTAATCATACAAATTCTTACTGCTTTGAAATTCCTGCAGGCCAATTACTTTTTGTTCGTATAATTTCTTGTTCAGGTTGTATACACGCTCAGCTTCTTTCAACGCATTGTCAACTTCTGCATCCTGATTTTGCCGGTTGATCGAATTTTGCTCTGCATTATTCTTGCTGATCTGCATTTGCGTCAATACATTAAACACTTGTGTTTCCTGGTTGGCAAGTTGCAATTCAAGATCGGTGTTGGACAAACGAAGAATCGGTTGCCCTTTCGTCATCAAAGTACCATCTTCAACAAATTTTTCTTCTACCCGTCCGCCTTCCATTGCATCAAGATAAATGGTGCTTTCAGGTAACACAACCCCGTTCAACGTAATAAATTCATGAAACGCAGCCGTTTTAATTACGCCGATGGTTATACGCTCTGTATCTACATTCAACTTCGATTTACCCGATGTAAAATATACGCTGGCAGCGATCAACCCCACAATTGCTGTAATGCCCGCAATGGTAAGTATGCGTTTCGTATTCCATTTTTTCTTTTCAATAACTCTGTCCATGTGAAAAAATTCCTTTTTAGTAAACTGTTCTCTTGACGTTCAAAGTTACCCTGATGTTACAACAGGGTAACGTTTGATACCAAAGAAATCAATTGAGAACAGTGACTAACTGACAACACCGTGCCAATAGGCTAATGCATTGGTTTTCATGTAAATTCTCCTGCACATGAATTAAAAGTGTACGGTTTCGATACAACAGGTGTACGATTTTGATACAGTTTTCATTGATCGGCATTTTTGTTGAGAATTAGTTGTCAATACTTTGCGAATATGGTAAACTTGTGGTGGTGAACGTACGGCTATGGATACAAACAGTACGATCGAAACCAAACAAATGAGTTTAAAAAACGCCAGCATATTAATTATCGACGACGACACGGATGTTCTCACTGCTGTACGCCTGTTACTGAAAACAGAAACAAAAGAAGTAGTAACAGAAAAGAATCCGGAGAACATTCGTCACCTGCTTGCCAAGCAATCGTTTGACGCCATATTGCTTGATATGAATTTCAACAGCACCATTCACACGGGCAACGAAGGAATCTATTGGTTGAAAAAGATTAAAGAACTTGATCAATCACCTGCCGTGATCATGATCACAGCGTATGGCGATATTGATCTTGCAGTGCGTTCGTTAAAAGAAGGTGCTTCTGATTTTGTAATCAAGCCCTGGCATAATGAAAAATTGATCACTACCATTAAAGAAGCGATCCGTAAAAGAGACAGCAATAAACAAACTCCTTCAGGAAAATTGCAACCCGTCAACAACAGTAAATTCATGATCGGCGAAAGCGAAGCCATGAAAGATATTTTACTGAAAGTTGAAAAAATTGCACCCACCGATGCCAACGTATTGCTCATGGGCGAAAACGGTACGGGTAAAGACCTGATCGCACAGGCAATTCATCAACAATCGTTACGGGCCAACAAACCATTCATCAAAGTAGATGCGGGTGCATTGACCGAAAGTTTATTTGAAAGCGAATTATTCGGACATAAAAAAGGAGCATTTACCGACGCACGGGAAGACCGCATCGGACGATTTGAAGCAGCACATGGGGGAACGCTGTTTTTAGATGAGATCGGGAATATCAGTTTACAACAACAGGCCAAGTTATTGTCTGCGCTACAAAACCGACAGATCATTCGACTTGGAACGAATGAACCGATCGCTGTTGATATACGATTGATCTGTGCTACCAATCTTCCATTAACAGAACTGGCAAATGAAAGCCGTTTCCGGAAAGACCTGGTGTATCGCATCAACACAGTTGAAATCATGTTACCTCCTTTGCGCAAACGAAAAGACGATATTCCGTTGCTTGCAAAACATTATGCTACGCTTTATGCAGAGAAATATATTAAGCCGCATATTGAGTTCGATAAAAAAGCCATTGAGAAATTGATGGATCATCCGTTTCCGGGTAATGTGCGTGAACTGCAATACAGTATTGAACGTGCGGTGATCATGGCCGAAGGCGAAACACTTTCTGCCGACGATTTAATTTTTTCACCCATTGAAACAGCACGTATTGAAGCAGCAGACGAAACCGAAACAAAACTGAGCAATGTTGAGAAAAGCACGATTCTTCGTGTAATTGAAAAACATCATGGCAATATTACAAAAGCTGCCAAAGAATTGGGTTTAACAAGAACGGCATTGTACAGGAGGCTTACAAAGTATGATATTTAAAACCCCTTCTGCTCCTATTTAGACAAATAAAGAGTAAGGATCAATTATGTTTAGAAGATACGAATGGCGATTAGTGATACGACTGCTGTTACTGTTTCTAGTAATGTTTGCAGCTACATGGTTGTTACTGAAAGAATATTATCTCTATGCTGCATTTCTTACACCTTTACTAGCTTATCAGTTTTACGATCTGTTTCTGCTGCTGAAAAAAGCACAGGATGAAGTAAAAGATTTCGCAGAGTCGGTTCACTACCGTGATTTTTCCCGCTTTTTTAATGTAAAAAAAGCGCCGGCCGAATTGCAGGTGTTGCGGGAAGGATTCAATGAGATCAACAGTACATTTAAAGTGATCAGCCGGGAAAAAGAAACGCAATATGTGTACCTGCAAAAAATTCTAGAGTTAGTTGAAACAGGTATTCTCTCTTATAACATCAAGACCGGTGAAATTACATGGATGAATGAATCGTTTAAAAAAATGATGAGCATTCCTTACCTCAAAACCATTCATTCATTAGCAAAACGGGATGAACAACTTTACCAGGAAGTAATTGCCATTAAAACAGGCGACAGCAAACTCACAAAAGCGTCCAGCGATAAAGCACAGTTTAAAGTATTGCTTTCGGCAACTGCTTTTCAAACCGGTGATGAAGTTTTTAAACTCATCGCTTTTCAAAATGTTGATGAAGCCTTGGATGAAACCGAAGCTGAAGCATGGCGTAAACTATTGAGTGTAATGACGCATGAGATCATGAACTCTGTTGCTCCTATTTCATCGTTGGCTGATACATTGAAGAACCGATTGCATCAAGGTATGAGTCAACTCAAAGAAAGCGATAGTTCATTGGATGATCTGGCGATCGGAATTGAAACTATCAAACGCAGAAGCGAAGGTTTGCTGAAGTTTGCAGAAACGTATCGTAACCTCAACAAGATCACAACACTCAACAGTAAAAAAATATTGGTGCGGGATTTGTTCGAAAATCTCAACCAACTAATGTTGCCCACCTTGGAACAAAAAAATATTGAGCTGGATATTATTCTAAAAGATCCGGCCATTACGTTGGATGCAGATATTAATCTACTGGAACAAGTGCTCATTAATTTGCTGGTAAATGCGATTGAAGCCGTGAAAGAAAAACCATCAGCACAAATTCTCTTATCGGCATACCATACTCCAGCCGGCAAAACGGTTATTAAAGTTGCTGACAATGGCAGCGGCATGAGTGAAGAGATCATTGATAAAATATTTATACCCTTCTTCAGTACACGTAAAACAGGAAGCGGTATTGGCCTCAGTCTTTGTAAACAAATTATGCTGCTCCACAAAGGAAATATACATGTACAAAGTAAAGAAGGAGAAGGCAGTTCGTTTTTGCTGACGTTCTAAAGATGCATTGCAATTCGCAAATGAATTTTCAACAGATACGCAAGAAGCCTGTCGCATGTGACAGGCTTCTTGTATTATATTCCTTTGAGCCAACAAATACGATTCTTATTTTTTCAGAAACTGCCTGCTCAACTCATCATACACCAATAAGTACTTGTTTGATTTTCCGTCGTTGTCAAAAAACTTTTCCCAGGTACTGAGTGGTTCCCAAATACATGTGCCTTTACCTCTTCCATTCGGCAAACCGAAGGCAATTTTATTCACTTCTTCTTTTAAGGCTGAATATTCAACTACAATTACATCTTTGTTATAACGTCGTACCAGGTCGTTAAGATTATATTCAAGATCAGCCAATGTACCATGCCATTTCGGATAATACGATTCGCCAATTACATCAAACTGCACTCCACGTGCAACCATGTTGTCAATAAAGAAAACAGATTCATCATTCTGTCCGCCCAATGCAACATGCAACATCATCTGCACGGTTGGATCAACTGCTTTTACTGCAGCCGTGCCGGCGTTGATGAGTTGTGCTGTTTGATCGATGTTCGCCACATTCCCATCGGGCCATACAATACCATGATTGATCTCATTTCCCACCTGCACCATATCAGGTGTTGTACCCTGTGCTTTTAATTCTTCCATCACCTTTTTTGTATAATCGTACAATGCTTTCTTTAATTCTTCAAATGAAAGATCTTTCCATGCAGCAGGCTTGTACTGTTTACCGGGATCGGCCCAATAATCACTGTAATGAAAATCGAGCAGGAGTTTTAAACCGGCTGCTTTTACACGCTTGGCCATTTGCTTCGTGTATTCCAGATTACAAAAACCTTTCTTTGGCGAGTAACCATTCTCTTGTGCGGGATCATGAAAAATTCGCAGACGTACATAATTCAATCCATGATCTTTTAAAATTTCAATCGCATCTTTTGTCACACCTTTATCGGAAAACTTCATACCTCGTGCTTCCAACTCGGGTAAGAAAGAAATATCAGCTCCCAACATTTGATCTACCACTCTTGGTTTTGCTGCTTCACCTTTCAATTTATATTTTTCATCGATCGTGATTTTATCTACGTTCTCCGGTGCAACCATGATTACATCTGTCGAACCGGTAAATAAATTATTCGAACTTGCTTCAACTTTAAAAATACCCGGCTTTGTTCCCGATTGAATGATCACCTGGCATTTACCATTGAACAAACTGCGTTGCCACAAACCATCTGCACATTTATCTGCTTCATGACTGCTGGGATCGCCATTGCCAACACCAATAATTTTTGCATCGCCATCCACTTTAAAATAAATCATGTTATTTGCATCGGGCACTTCTCTCCCTTCTCTGTCGACGACAGACACATTCATCACCGTTGCATCTTTACCATCAACCAGCATCGTTGTTTTATAAGGCGTCAACACTACTTCAACAGGCACACCCGTCGTTTCCACTTTCGATGTAAGTTTTCTTCCCTTCTTATATGCAACTGCTTCAAGCTTGCCCGGTTCAAATTCTACTTTCCATTGCAGGTGACCGTTGCGTGGCATATCTTTCTTTCCTAAACTTTTTCCATTTAAAAACAACTCTACATCATCAGCATTACTGTTCACCCATACATCAATTTGCTTTTTGGGTTGCCCCCACTCGTTACGATGGTTCCAATGCGGCGAGATGTGTAACACATCATTATCTGTCCACCAGCTTTGATAGTAGTAATAAATATTTTTCGGGAAGCCGCACACATCCATGATACCAAAATGTGAGTTGATGTTCGGCCATTTGAACGGCGTTGGTTCACCACGATAATCAAAACCTGTCCAGATAAAACCACCGAGCCAGTAATCATTCTTAGCAGCTAACTTCCACCACTCTTCTGCACGACTTGCCCACCATGGCGCTGTAATATCCTGATCAGGTAAATAACCACGTACTGAATCTTTTACCCATTCTCCACGGGTAGTAACGGTACTGCCCATTTCCGTTCCAATGATGGGTTGATTCGGATGATCTTTATGATAATCGGCTACTGCAAATTGACGATAGTTGAAACTGCGAACAGGAATTACTTCGTTCACACCTTTATATACATTCGCCAAGTCAGCAGCATAAGTGCTGGTACGTGTAGGATCGAGTTGTTTTAATTTACTGATGAAAGTTTCTGCAATCCGTTTGCCATGTGATGTTGTATGGATCCATCCTTCTTCGTTTCCGATGCTCCACATAAAAACCGATGTGCGACTACGGTCACGTTTTACCAAACGTTCAAATTGATCCATGTATTCAGCACCACTATTCAACAAACGCTGCTCATCCATCACCAGCATACCCAAACTATCGCATGCATCCAGCAATTCAGGTGTTGGTGCATTGTGGCTGGTACGGTATGCATTGCTGCCGAATTTTTTCAACAACCCAATGCGGTAGTATTGCAGATAATCAGGCAACGCACTACCCACACCTGCATGATCTTGGTGATTATTCGTTCCTAAGATTTTGATATATTTTCCATTGAGGAAAAGGCCATTGGGTTTTATTTCGATTGTACGAAAACCGAAGCGTAGCTTTTTGCTATCGACTACTTTTCCATTTTGTTTCAACTCCACAACTACCCGATAGAGATATGGACTCTCTAATGACCATAATGTTGGATTAACCACATTGATGATCTCTTTTATTGTCTTCTCTTCGTTTGTACTGAGTGCAAGTGATGTTTCTTTTGCAGCACCGATCTTTACGCCACTTCTATCAGTTAAATACGTATTGACGGAGAAATTTCCGGCAGCAGTATATTCATTGGCCACTGTTGTTTCAACATTCAATGTTGCTTTGTTCCCGTTGATATTTGCGTATGCAAACACTCCATCAGTTGCAATATGTGTGTTGGGATAACTGTTCAGCCATACATGGCGATAGATACCTGCTCCTTCGTAAAACCAACCTTCGTAGTGTGTTGCATCAACACGAACAGTAATTACATTATTACGATCGAAGTTTAAGAAATCGGTTACATCATAGTTCACACCCACATAACCGCTCTTGTTATTGCCGAGATAAAATCCGTTGATCCACACATTGGCATCACGAAAAATACCATCGAACTGTAATTGAAATCTTCTACCGGAATCTGCTTTCTCCAGTTTGAATTGTTTTCGATACCAACCAATACTTGTGGCAGGAAATAATCCACCCACCGGTTTGTAACCATGACTTTCAACATCAAAATTATCTACATAAGCAAAAGGTAATTCAACAGCCCAATCATGTGGCAGGTTAAGTGTGCGCCAGCTACTGTCGTTAAACCGTGCATCGATAGCTGTGCCTGCAGCACCGCCCGATTTCGAAAAGATGGTTTTAATGCTATAGTTGAAATCTTTTTCCGGATTGGCCGCATGACCAAATGCGAATTTCCAGTTGTGATCGATATTGATCTGTTTGCGTTGTGCAAAAGAGCAAATGCATAAAAGCATCGCTGCTGCTAAAAATGTAAGTTGTTGTTGTCTCATTCTGTATTCTTTCCTGCCTATTTAAAAATGATCAGAAATTGATCTTCGGTAAATAAGCTGCTTTCATAATACTATCTTTCCTAAACATTGTAAAAGTATTGCTGTTAATTGGATATAGCTAAAAATTTCCTCCGTAGAAACGAAGGAAATTTTTTAAAAACTACTGACATGATTGAACACCATCAGTCTTCTGATACCGGTAACGGCACATATTATTTTCTTTTAAGGAATCTTAATTTTTAAATGCATCCATAGCAACAGTTGGTTTACCGCTGTTATCAAAAGCCCCGAGTGTATACCCTTTCCATCCGCCATACGATTGCGGCTCCCAGTACAACACACCCAAACCTTTCTTATTGGTTACTGATTTTACTTTAGCAATGAGATCCGTGATAAATAATTTACAATCGGGCGCACTATCCCATGGCATGCCCACTTCCACCACCATCACTTCTTTATTGTAAAGTGCAACCATATCATTCATATTATTCAGACATTGCTGATTGGCACTTGCCCAGCCTGCCGCAACGTAAGAAGGATATAACGACATACCGATCACATCAAACTTTGCACCGTTGCTGATGAGTCCGCCAATGTTCCAGCGAAACAAACTATTATCCCAACCATTTGATACATGCACGATCACTTTTGCAGAAGCAAAAACTGCTTTCACTGCATCGTAACCTGCATTTACCAATTGGGCATAATTGCTCATGCTGGTTGATGCTCTTCCTTCGGGCCATAACATACCGTTGTTGGTTTCATTCCCAACCTGCACCCACTCCGGCGTAACACCTGCAGTTTTTAATTGCGTCAACACATCCGTAGTATGCAATGCCAATGCACTTTTCATCTCTGCAAAACTCATAGCAGTCCATGCAGCCGGTTTTGTTTGTTTACCGGGATCAGCCCAAGAATCGCTGTAATGAAAATCGATCATCACACGCATGCCAAGATTTTTTGCACGCACCGCTTTTGCCACAACATCCGCTGCATTGTTCCATGCCGGACTTGGATTTACCCATACACGCAAACGGATCGTATTCATACCAAGTGATTTCATCAATGCAATACCTTCTGTTTCCACACCTGCGGCAGTATAGAATTTTTTACCGGCTGCTTCCATTTCAGTAAGCCAACCAACATCCGCCCCTTTTGCAAAATCTGATTGTACAACCGGAGGAGGATCGGGTGTTGGAGTTGGTTCTACCGTTTTCTTTTTCTGACAACCACCTGTTGCAACAATGGCAAAGATGTACAGTACACTGATGAAAGTTATTTTACGCATACGTGTTATTGAATTTTAAAGGTATAACTTCCGTTACCGCCACTCATATCCAGTATAACGGTATACGTACCTGCTCCCGGTACTGGTATATTATTTCCTGCCCATGTTGGTGGACCGGCATAAATGAGTTTACCGTCGTTATTTACTTTATAACTGATGTTGTAATTACCATTGCTGGTAAAAACAAAAACATCGCCTGCACTAAAAGTCACATTCGTTGCTACCCATTGGTGAGTGCTGGCATTATACGTCATCGGTGTTGCGGATGTACTCCAGCCGTTATGATTTCCTGAAAGAAAGAATTGTACAGGTTCAAAGTTTACTGTTCCGGTGTTGATATCCGCATTTACTTTCATATAATTTGGAGAAGGCGTAAACCAAAGATTACCGGCAGAACCTGCTGTCATTGTAGTTTGACTTCCACCCCAACCATATTGTACACCTGTACTCTGCACCTGAAGCTTCAAGCCATCTCCTCCCCAACCATCGGCATTCGGAAAGTACACATAGCCTTCGTACTTGCTATCATAGTTCGGCGATGTAAGTACATATCCTTTTGTTCTGGTTGAAGGTGTAACCCAACTATTACCGCCCCGCACCAGCAATGCAGGAAACTCTACCTGATAAGTGGTCACGTTAAGTTTGGAAACAAGCGAATAGATAAACACCGAATCGCTCAGGAACGTTTTGATACGGATATTAATTGCACCTGCGCTTCCTTGTGCAAGACCAAGGCCTATAGCCAGCTCATTCAATTGACTACCGAGAAAACTTAACCGGTTGTTTGCTCCTGTACTTATTGATACTGCGCTGCTGAATGTATTTTCTGCATTGACCAACTCAACAGTATAGTTAATTGCAGCTTTAAAATCAAAGTCAGCTTTTGTCCAGCTAATGCTCAGTACCGTATCTATTGCTGTGGCAGCGGAAAGAACCAGCGCAGATTTTGACAACGTAACCACCGGTGCAATTCCGTCTCCCTTCACTGTTTGGTTGATATCTTTTTTACATGCAAGCAATACAATGCTCAGGATGAACATTGCCGACACACTATTTATAATTTGTTTCATCTTTTTCGTTTTAGTTTGACGTAATCTTAATAACCGGTATTCTGTTTCAAATTTGGATTTGATGAAAGGTCAGTTGCAGGTATTGGGAAGATATTGTATTTAGGATCGGCTGCACGACCAGCTGCCACTCCACCTTTCCATGCCCACAGATAAGAAGCAGTTGTGAATTTATCAAAGCGGATCAGATCCGTTCTTCTGTGTGCTTCATAATACAATTCACGGCCACGTTCATTCAAAATAAAATCAAGTGTAAGATTTCCTGCAGTGATGTTACCTGCATTGCTTCCACCGTATGCACGTGTACGCAGTTGATTGATATACGTTAATGCCTGTGCACTGCTGCCCCCTGTACCACCTCTTAACACAGCTTCTGCATAGATCAAATAAATTTCACCCAAACGGAATAATGGAAAATCAATATCTGTCCAGTTACCATTTGGATCTGCATTCGGTGCAGGTGCTCCTGTTCTTGTTTTATTGCGATACTTGAAAGATGAATAACCATCCGTACCAACATAGAGATCGGCCATGGTTTTATTCTGCCCTGTTGTATAAAACTGTGCACGTGTATCGGTATTACCGGATGGATCAATAAACAGATCAACAAACTGTTGTGTATGTCGTAAGCCACCCCAGTTGCCGCTTGTGCCCGAAATACTTCCCGGTACTGCAGCAGGACCATGTGCTAAGTAAGTTGTACCGCCCCAGTTTTGTGTATAGCGGGCATCGTAGTTGATGGTGAAAATATTTTCATCGGTATTGAGATGATTGTCAGCAATAGTTAAGTTGCGATAAGTTGGATGCAATGTATAACCAGCCTGGATAATCTTCTGGCAATTTGCTATGGCTTCTGTATTTTTTTCTGTTCCTGTATACACTTTTGCATTCAAATACAAGCGTGCAAGCAATGCCCATGCCGCAGCTTTGTCTGCACGGCCATATTCATTTGTTTTTGCAGCGGCCAGTTCCGGTTCAATTGCTTTTAATTCTGATTCGATGTAGGTGAATAATTCTGCACGACTGATTTGTTTTGGCAAACCTGTTGCAATCGGTGCATTCTCATCAACAAACGGAGGACTTGCAAACAAATCCATCAACACCCAGTATTGATAAGCACGGAGAAACCGGGCTTCTGCTCTGTACTTTTTTATTTCAGCTGCATCATTTCCTGTAAACCCACGTTCACTTATTTTACTGTCGTTTGATTGACGGATAAAATCGTTACAAACTGTGATTTGAAAAAACGAACGGTAATACAATCCTGCAATAATGGGATTACTCGATGCCCAGCTCATTTCTTTCAAACCTCGTACACCGGCATCGTTCTGCCATGTCCATGCAGCTTCGTCGGTTGTTAACTCCTGCAGGTTCCAGTAAAGACGAAGAAAATCAGAGTTACCTTCATCGGCAATGATTTGCGGCGATACATCGGGTGTCCCTCCGCCACCCGAATTACCGGTGAGCGCAAATGAACCATAAGCTTTCGCCAAGGCCTGTTTGTAACCGAGTGCAGTGGCATACACTGCATCAGCAGTAATATCATTTACCGGAACAAGATCAAGTTTTTTAACACAGCCCGTGAACACACTCACTGTTGTAATGAGCAGCACTGCTGTTTTAAGAAGATGTTGTTGCATACTATTTATTTTCAGTTGTTACTTTTCAATGAGATTAAAAATTAAGATTAAGACCCAATGTAAAAATGCGTGGGCGTGGATAGAGGTTATTATCAACACCGGAGCTTACTTCAGGATCAAGACCTTTGTACTTTGTTAATACAAATACATTCTGTACCGATGCATTTAAACGAAGTGTAGCTTTCTTACGCAGAATTGCTCCTACATCGTAACCAAACGTAAGATTATCCATACGCAGGAAAGAAGCATTCTGGATATAATAATCGCTCAACAGGTTATTACTGTTACCATTAAACTTTGTTTCGAGATAGTTGGCCGATGCATTATACAACACATAGTTGCCGAGTATCTGCAACTGGTTGCCTGCATTACTGTACACGTTATTGTAAACATAGTTACCAATGCTGCTTCTTAATACAAAGCCTGCAGAGAAACGTTTGTAACTAACATTGGTGCTAAAGCCCATGAACAGATCGGGTACTGCACTTTTTGTTTTGCTAAGATCATCCTGGTTAATGATGCCATCTTCATTTACATCAACAAACACATTTTCCAGCGGTTTACCATCCTTGTCATATACCTGCTGATAAAGATTAAAGGTGTTTCGACTGTAACCAACCTGTTGTATTTGTGAAAACCCACCACCAATACCACCTGCAATACCGCCAGCTTGTATGCCACGGTAAGTAGCATCTTTCGGCACAACAGTTAAATTGGTGATGTTGTTTTTATTATAGGTGATGTTGAATCCTGCATCCCAATTCCATGTATTTGATTTTACAGGTTCTGTATTAATGTTAAACTCCACACCTTTGTTTTCCATACTACCTACATTGGCAATAAAGAACGCAGAGAAGTTTGTTCCGGCCGGTTGTGGAATACTGTTCAACAGATCAGTTGTTTTTTTATGGTAGACATCAATACTACCGGTAATACGGTTGTTGTAGAAACCATAATCCAAACCAATGTTGGCAGTTGTTGTTTCTTCCCATTTAATGTTCGGGTTATATGCACCGGGGCGATACATCTGGTAATAATCATTACCAAACTGGTAGGTTGCATTGGGTGAACTGAGACCATAAAAGGAAAGGAAATCGTAGTTATTGATTCCATCCTGTTGACCTGTAACACCATAACCGATTCGAAGCTTTAAATCAGAAAACACTTTGCTTGATGCAAGAAATTTCTCATCCATCACTTTCCATGCAAAAGCAACTGAAGGGAACATGCCCCATTTGTTATCGCCTGCAAAACGGCTTGAACCATCACGACGTAACGTTGCAGTTAAAAGATATTTATCGTTATAAGTATAATTTAATCGGCCAAAGAAAGAAACCAATGTATTCTCCGGTTTATCAAATGCAAAAACCGGATCTGAATTAGGATATTTTACACCCCTTGCATTATAGCTGGCGTAGAAATAATTGGTCGCAAGAAAATTATTGTAGGAATAACCTGCAGTTACATCTACTCTGCTTTTGATCTTACTGAAAAGTTTATTGTAGTTGAGATAAAAATCAAAAACAGTATTTGTGCGTTGTTGTCTGTACTTATTATTTTCTCCACCAACACCACCGGGTGCATAAGCAGAAGCAGCACTGTCCGACACGAACGTTGTACCTCTTCCTTCCGACACATCATAACCCACATTCAGGTTTGCCCTTAACTCAGGTAAGAAATGAAACTTATAATCGAGTTGCAGGTTACCGATACTTCTGTATGGGTTACTTCTGTTCTCTGTTTGATTGAGTAAACCAAGAGGGTTACGCCCAACAAGATTTACCAAGCCGGTAACAGTGGAAGCAGTGCGCCATTCATAATAACCGCCAAAGCGGTTATCAAACTCTTCTGAATAAACAGGCTGTGTTGGATCGAAGCTGATAGCACCACCTATAGCACCTGTGTTTGCAAAACGTGTTTGCTGTGCACTTCCCTTTATATTGAGATCAACTTTTAGATGGTTGTTGAAGAAAGAAGGATTCAATGCAAGTGCAATGGATGTACGTTGTAAATTATCTGTACGCAACACACCGTTCTGATTGGTGTAACCAAATGAAACCCGGTACGGTAATTTTTTAAGTCCGCCGCTGATGGTAAGATTATTATCTGTTGCCAATGCTGTTTGATAGATCTCATCCTGCCAATCAGTATTAGCGTTGCCCAGCATAGCCCTTTGTGCAAGTGTTCCTTTTGCATTCACGATCTCACGAAACTCATCGGCACTTAACACATCCACTTTATTTGCAATGGTTGATGCAGAAACGGATGTACTGAAATTCATACGCAATTTTCCACCTGTTCCTTTTTTTGTTGTAATTAAGATAACACCATTCGATGCTCTTGTTCCATAAATGGCGGCAGCCGATGCATCTTTCAACACTGTGAAGGATTCAATATCATTTGGATTGATAAAACTCAGCGGATTACCTGCACCTGAAATACCACCTGCCGCAAGCGGCACACCATCAATCACGATCAACGGATCGTTACTGGCACGGATAGACGAACCACCTCTGATGCGAATGGTACTACCCGAACCAGGTTGACCACCATTCGATATAACGGAGACACCTGGTAACTTACCTGCAATCATTTGCTCGGGTGTGGAGATCTGTCCTTTCTGAAAATCCTTTGAAGAAACAGTAGCAACCGATCCGGTAAGATCTCTTTTCCGTGTGCTTCCGTAACCAACCACCACTACTTCGTTAAGGTTACCCGCAGCAGTAACAAGTGCGATCGATAAGCTGGAGCCGGCGCCAACTTTTTGTTCGATCGTATTATAACCAACCGAACTGAAAACAACCACATCGCCGGTATTGATATTACTGAGGCTGAAACCACCATCAGTTGCAGTGGTTGTAGCATTTTGCTTGCCTTTTACCGCAACGGTAACGCCGGCTAACGGATTCCCTGTTCCATCTGTTACTCTACCCGTAACGGTGCGTGCCTGCGCAAAAATGAGTTGATTTACTAAAAGCAGGAGAATTACAAGGCCAAACCGGCCCAATCGTTTTTTCAATTTCATCATACAGCAGTTTTGTTTTAAAAATCTATGGCTTGCTTAAGAGACCAAATCTATCCTCTCTGCTGCGCAACCATTTATCTCAGCCATCACAAGTTTGTTTCAATTCGTCATTCTTTAACGGCATGTACTTTTGATACAATCTTTTGCTATATCTTGGACGTGAACGATTACTTTTCAGCAGCATCCCTTTATTGCCATGTGCCTGTCTTCTTATTTTTTACGGATCAGTTGCCTTATTTCTACCTGCTTTCTATCTATTTATAGTGTTGCACAAACACCTACCATTAACTTTCGCCATATTAAAAGTGAAAACGGACTATCAAACAGTACGATTGAAACAATTCTGCAGGACAATCGTGGCTTTCTTTGGTTTGGAACAAGAGATGGATTGAACCGGTACGACGGTTCGCAGATGATCGTTTACCGAAACAGCAGCACCGATAGCAGCAGCATCAGTGATAATTATATTACCAGCCTTTACGAAGACAAGCAACATAGCCTGTGGGTGGGTTCGATCAATGGCCTCAACATATTTGATCCGAAGCTGAACCGTTTTATGCGATTAAAGCAAAAGCGGAACGATGCAAAGAGCATCAGCCACAATCACATTTCGGTAATTTATGGAGACACCAAGGGCGGCATCTGGGTTGGCACAACAGGCGGCGGAGTAAACAAGTATCAACCCGAAACAAAAACCTTCAAGCGGATTGCCTGCCAGAAAACTGCAAACGGTCCGGTAACGGAATTAAACATTTATACTTTTTTTGAAGATAGCCGGGGCAACCTTTGGGCTGGTACGGAAAGTGGTCTTTATATATATAATAAAGGAAACGAAGTGTTTTTAGCAATCAACCCGCAACCGGTTCAAACAGGTAAACAAGGCATACGTTCAATAGCCGAAGATTTGCAGGGAAGGTTGCTGTTAGGCACAGAGTACAATGGATTAATCATTATGCACCCAACGCAGGGAATTGTTCAACATTATCTTCATAAGGCTGCCGATCCAACATCCATCAGAAGCAATATGCTGCGATCTGTTTCTGTAAGTAAAAATGGAGAAACATGGATTGGTTGTGTAAATGGCGGACTTGATAAGTTTGATGCCGCAACAGGAACTTTTTATAATTATCAATATGAACCCGATAACCCTAACAGCTTAAGCCAACGAACTGTTTCTGCATTTTATCAAGATAAACAAGACAATTTGTGGATTGGTACACACAGGGGTGGTGTTAATTTATATACGCCGGGTTCGGAAAAATTTAATCTATACCGGCAAAAGCCTTACAAAAACAGTTTAAGTTATAACGACGTAAAAGCGTTTTGCGAAGACAGGCTTGGAAATATCTGGATAGGCACCGATGGAGGTGGTTTGAATTTATTCAATCGTAAGCAAAACAGTTTTACCCATTTCAAACATGATCCATTTAATCCATCCACGCTTGGTTCAAACGAAGTGCTGGACATAACGGAAGATAGAGATGGTAATTTATGGATCGCTACATGGGGTGGCGGATTGGGATTGTATAACAGAACTGCAAATAATTTCACCCGGTTTAATAGTGCTGATAAAAGATCAGGCATTCTTACTTCCGACTTTATCCAATGCATATTTGAAGATAAAAACGGTAACCTGTTTATTGGTACATATTTTGGCGGGCTGCATCTGTTCGACAAAAAAAGCCAAAAATTCTCCCCTGTTCAAAAAAGTATAACCGGCGCCACATCTATAATTGGCAACAATATCATTTCAATTATTCAAGATGCAGAAGGCAATATATGGATTGGTACAGATGATGGTGGATTGAATAAACTGAATGCAGCAACCGGAGAGTTTGAACATTATTTTGACCAGGATGATAAGAAACCTGATCTACGTGTACTGTTTATCGATAGTAAAGGCAATTTATGGGCAGGACATGCAGGGTTGTATTTGTATAACAAAAATGAAAACCGTTTTTCTGTATTTACCGAAGCAGATGGGTTAGCTTCTGTATTCATCAAAGGAATTGTGGAAGATGAAAACGGGCGCTTGTGGATATCTACGTCCAATGGATTAAAACAACTTGATCCGAAAACAAAAAAAGTACGAACGTACAATACAGGTGACGGCTTGCAGGATATGGAATTTGAAGCCAATGCCTACATGAAAACAAGAGATGGGCAAATTTATTTTGGTGGCGTAAATGGCTTCAACAGTTTTTATCCAGGTGATATTTCTGTAAATACATTTGTGCCACCGGTGTTTGTTACCGATTTACAAGTACACAACAAACCTGTGATTGGTGGTAATAACGAATTGCTTGATCAGGATATCAGCTTTACCGATAAACTGGAACTCAGTTACAAGCAAGCTACTTTCTCTTTAGGCTTTGCTGCCTTAAATTATGTGGCTTCTGAAAACAATCGCTTTCTGTATAAACTGGAGAATTGGGATAACGATTGGATAACTGCAGGTATTGAACAGCGGGCATCGTATACCAATGTAAGTCCGGGTACTTATACATTTACAGTAAAGGCATCCAACAACGATGGCGTGTGGAATGAAAAAGGCTATAGCATTCAGGTGATCATTACCCCACCCTTTTGGGCAACCTGGTGGTTTCGGTTACTGGTAATAGCAGCCTTAGTTGCTGCTGGCATTTACATCTATCGTATTCGCAGAAAAATTCAGTTACAACGGTACGAAGAAGAAAAGAAAGAAGAGATCCACCAGATGCAGTTGCAGTTCTTCACCAACATTTCCCATGAATTCCGGACACCGTTATCGCTGATTACCGGCCCCGTTGAAAAATTATTAAAGGAAGATGCAAGCTCAACGAACAACCACTTGTACCGGGTGATCCAACGCAATGCCAATCGTTTACTGCAACTGATCAACGAACTGATGGATTTCAGAAAAGCAGAATCAGGTGTATTGAAATTACAGGTAATGCCCGGAAATATTCCACTGTTCATCGATGAAATTGCAGAAGAGTTCAGCGAATTAGCCCTACAGAAAAATATATCCTTTACAGTTTCCGGCACAACAGATTTCAATGAAGTGTGGTTCGACAGGCAAGTATTGGAAAAGATCATCATCAACCTGCTGAGTAATTCGTTCAAGTATACGCAGGACTATGGAAAGATCGAATTGCAGGTGCTGGATTCGTTAGAGAAGTTTCAACCGAAGTTTGAAAATGAGTTACTGATCAAACATAACTATTCAACTGAACCATTTATTTATTTCCGCATAGCAGATAACGGCACCGGTATTTCAAAAGAATCGATACCGCATTTGTTCGAACGCTACTATCGTGTATCCGATACACATCTCGGTTCAGGTATTGGATTAGCCTTTATTAAAACGCTTACCCAACTGCACAAAGGAAATATTTCGGTGTATAGTGAATACAATAAGGGAACTGAAATCATCATTGCTATTCCTGTAAATAAAAAAGCCTATGGAAAGAAAGAACAGTGGATGAAGAATACGGAATCGCCTGTACGCCTGGAAAGTTTGGCTACACAACCAATCTTACCATCTGCAGTTGAAGCAAGCACAGTATCTACAACCGATAAAGAAAGTAATACATCGAAAGAATATCTCGTGCTTGTTGCAGATGATCATGCAGAGTTACGTTCATTCCTGAAAGAATCACTGGAACAACAATACAAGATCATTGAAGCAGCTGATGGAAAAGAGGCGATGGAAAAAACACTGGAGCATTTTCCTGATCTTATCATCAGCGATATTATGATGCCGGTGATGGATGGCATCGACTATTGCCGGCTCGCCAAAACCACTGTTGAAACGGCGCATATCCCGTTCATTCTATTAACCGCAAAAGATGGACTGGAATCACGCATCGAAGGAACGGAGACCGGTGCTGATTATTATTTTTCAAAACCACTCAGTATTGATCTGCTGCAATTAACCATGCGGAACATTTTTGCACAAAAAGAGAAACTAAAGGAACATTACCGCAAAGATCAATATGCTGAAGTAAAGGAACTGGCACATTCTTCGAAGGACAAACAATTTCTGGAGGAGTTACTTACGATTATAGAAAAGAATCTGCCGAATCCTGAAATGGATATTGATTTTGTATGTACCGAAATCGGTATGAGCCGAACAAAACTGTATAATAAAATCAAAAGTATAACGGGCCAACCTATTGGCGATTTCATCAGAACAATCCGTTTGCGCAAAGCAGCTCTATTAATGACACAGGGCGAGCATTCAATTACAGATATCATGTACAGCGTGGGTATTCAAACGCAATCTTATTTCTCAAAAGCCTTTAAGCAGGAATTTGGCAAATCACCAACGCAATATTTGAAAGAAATAGAGGCTAACGGTAAATCTTAGAAATTTAACATTCAAAAATATATACTGGCTGCTGCAAAGAAAGCGGTCTGAAATTCACGTTTTTACTGTTTCAAGCTACTTCTTTTCTAAAAATGATGAATAAGAACAAAACTATGAATGCAGAGATAAGTGGTTCGAGAGCCGTCGCTTTACATTTAAGCTCACAAACGGTTACTTAACTTATAAAATTTCTTACATCATGTTCAGGCATTTTACATCCGAAGTCGTTTTGCATTTGAAGTATGCACGCAAACAGCTATCATTAAATCATTTCAATTTATGGCTATTGTTGGCCTTCTTAACTTACGGTTGCCAAAAAACCAGCAGCGGACCTACAAGAGAAGGATTGGATACACTATATCCGTCGGCATCTACAGTGATACAGCACCACAATAATGAATGGTCGAGGAATAATTATATTGTCAGAATTAATTCCTTCAGGAATAACCCATTGAAGTTTGGCGAAATAGTGTTTATAGGCAATAGCTTAACTGAGCAAGGCGGAGACTGGAGTGTGAAATTCGGCCTGAACGGTATCCGTAACAGAGGTATCGCCGGCGATGTAACAGATGGCGTATTGATGCGGCTCCAGGAAATTATTTATTACAAACCAAAGGCGGTGTTTCTTCTCATTGGCGTTAATGATATTTATAATTTACAAGGAGGAGGAGGAATAACATCGGCAGACTATATAGCAAATAATATTCTGAAGATTACGAAAAAAATAAAAGCCGGATCACCTTCAACACGAATTTTTGTGCAAACAATTCTACCCGCTACTGCCGAAATACAAATGAATACTCAACTCATCAATACTATGATCAAACGCAATGGAGAAGCTGGCATTTATACTACTATTGATCTTCATGCAGCGTTTACAAACAGCCAGGGGCTTATGCGGCAGGATCTAACAACCGATGGTCTCCATCTCAATGATCGTGGCTACAAAGTGTGGGTAGACGTGCTTGATCCATTTGTGAGGCAGTAAAAAAAGTTACGAGAGTTATTGGAGTGGATCATGTGGGGATACGATCGTTCCCTAAAGAATCGCATAAAGAGCAATACCAGATCATTGAAGCAGACAATGGAAAATAGATCGGGAAAAACACTGGGGTATTTTCCCGATCTGCAAGATCTAGAGTATAACAGGTCATCCCATTTGTGATTTTATCCGCTGTATCCGTTTAAGTAAAGCCGTAGTATTAATTAGACAAGGTATACTATCGCTCACCGAGAGTATGATAAATGCAAGTATCCAAACGCAATGCTGTTTGTCCAAAGTAATTAAAGCAGGAGTTTGGTAGAATACATCTACAGTAGTTAAAAAATTGGAATGGAAAGAAATAAAAAGGGTAACGCATATAATGCGTTACCCTTTTTGTGGAGAAAAGAGAACGAAAATTGAACCGACTAAAGGAAGACCTGGCCTTATTAATCGACTTGAAATCCTGCTTAAACAACCAAGCTTATAAATAAATACAAGTATTTTCGACAAACATTAACTTAATTATTTGCAGTGTCCGCAACAGCTAAACACTATGGGGTACACTGCGTCAGTCTCCCAGCTGACGAATGTAAATCGAGGCTTATCAAGCGGTGTGAAACATAAGAGAGCCACTCTGTTTTGAGTGGCTCTTGTGGAAAAAGAGAAATTAATATGAATCTTTTGTTGGAGGACTTGGTTCTATTAGCCCATCTGGAACCCCGCTTGAACAACGATTCTAATCGGTAAACACGATCTCTAATAATCTAGACCTCAAATCAAATTCAACTTTGCCGCAATCTTTACCATTGCTGCCACATTTTTCGCTTCCAGTTTTAACAGCAAATTCTTTCGATGCGTTTCAACTGTAGCAGCGCTAACGAACAATTTGTCGGCTATTTCCTGTGTGGTTAACCCATCGGCTATTAATTCAAGTACTTCTTTTTCACGACGGGTAAGAACGGGCAAATCATCGCCTTCTTTTTTTTCGGTGAGTATTGCTGCTTCATGACTCAAAAATGTATGGCCACGCACCACTGTTTGAATGGCAAACAAAAGTTCTTCTTTTGTTGCATTTTTCAGCACATACCCCGATGCTCCATTCTCCATCATTCTGGTTATAAAACTGTGCTGATTGAAAGTACTGAGGCCTATGATTGAAATGGCTGGATATGCCTGGTTCACTTCTTTGCAAAGATCAATGCCGCTTTTATCGGGAAGATTAATGTCCATAAAAATCACATCGGGCCGACGGTTGTTCAAAAATGCCAAACAACTTTCAGCATTCATAGCGTGGCCCATCCATTCAATACCTTTCTCATGTTCCAAAAGTGAACGGATGCCTTCGATCACCATGTAATGATCATCTACAATAAAAACTTTTGTAACCAGGCTCATATTTTTTATGCTGTCATTTCGATTATCACAGATGTTCCCTTCCCGGGTTGTGAATCCACATCCCATTTCCCTTTTAAAAACTGAATCCGGTTTTGGATATTACTCCACCCGATTCCTTTCGATTGATTCAGTATCGATGGATCAAATCCTTTTCCATCATCTTCCACAGTGATTGTTAAAACATCATCATTGTAGCTTAACTGCACTACCGCATTTTTCGCCGACGCATGTTTCATTGTATTGTTCAACAACTCCTGTACAATGCGATAAATGGTTACGCTTTTTGTTTGATCAATGTCTGCTTCTTTTAAACCGATCGATTGGTATTGAACCTGCAAAGCTCCGCTTTTATTAATGTCATAACAAAAGTCCTGCATTGCCGTATCAAGTCCAAATTTTACCAGCGCTTCGGGCATCATATTATGAGCCACTCTTCGCATTTCACGAATGCTGCTGTCGAGCATATCAATGCTGCGCCCAAATGCCTGTGCATTTTCAGGTGTCATAATTAAATTGCCTTTCATATTGTTGAGTGTATATTTTATCCCGGACAACATGCCCCCTAACCCATCATGCAGATCTTTTGCCAATCGTGTTCGCTCCTGTTCTTCCCCCTGCAACACAGCTTCGGTAGCTGCCAATTGTTTTTCTGTTTCCAGTTCACTGATGCGCTGCTGCTGCAGCGTTTGTTTGTGCCTGTAATTGCGATACGATAATAATGAAATGATCAGTATTGTTGCGGCGCTGCCAACAAGTAAATAATTGATAAAACTTTTTTGTTTCAACTCAGATTGTTGAAGTTTTATTTGATTGTCCTTTCGTTCAGACTCATATTTTTTTTCAATATCAATGATGTCCTTCTTAATTTGATCATTATTGATGCTGTCCAGAATCATCGCCGCTTGCACGGCATATTGCTGGCCGGTTACAACATCCTGCCGGGCATAATATATGCGGGAGAGCTCTTCGAATATCTTCGCTTTTTCAGGCAGCATTTGTTCTTCATTTACAATAGCAAGTGCTTTCATTGCCATATTTTTGGCCTGTTGAAAATCTCTTTTAAAAAAATAATAAATTGAAATACCACGATAAGAGATCGCCTGTATTTCCTTACTGTTTAATTCCTTTGCTACGGCAAGAACTTGTTCATAGGCAGTTTTCAGCATTTCATAATCTCCTTTTTTATAGCTTAAATCTGCTAGATTCAATAGAGCCGAAGCATGCATATCTAAATTATTTATCCTGCTGCCAATCTCAACAACTTCCTCAAAACTGCTTTCAGCTTTGTCACACTTCAACTGTTTTGAATAACTTAAACCCAGATTATTTAACGAATTCCCCAGCCAGACGGAATCGGTTGTTTTTCGGAAATATTGAACTGCTTTTTCTCCATAAAAGACTGCACGCTCATAATCTTTAAGATCATAATATAAAATCTGTAAAATATCATTAGCTTTTGCTTCCATCGATTCATTCATAATACCGGCAAATATTTTTTTACCCTCCTCATAGTAAACAGCGGCATTTTGATATTGTGATAATATGCGATAAGAGGTACCGGTATTAAACAGAGCCTTACCAATCAATTCCGGGTCAGCTGTTTTTTTGGCTAACGCTACAGACAACAGATTCAGTTGAAGACTCGAGTCAAATTTGCCCTCAACATTCAGTACATAGGTATAATTAAAAATGTAACGGGTTTCGCCTTCGGGGTAGTTGATTTTTTTACTGAGATCTCCGGCTTTTCTGTAATAAAATTTTGCAATCGCAGGTTCATTTGATTCATATTGCTGCCCGAGATTAATATACAGGTCTACCGCCTCTTTATTGTCTTTTACCTGCGGTAATAACTTCAACAGACTGTCTCTATTCATCAATACCTGTGCATGAGCAGTGGTAAACAGAAAGACCGTATAGAAAAGTAGTTTTTTCATTCAAATAAAGTAAACCAAATTTATCTTATTACAAATAAAAAGGACTATTACCAAACTTCTTATCCCAGTTTTCCATGATATACCGTCCTGAAAATCCTGTTTTTCAGGGAAATAGTTGAAACGTTCGGGGTGCTACGTTTACATCGCAAATCATTCCAACATGAAACGATCATTTCAATTTTTACTGCTTGCTGTATTAACAGCTGCTTTTACATCGGCTGATCTACAATTGAAACAGCAAACTTTTTTACAGATGGTTGATGCAAAAGGTCAGCTTATACAAGGCAGCAGTGTGCAACGTGGCTATGAACGACTGATCACTGCCACTTCTTTCTCGGGTGTTACTACCGGCAATGCACAGGTGAAGTATACGATGCCTTCGGGTGGAGCTTCTGCGGTATTAGCAACCATGCAAGGAAGTAAGCAAAAACTTCCATATGCTGTTTTTACAATTACTGAACCCGGAGAAGCACGATTGAATGTGCTCTCCACCATTCGTCTTGAATCTGTCAGCATTATTCGTGTGGAAGATGTAAATGGCAGCACCAACGTAACTCTGCAGGCTGCCCGCATTGGCACTACTTATTTTCAAAATAACCTGAAAACAGGTATACGAACAATTAGCGGTAAAACGGGATTTGATTACACAACAGGACAAACCTGGAATTCATTCTGATCCAACCTGAACATATTAATCATGAAAATACTTTTGTTATTACTACTGCTGCTTAGTCTGCAAACATCAGCACAAAAAAAACCGGTTAAAAAAGATCCGCCTCCTTCTCAAAAAGAAATGAATGAAATGATGAAGGAAATGGAGGATGCGTTTAACAACATGAGCCCTGAGGAAAAAAGGTTTATGGATAGCATGGGCATTAAAATGCCGAATGCAAAACAGATGAAAAAAACGGCTGATTTTGCAATGGCAAACTCCAGTGTACAACCAGATGTGCTTGTACCAAAACGGGATGCAATAAGAATTGCTGCTATTTCAAAAATGCCATTAACAAAAGCAGCGTTACCTGTGTACCTCCAATCGGTTTATCAAAATCTGATCAGCAAGTTTCCATCATCTGTAATTTCAAAAACAGATGAACTGTATAAGGCTGTAAAGTCGAAATACGGTTCATCAACGGCCGTTGCTAACGCTGCCGTGGGTTGCTGGGCCTTTGGCAAAGCAGCTCCGGCATTACTTTTATTGGGTCGTGCCTGTTCTGAAGATCCAACAAACAGTAACCACCTGAATAATTTTGCTGCCATGTTGAACATGTGTGGTGGTGAACAATTATCGCTTCCGCTTCTCAATTACCTCAATAAACAACATCCGCAAAACAGTACCATTCTAAACAACATAGCGCATGCATGGTTTGGATTGGGCGATGTAACAACTGCATCAAAATATATTGACAGTACCATTCGCTTATGTGCATGGCATCCGCAAGCCAACCAGATCAAAGCGGCTATTGCAGAAAGTAAAGGCAATAAAACCGAAGCTATAAAAGCATTGAAGCAATCGATCAGCCGGATGCACACACCAGACAAAGAACGGGCGCTTAATAATCTGGGATATGAATTGAAAAGCGACGACATCGTATGGGGTCCACGTAATGCACCCGACCAATTAGGTCTTTCGAAGTTTGCATGGCCATCGTTTCCAAAATCTGTTACTGAAAGTGAAGATGCAGAGATTTATTGGAAGGCAATCCGCAGTGAGTTTGATGCCAGGATGGCTGCATTGAAAGTTGAACACGAGATACTCCTCAATAATTACAACCAAGCATTCCAGGCCCGGATGAAGCATGATATGAATGCACCACAAACAGGCGCCACTACTTCAGCAATGTTTGGCAATGTTGTTCCCAAAGCAGTGATCAAACTCAGGCCTTACGTTGATATGTTACTCGAACAGGAAGCAAAAGATCCTTTGGGTTTAGCAGTGGTGACGTTGAGAGATACGCTGAGAATTTACGAAGAAAATTATGAGAAAAGATTGAAAGAAATCAATGAAAATATATCTCCCGGTGCAGAAGGAAGCGGCATCAACAAAGCTTATTGCGATGCGATGGATGCCGCTGCAACAGAATTTCTGAAAAGTGCGAATACAGTGATAGAAGCATTCTGCATCAGGCATCGGGACAGGGCAAAAAAGCGTATCACTGAATTGGTAAATCTTAAACTGTATAGCGAGTTCCCTGAAAAATTTGCGCTTACTGTTAATGAAGCGAAAATGGAGTGGCTCTCGTTAATGATGATGCCCAAAGACCTCATCTACTTTAAAGATCCCAACAGGATGTGCACCCAAAAACAGGAAAACACAAGGGGTAGGTTTGCGTTGGCTGATTATGATGATGTGAACTGTCTTTACCGCAGCAAGTCCGACTTTGTTTTCGGATCTATTGAAACCATTTGCGGACGCATCGTTGCTGAAATAGAAATTGATTTTGTAAAAATCGGATTGGAAACCAAATCAGCTGATCTTGAAGCGAACCGGAATTTCATGGACGAATTTCAACGATGCACAATTGAAGTTACAGCAGGCGTAGACAGATCGATTGGCGAAGGCCCATTGCAATTACAAGCATCAGTTGGAGCAACAGGGTTTTTAGAATTCGATCGTTCAGGATTAAAAGATGCAGGTGTAAAGATCGATGCAAATGTGAGTGTAGGAAGCAATGTGCTGGATACAAAAGTCGACACTGATATTGGCGAAGTGAATGTTGGACCAAATGAACCTTCGTTATCACTTGGCGGCGTAAATGCAACCATCTCCATCAATAGTGGCTTTACAGCAACAGGCAGCGGCATCTTAAAAGGAGTTAAACTGTAATTAAACTAAACATCATGAAACAAACTTTCATTTTCATTTTTCTATTGCTTCAGCAAATTGCAAATGCACAGCAACAGACGTTCGACATATTTACGTTTACCCCACCAAAAAAATGGACCAGAGCGGCAAAAGAAAATAGTCTCATCTTTTCAACAACAGATAATAGTAAACGTACATGGGCACAAATTGATTTTGTAAAAAGTACTGCCAGCAAAGGAACCATTGATGCCGACTTTGAAAATGAATGGAAAGAACTTGTAATGAACCGTTATGGTGTGCAAGGAGAGCCGTTGGCAACAGACACACAAACCTTCAATGGATGGAAACTTTACACAGGGCTTGGAAAGTTTCTATTTAATAATGACACCTCAACTGTATTGTTAAATACGTTCAGTGATGGCCTCAATTGTGCAAGTTTTCTTTTGTTGAGTAATACAACATCGTATGGACAAGTATTGGATGAGTTTATTGCATCATTAAATGTTTCGTTACCCAACACAAATAAGCCGCAGGATAATCCGGTTCAAGAAATTAAAACGACTCCAACGAACGATGGCTTTACGTTCAACACCACCAATTTTGATGATGGCTGGACAAGCGTGGTGAAAGAAGATTGGGTAGAAGCTACAAAAGGCAACATCAAAGTATTACTGCATTATCCACGTGCAGAAGACAGCAAATATTATACACAGCACGATGAGCGGATGAATACATTTTGGAATCTGCTGGTTGCGCCACGTTATTCAAATCTGCGTAACTACGAAGCTCCTGGAAGCAATCTTCCTGAATCGGCCTACTTTGCTTGTGGCATGTTGCAAGACAATACAACGGGTAAAGATGTTTGGGTAACATTGTTCAATAAAGGAAAGAGTGGTTGGATCGAGATCATCACACCCGATAAAAATACATTTGTGCAAGCCTTTGGTATCAACAATCCGCACATGTATTATACTGAATGGAATTCATTATTAAATCTTGCGGGCATGAATCGTTTTGCCGTGGGCGAAAAAGATCTTCCCGGTAAATGGTCGAATGAATTTCAGGGTTCAACTGCGTACTATAATATGTACACCGGTATATACGCTGGTTCTACAACACATGCATCAAGACAAAATTTCATTTTCCGTAATAACAAAACATACAATTGGGATTTGGTAGTGGGAAGCAGCGCTTATGGTTCTACCATGAAAGTTGACCAGGCAAAAGCAAGTGGCAATTGGAAATTTTTAAATAACTGGCAGATCTGGTTTTCTGATATTGAACGCAGTGCTAAAACATACAACGCCTATTTCTCTTGTTTTAAAGGTGGCCGCATTTTGTGGTTGCAGGATACAAGTTACGGCAGCTATACTGCTTATGGAAAAATAAATCAATAAACACAAAAGCGTATCATGTTACAAAGAATATTCGCATGTATATTATTAGTTACCTCGGCACAAACTCATGCACAAGACAATGATGCATGTATGAATCGCATTATGGCAAAATCGGGTGTTTGGAAAAAACTACCTGAAGCCGTGAAGAGTAGCACGGCCGATCAGGCAATTCAAAGGCGTTTTTATAACGCAGTGCATACTCCCTTGCAAGCCGCATACCAGCCGAAAGGTTTAGATGCCGCTTATTCAGGATCGTTTCAACCCGTTCAATACAGCCAGAAACTTTCGTACTGCTGGTACACATTATTTGGAGAACGTTACTTCTGTGAAGGTGATGGGCTAACCTTAAACAAGTTCGATATCAATTCCACGTTAAAAGTTCTTTTCAACTATGCTCCGTTTGTAGAAATTTATGATACAACTGTTTCTGATAATCCTCTTGGGTATCATGTGCTGCGTGAAGGTTTTCCGGTTGAAATTCGTCCAGGCATCTGGCAGTTTAATGAAGTAGTCTTTAAAAAAAGCAGTACAGAAGTCTATCACACGAAAATGTGGTTAATCACTTACGATGCACAACTGCCCTGGAGCTACGTTACCCGTCGTGAATTTTTACTGAAGCGAAAGGTTTTTCTGCAAAAGCAAATGGCGGCAGTAGCTCCACGTTTAAAAGAACAACTGCTTAGATGGGAGCAAATGAAAAAAGCGAAAGAGCAGGAATGGAAATCCGAACCTGCAAAGCTCGCCAACTATATGTCAGGCACACATAACCCGGCTATTGAACGTGAACAGTCGAATTTTAAAAAAGAAATGCAGGGGTACGAAAGAGCCTTGGCAAGAATTGACGAGCAACTCTCGGCACCTGCTGATGAATTGGGTAAATGGGCGATCGTGATCAAAAGCACACAAAACAATTTCGATTACAGTTTTACCGATAAAATAGAACCGTTTGCAGAATTGCTGATTAAACCTAACCCGGCTTATTTCAAAAAAATGAGTTCGCCTGCTGTGCCGCAAATGATCAATGTAATCCTTAACTCTGAACCGAAAGATCCAAGATCAGCAACCTTTGCTACAGAAATAGAAAAGCTGTTAAATTTCGATTATTACAAATCTTTCATCGGTAAAACAGCACCACCTTCATCTACGGTATCATCGTCTTCACAAAATCAAGTTGGTAGTACAACCAATAAAGTGAGTGCACCTGCATCTTCTGGTCAAAGTACATCTTCATCAAAAACCAATAAGGAAACAACATCGAAACCATTAACTCCGCAAGGTCCTTTAGCAAGTAATGGAATGTTTCTTACAGGCACATTAAGTGCACCGGCAGAAGTACCTGTTACTCTTGCTTACAATAATGGTAACGATCTCACCATCACACCGGCAAAAGCCAACGGAAATTTGTATTCTACATCGCCCATACGTTTTTCAAAATCTTTGAAAGAAGAGGAAGCGTATAATGTGACGCTGAAAAAAATTGCTTCCAACATGAAAGGCGTAGTGTATTATGGAAAAGGGAAAGCGCCTAATGATGTAAATCAAATAAAAGTGGGTGTTGATTTCACCTATGAATTGCTCACACGCAGTTCAGAAGACAAAGTGATGAGTAGCTTTTATGAATCGTTTGCACCGGCTGTTGGTGGATTTCAAGGAGAAGAAGGCAGGTATGTTGTATTTGTATCAGCAACAAAAGATTTTGCAGGATCAAACGGCAAGTTCCGGCAGGTGTTTTGGCGTGACAGGAATACAGGGGTTACAAAAATGATTTCGGTTAGTGCAAGCGGTGAGCAAGGCAATGCTGATTGTGCCGAGCCATCGATTTCTGCAGATGGACAAACCGTTGTGTTTGAATCAAAGGCTACGAATCTTGTATCGGGCGATAATAATAATGCAAAAGATATTTTCCTTTGGAGAAAGAGTACTAACAACATTGAGCTGATCAGCAAAGCAACAAACGGTGCTGCTGCAGATGCAGAAAGTTTTGATGCATCCATATCGGGCAATGGTAATTTTGTTGTGTTTACTTCACCCGCTACCAACCTCGCTACAATGCCTAAAGGAAGATCGCTTGCTAACATTTTCTTACGTGATATTCAAAATGGAAAAACAGAAATGATCAGCGTTGATCCTGTTGTGAAAACAGGGGGCAATGGTTATAAAGGAAGTATTTCATTCGATGGGAGTCGCATTAGTTTTTGTTCTCCCTCCGGTACTTTAGTGGCGAATGACAAAAATAATTTGTGGGATATTTTCTTGTGGCAACGTGGACAACCAGGTTTGAAACGAATCAGTATGACACACGACGGCAAAGAAAAAAATGGCGGCACTGAATCAGCTTCACGCCAGGTAGCGTCTTCCATCTCCGGCAACGGACGCTATGTAGCATTTGCCACCACCGCCAGCAATATGGTGCCCAACGACAATAATACATTTCAGGATGTATTTGTGGTTGATGTAGAAACAGGGAAAGTAAATGTTGCCAGCTTTACCGATGATGGACAACCTTCCAACAACGACAGTCCTATAGAACAGGGTGAACGTGTAGCAATCAGTTACGATGGTACGTGGGTCGCCTTTCCAACAAAAGCAACCAATCTTGGTGCTGCAGCTTCCAACATTATTTTACACAATACGATCAGTGGGAAAAAAACAGCAGTGAGTAATGTAAGCGGCAGTTATGGCGGCAGGCCGGCCATTTCATACAGCGGCAGCTATGTGTTGTTTGGCAAATCCGTTAACCTTGACAATCGATTTTCAGATTCAGGCATTTTCGCACACTTTACCGGTAACGGACCTTGCAGGGATTGTAAATAAACAACATTCATCAATAAAAAATTGACCGACTGTATGTCGGACAGCGGAACGAAATAAACAAACGTCGATAATTTTGATGATAGTATGTTTATATCACGTTTTCATAGTTAAGTCAAAACAAACCAGTGATTGAAAATTTTCCGAAATAATCCGGATTATATTACAATAGAATCGAACTATTAATACAGCGCCGTTACATTCATAGAATTCATTTAGTAATTTTCCAGAATATTCCGAAATATTGTTTACAGTTTCAGAATATTCCGGAAGAGGAATTTATAAAGCCACAATAAAATGAACATTTAACTTAACCTTTGAGCATCTTTTGAGCATCGTAATTGAAAACAAAAATCAAATTGTAGAAGGTTCGACATGACACAAAAAACTTAGCGTTTATTCCAGAAAAAACTCACTTCTTCTTCAAGCCCGCTTTAATCGCTTGAAAACTTTCCAACGCTACTGCTGAATTTTCAACGACCTTTTTTTCAATATCAATTTTTCTTATCCTCTAATCTTTCGCCTTGGCATTCCACACCAACAACGCAAGTAAAAAAGAGATAACAGACGAACCAATCCATAGATAGCTTATAGAAGTAAAGTCATAATTGGCAACTCCGTTCACGACTGTTTTATTTGTTTGAATAAAAGATCCACTTACAATATCCTGAATAGCCGCTCCGATATAGCTGGCAATACCTACAATACCCACTGCTGTACCCGCTGCTTTTTTTGACGCAATATCTACCGCCATCAATCCACCTAAAAAACAAATCAGCACACCCGTAGCCATTCCGAAAATAACCATGCTTACCATGTCGATCCATAAATTACCAGCAGGATTAAATAAAAAAAGTGTTAGTGAAAAAGCATTCAGTATTCCAAATAATAAAGCCGGCACATTTCTTTTCCCTTTAAAAAACTTATCGGAGATCAGTCCTGAAATAATATTGCCCACAATACCACTTATAGAACTGATAGAAATAATGAAACTGGCATTGATCGTTGTGTACCCTTTGTGCGTTTCGAGAAATAACATTCCCCAACTGTTCACTGCATACCGGCTCACATACATAAATGCACTCGACAAAGCGAGTATCCAGATAAATGGATTTTTTAAGACTTCTAACTGAACCGAGCCAACTGATTTGTCTTTGGTAATTACAGGTACTTCATCTTTCTTGTACGCTGCAGCCGATGGCAGCCCCTTGCTTTGCGGACTATCATGCAGAAAAAACGAAATGAGTACTACGCCTGATAAACCAATAATGCCCGCTCCCCAAAAACCCCATCTCCATCCCAACACAGTTACTAAAAACGCTGTTGCAATAAACGTGATTGCTTCGCCAATGTTATGGCTTGCACTGAACAATCCGTAGTAAGTACCCCGCTCACGGTTACTAAAGAAACGTGTAATTGAAATAATAGCCGGCGTTGCGCCCATCGATTGAAACCATCCGTTGATACCCCATAGGATGGCGAAGAGAAGAAAAGAGGAAGTGAACCCTAACGCTAAATTGATCAGAGCAGAAACGAGCAAACCGGTTGCCATAAACCGCTTGATATTGCTGCGGTCGGCTAAAAAACCGTTCACTAGTTTTCCAACTGCATAAGAAAAAAATAAAGTAGAACCGATAATACCTAATTGCGATTCTGTCAGGTAGCCACCATTGATCAGTGGCTTTTTAATAACGTTGAGGCTAAGCCTGCAAACATAATACAAGCCATAACCAAACGTCGCTGATAAAAAAACAGACCACCGTAACCGGTTGAATGTTTTCTTTACTTCATCTTCTGTCCTTTCAATGCTGATAGCACCGGCAGGTTTAAAAAAAATCCTAAGCCAATTAATCATTGGATATTATTTAGTCGATAGTAAATGTTGTGAGTGAAAAAAAGAGATAAAATAAACCGGTACTATAGAAATAATACCGGTACTTGATTATGAACCGTCAAACTGCTTGCTGTAACCAGGTGATCAGGTAAACATCAAAGATGAAAACCAATTCGTTTTAAATAGTTGAGCAGATCTTCGGGCCTGTCCGATTGAATAAAGTTGGGTCGATGTTTTACAAGCCATCCCCAGCTTTGATCAGGCTTGTTCTCCTCTACTGCTTTATCATCATCATGTCCACCGTTTTGTTCGGGCCAAATGCTGTTAAACCAGATCGCATATCGTTTTTTAAATTCCGGAATACGCTGAAGTATGGCCGCATTATCATTTTCAAATATGATTTGAATGATGGTGCGACTATGACTCTGGTATGTTTCAATAATTTTTTCGATAGCAGGATTCTTTGGATTAATGATCAACTGCAAGGTGAGTTCCTTTGGTATGTTTCCATGCTTTGCTACCAGGCTGTCATAAGGCAATCCATAAATATTCAAGATCGTTTGTTCGAGCATGTTGTGTTTCTTCAACTCAACAAGCACCTCACTATAATATTCGTATCCCTTATCAATATCAATAATAATTTTGTCCTTTGCAGCCACCAGCATTTCTTCAAAAGTTGGAATAACATGTTTTGTGGGGTGACCGGTGCCGCTTAGCAACCTGAATTTTCTGATTTCCTCCAACGTGTAATCCTCTGGCTTCCCCTTTCCCGTAGTTGTCCGGTCAATTGTCTTATCATGCATAACAATTAACTGCCCATCTTTTGTGCGCTTGAGATCAAACTCACACACATCAATCCCTTTTTCAATACAATTGGTTAAACTCTGGATAGAGTTCTCCGGTGTATTACGCCAATCGCCCCGATGAGCAGTAACCAGAATGTTCTTAGATGCTGGATAAAAAACGCTGTTCAGTTTTTGCTGGGGCTGTTGCTGCGCAGCTGCTAAAAAGGACAGCAATAAAAAAGAAGCAAAAAGTATTCGTCTCATAAAAATGTTGATAGTTTAAACTTCTGCTATTGCAACCATAAATTTCGAGCCTGCAAATAGGAAATAATTTCCATTGGAAAATCCGTTTGAATAAGAGAGATCTGATTAGTAAGTAAGTTCGATACAACCGCATCATTACCTGTAGCAGGTGGAGAAGTGGAAGTATTAACATAGGCATTCGCCCAGAGTTTAATCCCGTTGTTCACAGGCCAATTGGTATAATTGGATGCTAATGTAGCAGACGACATATGCCAAACAGATGCTTTCGGATTCATAGTGGAAGCATTGTTATAATCGGAGGCATTCCCTGCACCTAACAAAACAATTACATCTGGATCCATTGCAAGTAACCCTTTCGCTACTTCGGCCGACTCAGTATAGATCATCACCATGTTCACCATATTTAAAGCAGCCACGGTGTTATAGATCTTATTGTAATAAAAAACAGAATTATCCCACGACGCATCAATATCTACATATACTTTTCCTTTGGCTTTTTCCAGTGTCTCTTTCAGCGTAGGAATTGTATACGCTGTAGGCGTGCCTTGAAACAATAATTTCAATTGTTTTAAATCCGACAATGTTGTCTGCGCAACAGTAAAGCTTCCATTAGTTGTTCTGGTTGTTGTTGCATCATGCATTAATACCAGTTCTTTATCAAGTGTCAGGCGTGTATCTATTTCTATCATGTTAATTTGGTTCAAAACTGCATCCTCAACTGCTTCCAATGAATTCTCAGGAAAGTTTTTATGATAGGCCCTATGTGCTGCCACCATTACTTTCGGATATAACAAAGCCAATTTTTCTTTTAGCCCGATGAGATTACCATAGTCTGGAGCAATTGCATTTTTTACCAACACCCGTTTTGAAAAACCGGCGCTTTGCCCTCTCTTATTCTTTACAGTAAGTGTTATAAGGTAGCTGCCCGCCAATGCAAACTGATGCGTTACATTTTTAGTAGTAGCAAGAGGCGAGCCATCTGCAAAATCCCACACCCATGAAACAATATTGTTATCATCATCAGTTGCAATGCCGCTAAACTGCAGCTCGTTGTTCACGGTAGTCTGGCTCACACTGCCTGTAAAAGAAACCTTTAGTTCTTCGATTGGAGGAACTTCATTTTCCGGGTTCGGCTTTGAGCATTGTATAACTACAATGCTCAAAAACAGGAACCAGGTTTTCTTTAGGAGAAATGTTTTCATTTCATGTAATTAATAGTTACAGCCTCCAACACATCTAATCAATAACCGTCGTTTTGCGTATAGCCGGTTAAATCCCTTTCCACCTGTGGTATTGGATAATATAACAGATAGTTACGACCAGCCAGCGATGGAAGCAAATCAAGTCTGTTCGTTCGCTTAATATCGTACCAGCGATAACTTTCGCCATAAAACTCACGTTGACGTTCATCCAAAATCAGGTTTTGAAACTCAGTTGCTGTTAGAGAAGCTATTGTACCTGCCAACGGTGCTGTGGTATAACGTGCAGTAAAATAGCTGGCAAGTGCAGTTGCTGCAGCAGCTCCCACACCAAGCGCTTCTGCTTTTATTAAATGCATTTCAGAGTAGCGTGTCACCGCTACCGGTGTGGCATCTGCATTACTTGTAGTTACTAATTGCTGTCCCGCTTTACCATTTGGAAATTTAATGATGCGGGTGTTAGCTCCAGCTGCAAAAACGGCTGTTCTTCTTTTATCCCCCGTACGCACAGGCGTAGCACCATCAGCATAGAGATTTGTAAAGAGATTTAGATCGGGTGAATAGTTCCATGTAGGATCTACATCGTTTACACTTTGATAATATAGTTTTCGGTTATTGGTGTTTGAATTCACAAAAGCAAAAATCACTTCCTTGCTGGTGGTATTCGCAATAAAATTAGAAGCAAACCCATTTGCATCGCTGGTGAGGGTAAAATTAGAAGAGGATGCACCATAAGTTAATACCTTGTCTGCGTATACCACAGCATTTGTTTTACCATTCACTGATAAATATACTCTTGCCAACAGCGCCTGAGCTGCCTGCTTTGATACAAAAAACTTATTGCTGAAATCGGGTAACAATAATTCAGATGCCAGTAAATCGTCTGTTATTTGCTTCCATACTTCTGTTTCAGTTGAACGCTGTACAATATCAAAAGTCGTTTTCGTTAACACAGGCACCCCACCCCAACGGGTAACAAGATGATAATACATCAGTGCCCGGAAATACAAGGCCTCACCCCTGTACCGCTGAATGTCGCCCGTTTGAGAAGCGGATTTATCCAACGCTTCAAGTAAGAAATTAACATTGGCAATCCGGTTGTATGCATTGCGCCACATACTCAATACGCCCGCATCAGAAGGGATCATATTTACTGGGTCAACAAGACTAAAGCCAGGTCCACCTCTGAAATGATCGGCTCTGAGATCAAAATCAAACGCAAATCCAAATACACCGATTTCTGCCTGTGCATACACGCCATTGCGCAACTTTAAAATATCTTCATCTTTTAACTGCTCCTGTAAAATAGCATTTCGAGGCCTTATATCATCCAGTTGCTTTGAACATCCAATAGCTGTAAAAGCGATGCTGATGATTAACCAAAACTGTTTCATATCAAATAATTTAAATAGCGTAATAATTAGAATTTAATATTCACTCCAAACAAAAATGTGCGTAAAGTTGCCTGTAATCCAAAGTCAACACCATAGTTTGAATCGCCGGGGCTGCTTTCAAATGTCTGCTCGGGATCGTAACCGGAGTATTTGGTAAGTGTGATAAAATTATCAACTGATGCAAAGACCCTGATACCCGCAATTGATTTTAGTTTCAATGTTGTTGTCGGAATATTGTACGACAGTGTTGCTGTTTTCAGTTTGAAGTAAGACGCATTTTCTAAGAAACGTGTACTTGTAAGAAAATTATAACCTGCCGAACCGTACCCTGTATGCACACCACGCCGCACAGGTCGTGGAGTGGTATTACTTGTACCCGGCCCATTCCAGTAATTCAGCGCCACTTCTTTTCTTATTCCAAAAAACTGCTCTACAGTTGTGCCGTTCAAAAGTCTGGTATTAGAAAATGCATTACCAAGATGGTCCGTTCCTTCCGTACCATTTACACCCCTCCAGGCGGCCATTACTTTATTGCCAACAGCGAATTGACCAAACAAACTCAATTCAAATCCGCCATACGATAAATTTGAAGTAAACCCACCAAAGAAATCAGGAATAGATTTGCCCACATTCAATCGATCTGCGTCAGTGATATCCCCATCCTTATTTACATCTCGGTAGATTACATCGCCTGCTCGTACACCTTTAGCAAACAATGCAGTTGGCACGTCGGCATCCGTTTGATAAATGCCGGTTTGCTCATAGATAAACCAGGTACTCACCGGCTGCCCTGTTATTAACGCATGCATCTGGCCACCATACAGATTTGATCCGGAAGATGGAACAATCAGAAAGTTGGTATTATCAATTAATGAAACAACCTTGTTCTTTACAAACGAAATGTTTCCGCCAAAATCCCACTTAAATTTTTTGGTGAGAATTTTACCAAAAGCAGAGAATTCGATTCCACTGTTTTCCATCACGCCAATGTTGGAAGCAATGGTGGTATAACCCGACGTGGCCTGCACCGGCTTATTGTATAAAAGATCAGATGTGCGTTGTTGAAACACATCAACTGAAAACGACAAGCGGTTGTTCAGGATACTCGCATCAATTCCAACATTTGTTTGCTGCGCTTTTTCCCAGGTAATCGGTTGACCGATTTGTGATAAAGAGAATCCTGATTGCCCGTTATAAGAGTTTGTACCAGATGTTACTAGTGAACGTGATGCAAAATTACCCACACCCGAAATACTTCCCGTAACACCATAACTTGCTCTGAGTTTCAATTCATCAAACAATTGTTGCTTTTCCATAAACGCTTCTTTATGGATCAACCATGCGGCTGAAACAGATGGGAATGTACCGTAGCGTTTATCCTGCGAAAACTTTGACGCACCATCGATCCGCATACTGGCATTCAACATATATTTTCCCTGGTAACTGAGATTCAACCGACTGATATATGACTCCAACCCGAATGCAGTATATCCAAAACCATTTGCATAAATATTCGGTCCTGCATTGATCAGTCCAAAACTGCTCGATGGAAATGCACCGTTTGCGTAATTATCACTCAACACACCAAAATCTTCTGACGAAAACCGTTCAAACGAATGCCCTGCCAGTATACTGTAGTCCAGATCACCAACCTGGTTATTGTATTGAAACAGGTTGTCAATAACATAACGTAAGCGGGTATCCTTATTTTGCGCAATGGCACCCCAGCCCGCACTTTGGGCTCTCGCTACCATTTTCTCTGTCAGTGTTTTTTTCTCATCGTAATATGATGCAAATACTTTTACCGATGGGGTGTATTTAAATCCTTTAAACGGTTTTACATCGAGACTGATTAAGCCAATACCTTCATATCGTTTTGAGTTCCATTTTTCTTCGTTGATCAACATAAGTGGATTGTGTCTGATCAACTGCGTTCCATTTACTTTATAATCGCCGCTGGCGGTGTACGGACTGTACCAGGGTTGTTCCTCCCGTGCTGTTCGTAAAACTTTTAGTCCTGAATTTTCTTCTTCAATTAAATCTCTGTCAGCCAATGTAAAAGCAAGATTCGTATTAAACTGTAGAATACGATTTAACTTATGGTTCAATTTGATACGATATGAATACTGATTAAACTCGCTCGTTTTTAAAATACCTTCCTGTTTAAACGCACCAAATGAAGTGAAGTAGGTTGTTTTCTCATTTCCACCACTCACCGATAAATTATAATTGGACGTTTTTGCATTGGAGCGTTGCACCACTTTTGTCCAGTCAGTTTCTTCGATTTCAGAAGCCAGCGGTCTGTAATACACCAATGAAGTTCCACGTTGTGCGTTGTAATTATCAACTGCTACCTGCATCACATTTGCGTACTCAGTTGAGTTCGCCATTGTAATATCATTGGCTATTACGCCAAATCCCTGACGTGCTTCAAACTCAACCACCGTTTTTCCAATCGCTCCGGCTTTTGTAGTGATCAATACAACACCACTGTTTGCACGGCTCCCATAAATAGAAGCCGCCGAAGCATCTTTCAATACTTCCATTGATTCAATATCGTTCGGATTAATGTTTGGATAACCACCTTCGTTTGGAACGCCATCAACAACAAAAAGCGGAGCACTATTCCCACTGATTGAACCTACACCACGGATTAAAACAACAGGCCTTGCACCCGGAATGCCCGATGCGCTTGTGATATTAATTCCACTTGCCCTGCCTTGCAACATTTTTACAGGGTTATAGCCGGCACCCTGATCAACAGTGTTCATTTTTACCGTTGAAACTGCTGTTGACATTTGTTGCCGCTTCTGTGTACCATATCCAATCACTACGATATCACTCAATAGAGCAGTGCTGTCCTTTAATTTAATAATGATGGAAGTGGTTGCATCTTCTTTGAGTGCATAACCGGATAAGGTTTGAGGTTCATATCCAATACTGGAAAAAATAAAACTGTAACGTCCGCTAACGGGAAGTTTACTAAACTTAAAAATACCTGAGCTGTCTGTTTGTGTGCCCGATGTTAAATTCGTACTGTTATTTTTTGCCACCACTGTAACGTTAGCCAATGGTTCGCCATTTTCACTACGTACAATACCGGTAACATTACTGGTTCGTTCCTGCGCAGAAGCAGATAAACTTAATAATAATGTAAGCGCAGGCAATAGCCGTCCTAATGCTGCAAGCAATCCTTTCTTCATTTTAGCAGTTTTTTTTGTTATGGTAAAAGAATCCCTGATCACTGATAAAACCAGTGAAGTAAATCGTTATCTATAGTTGATTTGTATTACTTTCTTCGTATCGAATAACCACTATCTGTTTTCGTAACAGTTAGATTATTCAGCAAGGCTATGTCGTTTAGTATTTGTTCAATTGAATCAGACTTTTCAATTTTCCCGATAAAATTCATCTTGTTCAACTCCGTACCTGAATACTCAATTTTTACATTATAGATCGCTGATAACTGATCAAGCACCTGGCTCAGTTTCTGATTGTTAAACATAAACCAGTTCGATTCGTTCTCATCATCTGTTTTTACATCGCCGTTCTTTTTATTGCTTAACGGTTTCGAACTTCTTACAACCGTAGCAACATTGGTGGTCCGGTTATATCTGAATTCATCTCCGGGTATAAGAAAATAATCCCTTTCCAATTTCGTCGACTTTACTCCCCCTTTAACAACTACTCTTCCTTCGTGTAGCTTCACTGTTATCATCGCATTGGTTTCAAACGCACTCACGGTGAAAGCGGTTCCAAGGGCCGTTGTGGATATTTCGTTACTGTAAACAGTAAACGGTTTCGTTTTATCTTTTGCAACTTTAAAATAAGCTTCACCCTTTAAATAAAAACTTCTCTTTTCTGCTTCAAAAGGTTCGTAGTATTGAAGTTCACTGTTAGCCTCTAACATAACAACTGAACCGTCTGCCAACTTTATTTCCTGAGCATTCTTCGTTTTGTTAGTCACTAATTTCAAAACAGGTGAAGCACTGTCTTTTTCAACCACTGCCGTCTGTTCGGTTATCACCTCGTTACCATTTCGGGTAAAATAGTTCACCCCAAAACCTATTGTAATAAGCACTGCGGCCGCTGCCACATATCGCAGCCATGTTCTTGCTTTCACTTCCCCGTAAGTTGATTGACGGATCGTTGAAAGCATTTTTTCCGACACTACAGGGTGCAACCTGTTCATTTGCTGAAAATCAGACCAATCCGCTTCACCAATATATTGTTCAACAACACCCGGATGCTCATTCAGGTACGCAATCACAGCCTCAACCTCCGAAGCATTGCATTGATCCTGAAAAAATTGTTCGATGAGTTGATCCGTAATCTTCATGTAGTCTGTTAATACTGTTATATAATACGCTTCAAAAGCAATTACCCCCTCCTACCCTGAAAAATATTTATTTAAAAACAAGCAGAAGCAACCATAACAAAGAAAAAATAAGAACTTTGAAAGCTTTTCGTATCTGCTTAATGGCCTTTGCTATATGGTTCTCAACATTTTTAGTAGTGAGCGAAAGTTCCGCTGCAATCTCTTTGTGTGTCAATCCACTTTCACGGCTTAATTGAAACACTTTTTTACGCACAGGCGGCAACCGCTCAATAATCGCACTGATCCGTTCGCCAGCTTCCTTTTTCATTAGGTTGGACATTACGTTTTCACTTTCCTGGGGAATAACATCTGCATAACGATCCAGTACCTCTCGCTGGTTGGCATTCTTTCGTAAAAGATCAATTAAAGTAGTTTTTGCAATTCGGAAGAGTTGTACTTCCAATGAAAATTCTTCCGACAAACTTTGCCTGTAGTTCCAAAGCTTAATAAATGTCATCTGCACCACTTCCTCTGCGATATAGCTCGAGCTCGTTTTCTTCAGAATGTAGAAGTACAGTTTTTCATGGTGCAACGCATACACCTGCTCAAAAACAGACTCGTCACCAATTTTTATAGCAGCAATTTGGGTCAATGGAATTGATTCTTTTCAATTGCAAGTTCGGGAAAATACTCAACCATTATAAATACGAAAAATTAATTGATCATCAATGTACGAGGACATTGATTGATAATTTATACATAACATGGTATCAAAGCATAAAGTTCATTGCTCAAATTATTCGCAAATAAGAATAATTTCTCGCTACTTTGAATACAAAGACATAAATGGTTGAACGTTTAACCATTTATTTGCAAATAATATAGGTACCTCAATATCGATAATTCACTAAATAAAAAACCCTGAAACCTTTATAATAAATGGTCTCAGGGTTAAAGTGGAGCTGAGCGGATTCGAACCGCTGTCCAAACATATTCGCCAAAAGCTTTCTACATGCTTATTTCATGATTGATTGTCGGCACTACACAGGACATGAACATACCAATGTAATACGTAGCTGGATGGTCTTTTGCAACAGTCACAGCCTTCTGTTACAGCAACCTGTTTTGTGTTTGAGTCGGCGGCGGAACTTGGTAACAGATCAACCTGTTCGGCGGCCCTAATGACTACCTAATCACTGATTAAGCGGCCATGGCATACTGTGTATTGCCATTTGAGTTTTTGAATATTCAGATTAAAGTGCTAATTATCCAACGCACTGCATGCTTACACCTTCAAAGATCTATGCTGTCAAAACCAGGCAGCCCCATTTGCGAGTACGAAGTACAAAGTGAAAAGTACAAAGTAGCTGCGGACAGCAAAAATACATTTATTTCTGTTACCGGCCTTTGTAAGTGCATCGTCGGCATCGGCGTCGCACTCTTGTACTATGGTACGGTAGGTCACCCGCAGTTCTATAGTGTGGCACACAAAAAGAGACGGTAAGAGTACAAACAGTAAAACAAAGTCATTGTTTCTTTCTTTCTTAGTTTTACAACATGGCAGGAACTATTACACCAGAAAATTTTTACAGAAAACAACTAGAAGATTTAAAAAATCACTTAAACAATCTTCTGAAACAAAAACAGCTTCTTGGCTGGACTCGATTCGGGATTCTGGTTGCAACCGGTTTGCTCATCTGGTTGTTTGCTGAGTACGGTATTTTTTTAGCAGCAGCCATTTTTGCAACCGGACTGGCAGTGTTTTTATTTGCTGTGCGAAAAGATTTTGCAAACAAAGATGCCATCAGTCATCATGAAAGGTTGATCGCTATTAATCAGCAGGAATTACTTTACCTGCAACACAAGTACACACATCAAAAAGATGGCAGTGAATTTTATAAAGATGAACATCCGTACGCAGGCGATCTTGATATCTTCGGCCGGGCTTCGCTTTATCAATACATCAACCGTACAAATTCACAACAAGGAAATCAACGTTTGGCCGGTTGGTTATTAGCTCCATCAAATGCTATTACGATTCAGGCACGGCAACAAGCAGTTCAGGAGTTGATACAAAATACAAACTGGCGTCAAGAGTTACAGGCCTATGGTTCATCAGCCATTATTACTATTGCAACGCAACAGAAAATGGAAGATTGGCTGAAGGAAGGAAATCAATTCATTCATAAAAAAATATGGCATGTCATTCGTTATTTGTTCCCGATCGTAGCAGTCAGCACATTGATTTGTTTTCTGTTTGATGTGATCAGCTATCAGGTTTTTCTCCGCTCGGCCTTAGTATTTACAATTGTGGCATTTGCCATTACCCGCATTATTGTACCGCTCTATCGAAAGCTCAACAAGATCACCGAAGAAATGGAAACGCTATCGAAGAGTATTGCCTGTATCGAGCAGGTTACTTTTCAAGACCCGTTACTCACTTCGTTAAAACAACAATTTTATACCGGCAATCAAAAAGCATCGCAACAGATCTTTCAACTGAAAAATATCTTCAACCGATTCGATTACCGTTTGAACCCTGTTGTATTTATTCCATTGAACATTTTTCTGCTATGGGATCTGCAGCAAGTACTTCAATTGGAGAATTGGAAACAAAAAAATAATCAGCAGATCAATCATTGGTTTGATGCATTGGCAGAACTGGAAGCACTGAACAGTATTGCCATAGTTGCATTCAATCATCCGCATTGGAGTTTCCCGCAATTAAAAATAGATGAGCCAACTTTTATTGCTGAGCAATTAGGTCACCCGTTAATTGATGAAAGCAAAAATGTATTGAATGATTTTTCTACTATCGGAAAAGAGCAGATCAATCTCATCACCGGTTCAAATATGGCGGGCAAAAGCACCTTCCTGCGAAGTGTGGGAGTAAACATGGTATTAGCTGCAATGGGTGCACCTGTTTGTGCAAAGAAATTAACAGTTACTCCGTTGAAAGTAATGAGCAGTATGCGCATTAAAGATAATCTGGAAGAAAGCACTTCTACTTTTTATGCAGAGCTAAAGAAATTGAAACAGATCATTGATGCAGTGAATAACAATGAGCCGGTGTTTATTTTACTGGATGAAATATTACGAGGCACCAATTCAAACGATCGTCACACTGGATCAAAAGCACTCATTAAACAATTACTGCAACATAAAGCAACCGGCATTTTAGCAACACATGATCTGGAACTCGCCAATCTTGCACATGAATATCCGGTAAGCATACACAACTATCATTTTGATGTGCAGGTAAATGCCGATGAATTATACTTCGATTACAAATTAAAAAGGGGTATCTGCCAAAGTATGAATGCTTCTATCTTAATGAAGAAAATTGGTATAGAACTTTAAACAGCATCAAAAAAAATGAGAAGACAATTCCTGTCTTCTCATTTTTAATTATCCATTAAAGAATTATCAATTCACTTTTATCTGTTCCAGCCAAACAGATCATTTCCGTTTGCATAGATCAATAAACCAAATAGAATTACCATGCCCACAATTTGTGCGTATTCTAAAAATTTCTCGTTTGGTTTACGTCCGGTGATCATTTCGATTAATGTGAAAAGAACATGCCCGCCATCCAGTGCAGGAATGGGCAACAGGTTCATGAACGCAAGAATGATGCTGAATAAAGCTGTGATATTCCAGAAACTTTCCCAATCCCATTCTGAAGGGAAAATAGAACCCATCGATTTGAAACCACCGATGCCTTTGTAGGCTTCAGTATCAGGATTGAGAATAAGTTTGAACTGGTCAACATACTCACCTAACTTACGAAACGTTTTATTTACACCGGCAGGAAACGATTCAAAAAAACCAAAGCTTTGATGATTGATCTTGATAATACCCATTTCAGCATATTGACTATGATTGAGATAAGGAATTCCTGCTCTTCCTTCTTTATCAACTTTTGTTGTAAGTTGAAGCGTATCATTTTTACGAACAACTGTCATTTGTGCTGTTGCACTTTTCTTTTGCTGAAATAACGTAGGCATTTCATCGTAAAAAGAAACGGGATTGCCATCTATTGCAATAATTTTATCATATTCCTGTAAACCCGCCTGCTTACCAAAAGCTGTATCCTTTGGATCGTAGGCGCCAACAATTGATGGAATACGATATGCTAATAAACCTCTCTTTCGTTTACTTTCAATTAGTTTTCCTATTAATCGAACAGGTATATTAATTTCATGATTTTTACCATTCCGTTCAACAAGTATTTTCCCACCTGAACCAATGAATACTTTCAGATTTAAGTCTTCAAGATATTCAATTGGTTTCCCATTAACCTCCAGTATTTTATCACCGTTACGCAAACCAATTTCGTTCATTAAGGAGTGCTGAGTCCAAATACCATCTTTCAAACTGTTCATTGGTGTTCTGTCTTCACCCCACACAAATAAAATCATGGCATAAATGATAAACGCAAGCAACACATTCACCGTTACACCGCCAATCATAATGATCAAACGTTGCCAGGCCGGTTTACTTCTAAACTCCCAGTCTTGGGCAGGTAGTTTCATGGCTTCTTTGTCCATGCTCTCATCGATCATCCCGGAAATTTTTACATAACCGCCTAATGGCAGCCAGCCGATACCATATTCTGTATCGCCGACTTTCTTTTTGAAAATAGAGAACCAGGGATCAAAAAATAAATAGAATTTTTCAACACGGCATTTAAACCAACGTGCTGTAATAAAATGTCCGAATTCATGAAAGATGATGAGGATGGAAAGCGACAATAATAATTGTGCGGCTTTGATCCCAAACTCGGCCCAGTTAATTGCTAATAACATAGATTAAAAAATAATTATAAACGTTGTAGGTCAAATACGGAATCTGCAAATATCGAAGAAAAACAGGAGGCTGAATCCAAAACTTTTACAAAATTAAAGTTGGATCAACGATGCGGTGTAGTTTCTTGCCTCTGCATCACTATCCAGGTACTCATCCAATGTTGGCTTTTCAATAAACGGAACATGGTTCATCGTCTTTTCAATAATATCCGTCATATCCAAAAATCCAACCCGGTTGCGCAAAAACGCCCACACAGCAATTTCGTTGGCCGCATTCATGATACAGGGAAGATTACCTCCTTTATTCAATGCATCAATTGCCAAGGCCAGATTGCGGAAGGTTTTAAGATCAGGCTCTTCAAAATTCAATGTGTTGATCTTTTTAAAATCAAAGCGTGGAAACTGATTGGCAATCCGCTGCGGAAACGCCATCGCATATTGAATCGGCAGTTTCATATCAGGTAAGCCCATTTGAGCTTTAATACTTCCATCTTCAAATTGCACCATGCTGTGAATAATGCTTTGCGGATGAATCACCACTTGTATCTGTTCAGGTGCAAGATTAAACAACCATTTTGCTTCGATCATCTCCAGCCCCTTGTTCATCAAGGTGGCAGAGTCAATGGTAATTTTAGCACCCATACTCCAGTTGGGATGCTGCAACGCATGATCCCGTTTTACATTCACTAAAAAGTTAGGCTTTCGTCCACGAAAGGGACCACCGCTTGCTGTAAGAATAATTTTTTCGATCTTATTTCTGTGTTCCCCAACCAAACATTGAAAAATGGCCGAGTGCTCACTGTCAACCGGAATAATCGGCACCCTGTTCTCCACTGCTTTCTGCATCACAATATCACCTGCAACCACCAACGTTTCTTTGTTAGCTAATGCAATGGCTTTTTTATTTTCGATGGCCCGCAATGTAGGTTTCAATCCGGCAAAGCCGACAATAGCAGCCAGCATCATATCATACGTATCAAACGCTGCCACTTCTTCCAATGACTGTTCGCCTGTAAATACTTTTACATCGGTTGAAGCCAATGCATCTTTTACTTTTTGATATTTTTTTTCATCAACAATTACAACTGCATTGGGATTGAATTGCAACGCCTGCTTTACCAGCAGTTCATCATTTGTATGAGCGGTGAGAATTTCTACTTCAAACAGTTCGGGATTTGCTTCTATAACATCCAGTGCCTGTGTACCGATGGAACCCGTTGATCCGAAAATGGCAATACGTTTCTTTTGTTGTTGCTGCATATATATTCTTGTGTGATGATGCTGCAGAGACAGGCAGCCTGCATCTTACTTCGTCAATTAATTATCTACCCATTTCACTAACGCATCGGCAATCTTGCGATCGTTACTGAGACGTGGCACTTTGTTTTGTCCGCCCAATTTACCAATACTTTTCATGTAATCGATAAATCCATTCTTTTTCATCGGGGTGATCTTGAGTGGCTTTAAAATATTGCCGGCAATAAGATCATCATAATAAATATTCTGATTCCGCATCAGCTCATTGAGTTTGTTGGCAAACCGTTCCATATCTGAGGGGCGGTTTTCAAACTCAATAAACCATTCATGGTAGCTTTTTCCTTCGCCCTGCTGGATCATAGGGGCAACTGTAAATTCTGTGATATGTATATTTTCCTCGGCTGCAGCCTTGAGCAGACTTTGCTCCACTTCTTCCCCGATTACATGCTCACCAAAAGCAGAAATAAAATGTTTGATACGTCCTGTAACAACGATCCGGTACGGACTGGTAGATACGAATTTCACGGTATCGCCAAGATTGTAGCCCCAAAGTCCGGCATTACTATTTATAATTAGTGCATAGTTTTCACCCACTTTCACATCTTTCAACGTTAGTCTCGTTGGGTTTTCGGTATGAATTTCTGCTGCCGGCACAAACTCGTAAAAAATCCCATCATTGGTGTTTAGCAATAATCCCTCTGCTTCCTGCGAATCCTGAAAGGCAAAAAAGCCCTCGCTGGCGGGGAACAACTCAATACAATCGATTTTTCGTCCAATGCTTTCAAACAGTTTGGCTTTGTAGGGTTCAAAATTCACCCCACCCTGGATCATTACGCTGAAATTGGGGAAAATATCGCCTACCTTTTTCCCGGTGCGGCTCATCAATTCATCAAAATACATCTGCATCCATGGCGGAATACCGCTGATGAGGGTCATATTCTGGTGAATGGTTTCATCCACTATTTTGCCCAGTTTGGTTTCCCAATCTTCAATACAATTGGTTTCGTATGATGGGAGCTGATTGGTACGCAGGTATTTCGGAATCAGGTGGTTGGAGATGCCGCTTAACCGGCCGGTGGGAATATTACCGATCCGCTCCAGCTCCGGTGACCCGGATAGAAAGATGAGTTTTCCATCGAAAAAACGGGTATTACCGGTTTCAGATGCATAACAAAGAGCGGCGTTCCGGGCGGTTCCAAAATGATTGCTGACCGATTCTTTGGTGATGGGGATATATTTCGCTCCGCTGGTGGTGCCCGATGTTTTGGCAAAATAAAGAGGAACGCCCTTCCACAATACATTGTGCTTGCCTTCAATGATCTTATCGATCCAGGGCCGCATTTGCTCATAATCCCTGATGGGCACGGCCTGTTTGTATTCGTCGTAGCCGTTTACCTTGTCCAGCCCCAGCTCTTTGCCATAATCGGTACCTCGCCCCACTTTGATCAACTGCTTCAGGATCTGCTCCTGATCTGGCACAGCCGTTAATTTATTTTTCTGGATGGTCTTATATATATAACCGGCAAAGGGTTTTGCCAATACTGATTTAATTTTCATTCCAAGTCCTCGTTTAAGAGGTCACAAATTTAGCTTTACCAGCTCAAAGCATCCCGTTAAAATGAGAGCAAATTTTTTGTGTGGAAACTTGTTTTCAACGAAATTTTATCCCTACCTTTGCAGCCCTAATATTGGAAAGTTATGTTTGCAGTTGTTAAAATAGCCGGTCAGCAGTTTAAAGTATCAGAAGGTCAGAGCCTGTACGTTCCCCACATTGATGGTAACGCAGGTGATCAGGTTGAGTTTTCTGATGTATTGTATGTTGATACCGATGGTAACATCAGCGTTGGAGCTGATGCGAACGTGAAAGTGAAAGCTGAAATTCTTGCAGAAAGAAAAGGCAAAACAGTGATTGCGTTTAAAATGAAACGTCGTAAAGGTTTCCGTAAAAAGAAAGGTCATCGTACGCTTTATACGCAGATCAAAGTAACAGGAATTGCGTAAAAAATGAGTTTGTTGAGCTTTTCAACGAACATGTGTATAAATATTCAAAACGTCAAATTGTTATAAAATGGCACATAAAAAAGGTGAAGGTAGTGTAAAGAACGGTCGTGATTCACAAAGCAAACGCCTTGGTGTAAAGATCTATGGCGGACAACCTGCTGCAGCCGGAAACATCATTATCCGCCAGCGTGGAACGGTTTATCATCCTGGTAAAAACGTTGGTGTTGGTAAGGACTTTACCATCTTTGCATTAGCTGATGGACTCGTAGAATTTAAAAAAGGAAAAGACAATAAAACGTTTGTTTCTGTTGCCCCCGTTTTAGCAGGTGCTTAAAAAAATTTTTTTAAATAAAAAATTTTTTTATTTTTACCCTGTTAAGTTTTTTTACTAATCATTAAATTCTACAAAAAATGGCAACAAAAAAGAAAGCCGCTAAAAAAGCTGCTCCAAAAAAAGCCGCTAAAAAAGCCGCTCCTAAAAAGAAAGCTGCTCCAAAAAAGAAAGCTGCTAAAAAAGCTGCTCCTAAAAAGAAAGCTGCTAAAAAAGCCGCTAAGAAGAAATAAGATTCTAGCGAATCAAAAAAGAAACCTCCTGATTACAGGAGGTTTTTATTTTTAGCGACTGTTTGTATTGTTGCTATTCGACCTTATTTGATACTAAACAAACTGTCGGCAAACTCATGTTTGTCGAATACCAGCAGATCTTCCACTTTCTCTCCCACACCTATAAACTTCACCGGGATCTGAAACTGATGTGCAATTGCCAACACTACACCACCTTTGGCAGTACCGTCCAGTTTGGTGATCACCAGCCCCGTAACATCGGTAGCTGCTGTAAACTGCTTTGCCTGCTCAATCGCATTTTGCCCGGTTGACCCATCGAGTACCAGCAACACATCATGCGGCGCATCCGGGATCACTTTCTGAATTACACGTTTGATCTTGCTCAGCTCTTCCATCAAATGGGTTTTGGTATGAAGCCGGCCAGCCGTATCAATGATGAGGATATCAACATCCTTCGCCACGGCGCTGCTCACTGCATCAAAGGCAACCGATGCCGGATCGCTGCCCATCTCCCGTTTTACAATTGGTACACCTGCACGTTCGCTCCAGATCGTTAACTGATCTACAGCTGCAGCACGGAAGGTATCGGCCGCACCCAGCATCACTTTCTTACCCGCTTGGGTAAAATGGTGTGCCAGTTTTCCGATAGTAGTTGTTTTACCCACTCCGTTTACCCCTACGATCATTAACACAAACGGCTTTTTACCTTTTGGAAGATCAAAGTTGGAATAGGTTGTATCAGCCGGCGCATCCACCAACATGCTTTCAATTTCCTGTTGAAGAATGGAATTGAGCTCGGATGTGTTGATGTATTTGTCTTTTGCTACCCTTGCTTCAATGCGTTCAATAATGGCAACGGTTGTTTCAATGCCTACATCGGCACTTACCAATGCTTCTTCCAGGTTATCGAGCACTTCTGTATCAACAGTGCTTTTACCCGCAACAGCTCTGGCGATCTTTCCTAAAAATCCTTCTTTGGTTTTTTCCAAACCCTGGTCGAGACTTTCTTTTTCTTTCTTACCGAATAATTTTCCAAAAAAACCCATGATTCCGTTTTTACAATATTACAATGAAACACGCAGTGTATAAAAACAACAAAGCCGCTCCATGTTTGGTCAACTTGGAACAGCTTTGAATATACTGATCAGGTATAAGTTATTTTGTGGCCAGGTAATCTTTCACCTTGTCCTTGTGCACAATTTGTTCTTTGAACGTGTATGCACCTGACTTCGGGCTGCGTTCAGCACGGATCACTTTTGTCCAGTTTTTTGATTCAGCCGCTGCTTTAGCGTCTTTGATCTTTGCGTTCTTTGAAGCTGCTTTTGCCATGACTTCTTAATTTTTAACCCGGAGGTTATTAGTTTGAGTAATTCAAATGTGTACGAAACACATTATTTGATTTCTTTGTGCGTAGTTACCTTTTTCAGGATCGGGTTGAATTTTTTCAACTCCAAACGCTCAGGTGTGTTCTTTTTATTCTTGGTAGTGATATAGCGACTAGTACCGGCCTGACCCGATGTTTTGTGCTCTGTACACTCCAGGATTACCTGAACACGATTACCTTTCTTTGCCATTGTGCTCTGTTTAAAATATGTTTCTTAAATATGTACTCCCTTTTCTCTTAACTCTTTCACCACGCTGTACAAACCATTTTTATTGATTGTACGGATCGCTTCTGTAGAAACCTTCAGCGTAACCCACTTATCTTCTTCAGCGAGGAAGAAACGCTTGGTTTGCAGGTTCGGTAAAAAACGACGCTTGGTCTTAATATTTGAGTGCGACACCTTGTTTCCACCAACCGGCACTTTTCCTGTAAGCTGACAAACTCTAGCCATGATACAAATTTTTTGGACGGCAAAGGTAGGAGAATTCGACTAAAAAAAGGAAATTAAATCACATTTTTCTTTCCCCTTTTTTACCGCCCTTTTGTGCAGAATTGCAAATGTGCGCCATATTTCCATAGGTTTGCGCTAAAATTCAGGTTTTTATGGCAGATCATGTAGTTACGACCCGTTTTGAAGGCGGCATGCGATTCACAAGCCACCTCGACAATCATACCATTATTATAGATACAACTGAAGAGAACGGTGGAACCAATATGGGACCACGCCCCAAAAAGCTGATGCTTTCCTCTCTGGCTGGCTGTACCGGCATTGATGTAGTAGGCCTCTTGAACAAAATGCGTGTGGAGTTCAGCGATTTCAGCATGGATGTTGAAGCTGATCTCACCAATGAAACACCCAAAACATACGAATGGGTGAAGATCACTTATAAGATCAAGGTAAAAGAAGAAGATCAGGAAAAAGTACAAAAGGCCGTAACCATGTCGAAGGAAAAGTACTGTGGTGTAAGCGCCATGTTTGCTGCTTTTGCAGAAATTGAATATGAGATCGAGTACCTGTAAGAAAAGTCTGAACAATTAATCGCTTACTGAACAAGGGGCTTCCTTATTTTTGCCGCCATGGCAAAAGCAGGCGGAGATACTCCATTGATGCAACAACACAAAGCGATCAAGGCAAAATATCCTGATGCAATTTTATTATTCCGGGTAGGTGATTTTTATGAAACATTTGGTGAAGATGCCATCGTTACTTCACGTGTGCTTGGTATTACATTAACCAAACGAAACAATGGCTCTGTCGACAGTAATGAACTTGCCGGCTTTCCGCACCATGCATTAGACACCTATTTACATAAACTGGTAAAAGCCGGCCATCGTGTTGCTATTTGTGATCAGTTAGAAGATCCCAAGCAGGCAAAAGGAATTGTAAAACGTGGCGTAACAGAATTACTTTCTCCCGGCACAGCTACCAGCGATAAGTTGCTTGAACATAACAGCAACAATTTTCTTGCGGCTATTCATGAAGAGAATGAGCAATACGGTTTAGCGTTTACTGATATCAGTACGGGTGAGTTTTTTGTAGCGGAAGGAAACAGGGAGTATGCTGATAAACTATTGCAAAGCTTGAAACCTGCTGAAGTTGTTTTTCAACGTAACAAACAAAAACAATTTAAAGAACATTTCGGTACTAAGTTTTATACCTATCACTTAGAAGAATGGATCTTTAGTGAAGCATATACAACAGAGTTGCTGCTGAAACATTTTCAAACACATTCACTGAAAGGGTTTGGAATAGAAACATTCACACTCGGCAGTATTGCAGCAGGTGCTGTGTTACATTATTTGCGTGATACCGAGCATCCCAACCTTAATCATATTACTTCGCTGCAACGTTTAGATGAAGCAGATTATTTATGGATGGATCGTTTCACCATCCGCAATCTTGAATTACTGGGAAGTAATGCCGATGGAGGTAACTCATTATTGAAAGTGTTAGACAATACTGTTTCACCCATGGGCGCCCGGTTAATGCGCCGCTGGATGGTGTTGCCATTGAAAGACAAAGAACGCATCAATGAACGATTGGATGCTGTTCAATCAATGATACTGGAACCGGAATTAAAAAAGCAATTGCAATTATTGATCAAACAGTGTGGCGATGTGGAACGACTGGTTGCAAAACTTCCATTGAAGAAGATCAACCCAAGAGAAATTCTTCATTTGGCAAAAGGATTGGGATTTGCAGAAAAGATCAAAGAACAATGCAACACTTCTTCGAACAACTATCTCAAACGTTTAAGTGACACCATTAACCCCTGCCATTATATCGCTGAAAAAATTCTGAATGAAGTAGTGGAGAATCCACCAGTGATGATCAGTAAGGGTGATGTGATCCGTGATGGCATCAACAGTGAATTAGATGAGCTTCGACGAATTGCCCATCATGGCAAAGAATATTTGCTGGAAATACAGCAGCGTGAAAGTGAAGCAACAGGCATCCCCTCGTTGAAAATTGCATTCAACAATGTGTTTGGTTATTACTTAGAAGTAACAAATACGCACAAAAATAAAGTGCCGGCTGAGTGGACACGGAAACAAACGCTTGCCAATGCTGAACGTTATATTACACCGGAGCTAAAAGAATACGAAGAAAAAATTATTGGTGCTGAAGAAAAGATCCTGAAGATAGAAACCGAGTTGTTTGAAAAAATATTGATCGAACTGCAGGAATATATTGGTCCTATTCAAACCAATGGGCAAGTAATGGCCATTCTTGATTGCATTGGTTGCTTTGCAGAAAATGCATTGCAGTTCAAGTATGTTCGTCCGCAAATACAGGATGGTGCCGAGCTTGTGTTGAAAGATGCACGCCATCCCGTAATTGAACGTAACCTTCCGGTTGGTGAACCCTATATTTCAAACGATCTGTTGCTGGATAAAGAACAACAGCAGATCATTATTCTCACCGGCCCGAACATGAGTGGTAAAAGTGCATTGCTGCGTCAAACAGGATTAATTGTATTGATGGCACACATGGGAAGTTTTGTACCGGCATCGGCAGCCAGCATTCCACTAACCGATAAAATTTTTACACGGGTTGGTGCCAGCGATAACCTGAGCGGCGGCGAAAGTACATTCATGGTGGAAATGAATGAAACCGCCAGCATCATCAATAATCTGTCGGCAAGAAGTTTAATTCTGTTAGATGAAATTGGCAGAGGTACTTCTACTTACGATGGCATTTCCATTGCGTGGAGCATTGCCGAATTTTTACATCAATCAACCTTTCAACCTAAAACATTATTTGCCACCCATTATCATGAACTGAATGAGCTGGAAGAAAAATTTCCACGGATCAAGAATTATCATATTACCAATAAAGAAGTGGGAAACAAGGTGATCTTTTTACGCAAACTGGCACCCGGTGGCAGCACACATAGCTTTGGTATCCATGTAGCAAAAATGGCGGGCATGCCTTTGTCGCTGATCAACCGTGCCAACGAAATCCTCAAACAACTCGAAGACCAACGAAGCAGCAGCGATATAAAAGAACAACTGAAACAATTACCCACACAAAAAATGCAGTTGAATATTTTTGACATCCACTCGCAAACTTTTGATGAAATACGTACCATGCTGGAAGGAATGGACATTAACCGCCTCACACCGGTTGAAGCGTTGTTAAAACTGCAGGAAATTAAACAACGCCTGAACTGATGATCAATTATCATATTTCGTTCTACATAACATTTCAAACCGTTACCGTACTTTAGCATCGGATGATTCTTCGATTTAAACAGAAAAACTTCAAAACCTGGATACAGGAACTTTGCAAAGCAACCGGTACCGATGCAAAGAATAATTTGTTTACGCTACCCGAAACGCTCGGCAAAGGTTATTGTTTTGCCGATAGTATTGACCGCTCCTTCTCTTATGTGTTGATGAATGTAGAACTGAATGAAGATTGCACGCTTCACCGCATCAGTAATAATCAAATGGGGTTGCTCATCTTTTTCAACAGGACCATCATCAGCGACTATATCCGTTTACGGCATAAAAAAGATTCGTTAACAGACAGTCTCAATAAAATCCGGAGTAACATTTTTGTTTCATCTACCAACACAGAACTGGAAGTGAATTACAGAGCCGGATCAAAATTGAAACGGTTGGGTATTTATTTTTCTCCTCAATGGATCGCTGAACATTTTGACAGCAACACCAAAATGCAGGTAGAATTATTAACACGCCAGGGATTGGAGTTGATCGATAAACTTCCCATCAATGAAGCGATGGAAGAAAAACTAAACCGGATTTTTGAAACCAATCTCAGCAGCGAATCCGATAAGCTGGCATTGAAAAGCAGGATCATTATTTTACTTGAATACTTTTTTACTACGCAACTGAACGATTCGTTGGTGATCAAAAACAAAACGATCATTCCGGATGAGGATATAAAACGCCTGCGTAGTGTGGAAGAACTGCTGGCTAATGAAGAAATTGAAAAGTTCCCTTCTATTTCAAAGTTGGCACGGATCGCTCAAATGAGCGGCACCAAATTAAAGCAACGCTTTAAACAAGTGTATGGTTACAGGCTCTATGAATTTTATAACAAACAACGGCTGGAGAAAGCAAAAGAATTGATATCAAATGGTGTAACACCAAAAGAAGCCGGTTACAGTATTGGCTTTAGTGATGTATCCAATTTTACAAAAGCATTTAAAAAAGAATACGGTTATACCCCGGGTACACTTTCAGAAAAAGCAACAGCGCAAAAACAAAACCAAGCCTTGCAGTAATGGAAGGTTTTCGAATTCAAGCTGTTTTATATAACATAACAACATTGACAAAAATTATGAATAAAAAATCCCTGCACTACTTGTGCAGGGATTAATTTTTTTGGGGAGATTGAAGGGTTTCGAACCCTCGACCCTCAGAACCACAATCTGATGCTCTAACCAACTGAGCTACAACCTCCGTATTTAAGCGATTGCAAAAGTAATGGAATTCCGTTTTCCAAGCAAATCACTTCTGCAGTTTTAAAAAAATAAACGTTCTTTGCAGCCATTGGAAAAATTATGAATTACTGGTTATTAATCATTCCTGTTATCTCCGGCTTTATTGGATGGGTCACCAACTGGGTGGCAATTAAAATGTTGTTTCACCCCCGCAATCCCGTTAATATACTAGGGATCCGTGTGCAGGGAATTTTTCCAAAACGCCAACAGCAGTTTGCTGAAAAACTGGGACGGTTGGTGAGTAACGAGCTCCTCTCCTTCTCCGATATTGAAGAAAAGATCAACAAACCGGAGAATCTTCAAAAAATATTACCACAGGTTGAAACGCATATCGATCATTTCCTCCGGGTAAAGCTGGGCGAAAGTATGCCCATGATCAGCATGTTTATAGGCGACAAAACCATTGACAAGCTGAAAGGAATTTTTATGGAAGAGCTGGAGATCCTTTTTCCAAAAATGATGAAGGAATACTCTGCCTCGCTGAAAAACCAACTCGATCTGGAGCAAATTGTAACCGATAAAGTAAAAGCCTTTCCAAGCGATAAGCTGGAAGACATCCTGTACCAGGTAATGGCAAAAGAGTTCCGTTTTGTAGAATTAATCGGAGCAGTATTAGGTTTCCTCATCGGTCTCCTTCAGGTGGGCATCACCCTTCTTACGCAATAATTTCCACTCATCACATTCAAATTGGGGCCAGATGAACATTTGCCGTCTAAAACGGTTAATTACACATTCATACCAAATGGAATTCACAATTAATCAATTACGCAGAAATTTGCGCCTCAATTTTAAACAGACCAACATGAGATTTATTCTTGGAGTATTATCCTTATTTATTAGCATACAACTGGTTGCACAAGCTCCGGGTGGCGGGCGTCCGGGCGGTGGACAAATGAACATTGGCCGCTTTTATGGAAAAATTGTAGAAGCCAAAACCAACAAGCCAATCGATGCAGTTTCGGTTCAGTTGTATCAAAACAGGATGGATACTGCCAGCAAATCAAGAAAAGACGTGTTGGTAACAGGGCAATTAACGCAAGCCAATGGCGATTTCAGTCTGGAAGGATTGAGCCCAATGGGTAACTATAAATTATACATTACAGCTATCGGTTTCAAAACCATTGAACAAACCATCAGCTTTGGTTTAAAGCCGGGCGGCGCACCAGAAGATATGATGGCGCAGATGGATAAAGATCTTGGCAACATTAAACTGGAAGCAGATGTACAGCAATTGAGTGAAGTAGTTGTTACTGCTGAAAAGCCAACACTGCAACTTGGTATTGATCGTAAAATATTTAATGTAGAAAAGAATATTGTTTCACAAGGTGGCACCGGTGTGGATGTAATGCGGAATGTACCTACCGTGAATGTTGATATTGATGGAAACATTACCATGCGTAACAGTGCTCCGCAAATTTTTGTAGATGGTCGGCCCACAGTATTAACATTGGATCAGATACCTGCTGATGCTATTCAAAGCATTGAGCTTATTACCAACCCTTCTGCCAAGTTTGATGCAAGTGGTGGCCAATCAGCTATTATCAATATTGTATTGAAGAAGAATCGTCGTGTAGGTTATAGCGGAAGTGTTCGTGCAGGTGTAGATATGAGAGGTCGTGTAAATGGTGGTGGAGATATCAACATCCGTCAGGGAAAAGTAAACTTCTTTGCAAACATTGGTTTAAATCAACGTAAAGGCATCGGCTTTGGTGAAACAGATCGTAACAACTTTGGCGACAAAACTCCAAACACAATTTTTACCCGTAACCGCAACATTAGCGAAGGCATGTTCAATTTTGGCCGTGCGGGTTTTGACTTTTTAATTGATAACAGAAACACGATTACAATTTCGGGAAACTTTGGTGGCGGTAATTTTGATCAGTTGAATCAAGACTATCTGCGCTACGATTCAGCATACAGCACACCAAAAACTATTTGGAGTTATCGTGAAACAAATGGAACGAGCACCTTCCGTAATGCAGGTGCGTCAGCAAGTTTCAAACATAATTTTCCCCGTGCCGGAAAAGAATTTACTGTTGATGTAAATTATAACAAGAGCCGCAGTGAAAATGATCAATCAATTGACGACACAAAATGGTTTGATAAAGATTGGACCAATCTTTACAGACAAGATGTTCAAACGATAAACGCAGGAGGTAACAACTCGTTGGTTGTAGCGCAGGTTGATTATGCTGACCCCATCAATGAGAATATCAAGTTTGAAGGTGGTGCACGTACGCAAATCCGCTATTTCGAAAGTTTCCAGCGCAACTCATTTAATGGTGGCCCTGTAAACGCTGCATTGAGCAATGAGTTCAGATATGTTGATTATGTACATGCTGCTTATGCAACTTATTCGCAGAAAATTAAAAAAGCCGACTTTAACTACCAGGTTGGTTTGCGTGTTGAAAGTTCAAAATATGACGGCGAACAAATCGGCAAGCCCGGACGCTTTCAAAATCAATTCCCGTTAGCATTTTTCCCAAGTATCTTTTTATCGAAAACGCTTGCAGAAAAGCAGGATATTCAATTGAACTACAGCCGTAGAATTAACCGTCCGAGCTTCTTCCAATTATTACCGAACACCGACTATAGCGATATCTTCAATTATCAAACAGGTAATCCAAATCTAAAACCGGAGTTTACAAATTCACTCGAATTAACGTATCAAAAAACATACGGCGAAAAGAACAATACAGTATTGGTTACCTTGTTTGGAAAGCAAACCAACAATCTTATCTCGAGATATTTGTACAAAGGTTTATTGGGTGAAAGTACAGACAGTGCAAATATTACCACATGGGTAAATGCAAACAGAAGTTATGCTGCTGGTGTGGAATTGGTGTTCCGCAACACGGTGAGTAAATGGTGGGAGATCAATTACAACGTAAACGTTTATTATTCGAAGATTGATGGCAGTGATATTTCCCCTGATCTTCAAAATGAGCGTACCAGCTATACAGTTAAATTAAACAACTCATTCCGTTTAGGAAAAGGATGGAGCATGCAGTTGAGTGGCGATTATAATTCACGTTCTATCTTACCGGTATCATCTGGCGGTGGCCGTGGTGGTCGTGGTGGTGGCGGCTTTGGTGGTGGTGGCTTTGGTGGCGGCCCTGTTTCTACTACACAAGGTTATATCGATGATAACTACTATGTTGATTTCGGCCTGCGTAAAGAATTTAAGATCAAAGCAAATACTGCTTCCTTTTCCTTGAACTGGAGCGATGTATTCAGTACACGCAGAAATAATGTATTTTCTCAATCAAGTATTCTGGAGCAATACAGCTGGAGAAGAAGAGATCCTTCGTTTGTACGTTTAAACTTCAACTACCGTTTTGGTAAGTTTGATGCATCGCTGTTTAAGCGTAAGAACACACGCAGTGAAGGTGGTGGTGGTGAAGACATGCAAATCCAATAAATTTTTATGGATCAATAGAAGCCCTCCGGATAACCGGAGGGCTTTTTTATTTTTATCCGGATCGATAAAAAGTAAATGCTGCTGCTGAATCGTTTTACAGAGAAACCGTAACTTGAAGAAAGCAAAATCATTTTTCACTCACAAACAAAACGAACATGCAACAAAGCATTTTATCAAATATAAAAGTGATCATAACAGGCGCTACAGGAATGGTGGGTGAAGGCGTGCTGCACGAATGCCTTAACAGTACCATCGTAACCGAAGTATTGGTGATGGGGAGGAAAAGTTGCGGCATAACACATCCAAAGCTGAAAGAACTATTGCACAACAATTTTCACGACCTCTCGCCTGTTGCTGATCAATTGAAAGGATACGATGCCTGTTTCTTTTGTGCAGGCGTATCATCAGTAGGCAAAAAAGAAGAAGAGTTTTATCATTTAACCTATACACTCACCCTGCATGTTGCTGAAACATTAGCGAAGCAAAACAGCAACATGACCTTTTGCTATGTATCGGGTGCAGGAACCGACAGCAGTGAAAAAGGCCGCCTGATGTGGGCACGGGTAAAAGGTAAAACAGAAAACGATCTCATGAAACTTCCCTTTGCACAAGTGTACAATTTCCGGCCGGGCATTATTGAGCCGGGCAAAGGAATGAAGAACACCATTAAGATGTACAACTATTTTATGTGGCTGTTACCGATTGTAAAACGCATCAGCAAAAACGGCGTGGTGAGTTTGACAGAAATCGGACAAGCCATGATCAACGCCGGCACAAAAGGCTACAAAAAACAAGTGCTCGAAGTAAAAGATATTAAGGAACTTGCTGCTGCTTAACATTGCAGCATGAAAAAAATCTCCTTACTTGTTGTTACAACCTTCATTTGTGTATCATTACTACAGGCACAACAAGCGTTACGGGTAATGACGTTTAACATACGGCTCAACACATCATCGGACAGTTTAAATGCATGGCCCTATCGTAAAGACCATGTTGCTTCGCAGGTATTATTTCATAAGATCGAATTATTGGGTGTGCAGGAAGCATTGCACGATCAGATGATCGATCTGCAACAACGTTTACCACAATTCAAATACACCGGCGGCGGACGTGATGACGGAAAAACAAAAGGTGAATACTCCGCTATTTTTTATGACAGCACACGGTTACAATTGCTTGCTACCGATATGTTCTGGCTAAGTGAAACAACAACTGTAAAAGGCAGCAAAGGTTGGGATGCAGCCATTACACGTATTGTAACATGGGCAAAGTTTAAAGACAAGCGTTCAAAGAAGATCTTCTTTGCCTTCAACACACATTTCGATCATGTTGGAAAAATTGCACGGAGAGAAAGTGCAAAACTCGTACTGCAAAAAGTAAACGAAATAGCCGGCTCCACTCCTGCTGTTATTACGGGTGATTTTAATGCAGAGCCAACCGATGAACCAATACAGGTGATCGTTGATAAAAACAATCCGCTTCGCTTGACCGACAGCAAAGAACTTTCACAAACACAACACTACGGACCAACAGGTACGTTCAATGCATTTCAAAACAAAGAACGCAACGATAAGCCGATCGACTATATTTTTCTGAAAGGCAGGTGGAAGGTATTAACACATGCTACTATTTCACAAACATGGATGGGACGATTTGCGAGTGACCACTTTTCGGTGATGGCGGAGTTGTTGTTGAAGTAAATTTTGTTGGTCAGGCGACCAACAAAGACAAAGAAATAAGTTGCGTTCGCAATCTTTTACATTTCATTTACTTTTATTTACAATGGTAGAAAGCTAAACAACTTGCAGCAGTTTAATTTTAGACAAAAAGCAATATGCCAAAGAACTGTCTGAAGTTTATAGGGTTGCCCGTATTAAGTTGCAGTTTACTCATGGGATGTTGGATGAATAAGCCAGCCCTTTCTACAACGGAGGCTCCAAAATCCGGGGATAGCTTACTCAAACAACAATCGATCGTCCAAAAACTGAAAGAAAACGATCATTTATCCATTGCGGAACGAATCAAACTCTACCACAAACTAAAGCAAGAAGTTCCACGGATTTATAAGTTTGAAGATGAGACCGAACTTACCTTATACGGCTACTCGATCTTATGGGCAAATAAAACGAGCGATGCGATTGAAGTCTTTAAGTTGATTGTGTCCGAATTTCCCGGCTCTTCCAATGCCTATGATAACTTAGGAGAAGGGTACCTGAAAAATGGAGAGATGGAACTTGCTTTGAAAAATTATTCGCAGTCATTGGCGCTTGATCCTGAAAACTTTAATGCCGAAGACCAGATAGCCCGTATTAAATTCCCCGAGAGGGTTCCGGAAACTCCAGCTGAACAATTCCATAAACTATTTCCCGCTCAATTATATCGTGCAGATTTGGATCAATTAGGGAACACGTTATTGAAGGTGCACCCAAATGCACTCAAGTTCATAACAAAGGAGGCCTTCCGGCAATCCATTGAAGCGAAGAAGCGCTTGATCACTGACAGTACAACCTATGCTGAATTCGTTTGGCACTGCAGCGAAATCATTGCCAATGTGCATTGTTCACACACCAATATGGGGAGTTTTGATTATGAAGCATCCATACTACCGAAATCAATGCGGTTTCCGATGCAAATCCGTTGGATCAATAATCAATTATTTGTTATTGACCCATTGAACAATCAGAAGAACGTTCAACGAAAAGACGAAATCGTTAGCATCAACGGAATACCGGTAGCTGAAATCATCAAAGAATGCTACAAGCACATACCTGCGCAAGGTTATATTGAAACAACGAAGAACCATTTTTTTAATACATGGAGTACGGCCATGATCCCTTTTGCCATGGGCTTTCCCGAAAAATATGAGATCATTTTAAAAGGCGTCGAATCTCCTATTGCATTGCAGAAAGCAACAACCATAGAAGAACCATTTTTTGATCGAACAACTGGTTTATCCGGCAAGAATCTATCCCTTAAATTTATTGAGAACAATCAAATCGCATTACTTAGAATTGCTTCATTCAATTATTACAGATGGAATAATTTCGAGGTATTCAAAACATTTATTGACAGCAGCTTTGATGAGATCAATAAAAAAGGCATCAATAATCTGATCATTGACCTGCGACAAAATGGGGGTGGTTCTCAGTCCGCAAGTATTCATTTGCTGCAGTACCTCGTTAACAAACCCTTTACCTATTATTCAACTGTGCAGTTTGAAGGAAAAAAAGAAAAAATAGAAGGTGAGGATATTGTGTACCCGTTTGGAAATCGATTTTCAGGAAAATCCTATTTTATGATTGATGGAGTTGGGAATTCAACAACCGGTCATTTCATGTCGATTGTGCGATACCTCAATCTTGGAACAATTGTGGGCGAGGAACTCGGCTCCAATCAGTTTTGCTCAGCCGGAATGACCACACGAAGACTCTCCAATACAAAGCTGGTATATTATGTGGCCAACAACACACATGAATCGCTGGCCATCACATTGCCGGATGAGAAAGGAATTTTACCGGACCATTATGTGACACAAACGATCAATGAGTTTTTAAGTAATATTGATGTGGTAAAAGAGCACACCGTCAGGTTGGTGAAAGAACGTAAATAAATATGGGTCATCAGTTTTTAACATCCCCCGACGCTTCTGCATCGAACGTAATGAAATAACAAGCGCATTGCGTTCCAGGCAAAATGGATGGATGCTGGTTCTTCATTTAACCGACTGCAAAGAACTTTCACAAACACAACACTACGGACCAACAGGTACGTTCAATGCATTTCAAAACAAAGAGCGTAACGATCAACCGATCGACTACATTTTTCTGAAAGGCATGTGGACAGTGTTAACAAACGCAACCATTTCACAAACATGGATGGGACGTTTTGCAAGCGATCATTTTGCGGTGATGGCGAAGTTGTTGTTGAAATAAGTTTTGTTGGTCAGGCAACCAACAAAAGCAAAACGACCAACAAAGGCAAGAGGAACATAACTTGCATACCAATTAAAAACAGATACACATGAAACCATACGTTATTTGCCATATGCTGGGATCGGTCGACGGACGCATTAAACAAAACATCTGGGGATTGAAAGATCATCATAAATACTTTGAAGAACCGGCATCAAAAATAAAAGCCGATGCATGGCTCGTGGGGCGTAAAACCATGCAGGAGTTTTGCAGCAAAAAGAAACACAAACTCGAAAAGCCGAAAGAAAAAATTGCAAAAGAAGATTTTGTTGCAGCAAAAGTTGCGAAGCAATATGCAGTGGTCATCGATCCGTCGGGTAAATGTTTTTGGGATACCAATATGGTTTCCACCGAACAGGTAATTGAAGTATTGAGCGAAGAGGTAAGCAGCAGTTATCTGGCACACCTGCGCAGTAAAAATGTATCGTACATTTTTGCCGGTAAGAAAGAACTTGATCTTGCATTGGTGCTTAAAAAACTAAACAAAAACTTTGGTATTAAGCGTGTGCGTATTGATGGTGGCGGACATGTAAACGGCTCGTTCCTGAAAGCAGGTTTAATTGATGAATTCAGTTTGGTATTGGCACCATTGGCTGATGGTACTATTGGTGCACCTACTGTGTTTGAAGCAGAAGAAGGTTACGGCAAACGAAAAGCAACAAAGTTTACCTTACAATCGGTGAAGCGGATCTACAACGATTTTTTATGGTTGCGTTACGTTACTAAACGTGGTAAGCAGTGAGGGTTATGTTTCAGATTAACGATAAAATACTGTAAAAAGAATTGTACCAACAACAATACAAAGAGCAAAAGAAACGGCCGAAAAAATTTCTGTTTGAAGGTGAGTTGGAAAACGAACCATACCCTCCCCGTACAGCACAAAAAGTGTTTCAACGGGCAAAAGAAAAAGCAGGTATACAAAAACATGTAAGCTTTCACAGCCTGCGACATAGCTTCGCCACACATTTATTGGAGAAAGGGGTTGATATCAGGTTTATAAAAGATATTCTGGGGCATTTCAGTATTAAAACTACTGAACGATACCTCCATGTTACAAAGGAAAAATTAGTAAATATCAGCAGTCCGCTTGATGATATTTGGGAAAAAGGAACGATACAATGGTAAAGGCGACATGTCGCCTTTTGTTTTTCAACAATCCAAAAAGGCGACATGTCTACTGCTGAGAATCAAACGTTTGGAAAATTTGGTTTTGTGGCGAGTGGCGCATAATTTAGTGTTAGCTGCAACCCTGTAGGACACTTCCCGTTAACTCAATCGGACATTTTTTGCGACACTTCAAAACCATCTTGTAACGTTGCTGATGTCTTTGTATTTAAGTATTTGCTTAAATAAGTAATCTTTGCTACATTTGACCCGACAAACAAATTTGACAATGGCAAACGACACTTGCATAAGGTTACAGGCAGACATAGAACAAATTAAAAGCTGCCGAGAAAAATTAAAGTCTAACTCAAAATCATTTTTGCAGTTGGGACAGGTTCTTGCTTTAGCAGGCAACGAAGTGCGACTGAAAATACTGTTTCTGCTTGAAGAGGAAAATGAACTTTGCCCTTGCGACCTTAGCGATATTTTGGGAATGAGTATTCCTGCCATTTCTCAACATCTTCGCAAACTAAAAGACGGTAACATCATTGAAGCCAGAAAAGCAGGGCAAACTATTTTCTATTCTTTACGCAGCGAACATCTAAAAACTTTAAGACCGTTTTTTAAATTTATTAATCAACAAAATTTGGCGACAGTATGACAACGACAACAAAAAATAGTAAAGGTTGGGTTGCAGGTCTGTTGACAGCAGTTGCGGCTTCCCTTTGTTGCATAACACCAGTTTTGGCTTTCTTAGGTGGTGCAAGTGGACTTGCTTCCTCGTTTTCGTGGATTGAACCGTATCGTCCATATTTAATCGGTTTGACAATTGCAGTTTTTGCATTTGCCTGGTATCAAAAACTCAAACCGCAAAAACAAATTGACTGCGACTGTGAGGCAGACAATAAAAAATCATTTTGGCAATCAAAAGCATTTTTAGCTATCGTTACAGTAGTTGCAGGATTGTTAATTGCATTTCCTTATTACGCAAAAATATTTTATCCAAAGCCTCAGGAAGCAAAAGTTATTATTGTTGATAAAAGCAATATACAGACTGCAGAATTTAAAATAAAAGGTATGACCTGCGAAGGCTGTACAGAACATATAAACAGCGAACTTTCAAAAACATCGGGAGTGATTGAGTTCAATACTTCTTATGAAAAAGGCAGCAGCCTTGTTAAGTTTGACAACAGTAAAACTTCCGTTGACAGCCTTGTATCCGTCATTAATAAAACTGGCTATAAAGTAACTTCTCAATCAGTAATCAACAACTAATGGAAAAAACTATCATACTTCAATCTGTTATTACTTGCCCTGTTTGTGGACACAGACAAGAAGAAACAATGCCAACAGATGCTTGCCAATATTTTTATGAGTGTTCAAATTGCAAGACACGACTTAAACCAAAAGAAGGTGACTGTTGTGTTTATTGTAGTTACGGGACAGTAAAATGTCCACCAATGCAATTGGGAACATCCTGCTGTTCGTAGTGACGAAGGGTATGCAGCTAACAGCGAGGTTTGCTGCTATGCTGGCTGACGAATATAAACTCATCTTCATATCGCTATCAGCCCATATCCAGCCGACGGAATTCTATCAGCTTTTGTTGTTATCTTCATCATCAGTTTTTCAATCGGCTACGGCTCCGGGCTGGACATTATAAAATACCAGCACAGCAGCAAGCTGTCAACGTTGGGCATTCAAAAAACTCAATTCCCATTCTGTTTCCCGCCCAGCATCGGTACAAATGAAAACGAATCAAACAGTTCTTCTGTATATGTACCGTCTTCGTGTTTGGTCAAACGTTTCATGCGTTGCGTATCGCCTTCATCAACCGGTATCACCATCTTAGCACCCGGTTTCATTTGTGCAATCAACTTTGGCGGAACAAATGGTGCAGCAGCTGTAATAATTACTTTGTCGAAAGGAGCATAAGTAGGTAAGCCTTCAAACCCATCGCCAAAAAAGAATTTGATGTTGAGATATTTTTTCAGAAAGGGAAAAGCGGTTTTATTAAAGTCGAATAATTTTTTCTGCCGTTCGATGGTGAATACCTGTGCATTCATTTCGGCCAATACACATGCCTGGTATGCACTGCCCGTTCCGATCTCTAATACTTTCTCGTAGGGTTTTATTTCAAGCAACTGCGTTTGATAAGCAACGGTGTACGGTTGTGAAATGGTTTGTCCTTCACCAATGGGAAAGGCACGGTCTTCGTATGCAATTTCATCAAAGGCCGTATCTAAAAAATAATGGCGGGGAAGATTGTTGATGGCTTCGAGCACACGTTCATCGGTAATGCCTTTGCTGCGCAGCAGATCCACTAATTTTTTACGTAATCCTTTATGGCGGTAACTATCTTCAAAACGTCTCATAAGCGGGTGCAAAATAAGAAAGCTGCACCAATTGATGCAGCTTAATCTTTTATTGTCTTTTCCAGATAAAGAGAAATCTGTTGACGTATGTACTTTGTCCGGCAGATCCCTCGTGCCTCGGGATGACAGATGAAGATGAACTTCGTCCATCGAACATCTAACATCGTACCTTTCTTTACTTCAACTGCATATCCTTTATAATACCGTCGATGCGTTCGTTAAGTTGCTGATGCACGGCATCAAAATTTTCTGCTTTATCGAGTGTTGTGTTTACACTGAAATAAAATTTGATCTTTGGTTCAGTGCCGCTTGGTCGTGCAGAAATTTTACTTCCATCCGCCAACAAAAATTGCAACACATTACTCTTTGGTAAGTTGATGGTCCACTCCTCTCCTGTTTGCACATTCTTTCCTTTCTGCAATTGATAATCGAGCAACTGCACCACTGCCGAACCATTGATGGATGTTGGTGTGTTGGTACGATAGCCTTCCATCATGGCAGCAATTTCCGCTTGTCCGTTCATTCCTTTTTTCGTGATCGAGATCAGATGCTCTTTGTAAAAACCATGTTGTACATACAGATCGATCATCTTCTGATACAGACTGCGGCCTTTGTTCTTTTCGTAAGCTGCCATTTCGCACAACAATGCAACCGCACTGATAGCATCTTTATCACGCAGCTGGCTGCCGATCATCAAACCATAACTTTCTTCACCACCAATAATATAATTTTCGGTTGCTTCTTTTTCTTTGATGAGTTCAGCGATCCATTTAAAACCTGTAAGCACATTGTAACAATTGATATCACTTGCTTTTGCAATGGCATCGATCATTTCTGTTGTTACAATGGTTTTCACCACCATATCGTTTGGTTGATTGATACCTTTTGCTTTGCGTGCCTCGATCATATAGTTGAAAGCAAGTACAGCCGTTTGGTTTCCGTTCATCAACACCCAATTGCCTTTATGATCTTTAATGGCAATACCCACACGGTCGCTGTCGGGATCGGTTCCCAATAAAATATCCGCATCCATTTCCTTGGCTTTCTGCAAACCGATATTCATGGCTTCTGCTTCTTCCGGATTGGGATATACAACGGTGGGAAAATTTCCATTGGGTTCTTTCTGTTCGTCCACAATGGTAACGTTGGTAAATCCAAAACGCTCCAGTATCTGCGGCACCAATGTAATACCTGTACCATGGATGGATGTGTACACAATTTTAAGATCGTGTTGTGCCTTGCACACTTCGGGATAAACGCTGAGGCTTTGCACCATGTTGAGGTACACTTCGTCCATTTCTTTTCCAATGATGGTGATGTTTTGTTCACCACCGCTCCATTTCACATCATCCACATCGGTGATCTTATCTACTTCAACAATTACATTTTTATCATGTGGCGGCACCAACTGCCCTCCATCATTCCAATAGGCTTTGTAGCCGTTGTATTCTTTGGGATTGTGCGATGCAGTACAAACCACCCCACCCTGACAACCCAAATGACGGATCGCAAAACTGATCTCGGGTGTTGGGCGCAATGCTTCAAACAAATACACTTTAATGCCATTCGCTGCCAAAACACCCGAAACAATTTCAGCAAACTTCCGGCTGTTATTTCTGCAATCGTGCCCGATCACACAACTTACATTGCCTTCGCCGAAACTTTTATTGAGATAGTTGGCATAGCCTTGTGTAGCCATCCCTACTGTGTATGTATTCATACGGTTGGTACCAATGCCCATAATGCCACGTAAGCCACCCGTACCAAATTCAAGATTGCGGTAGAAAGAATCGGCCAGTTCATCAGGATTGTTTTGCTGCAGTGTTTTGATGTTATCTTTTACCGATTGCTCATAATTTCCGGTGAGCCACTTTTCTACATTGGCCTGAATCGTTGCTTGCATACAGTTATTTTTTAGGAAATCAAATGTATGATTCTCCTGCTTTTGTTTCAACAGCAATTTCAGAAAGAATGGATATTTTCTGCAGCTTCCGTATTTTGCAGCAGCCTATGGCGTGTAAGCATTATATCAGCAAGATTATTTTATTGATTTTGATTGCATCGATCTCTGCAAAGCAGGCCGGTGCGCAGCAATATTTTCTGCCGGCCAGTGATCAGTTTCGTCCCGACCGTTTGAAGAAAGTTGTATGGACCGAATCGGCTGTGTTTGTGCTCACCTCTGTTGGTTTGTATTTTCTCTGGTATAAAAAATTTCCAAAGAGTAAGTTTCATTTGTTGAACGATAACAAGGAATGGTTGCAGATGGATAAGCTGGGCCATGCCACCACTGCTTACAATGTATCGGTAATGCAGCACGACCTATTGCGATGGAGTGGTGTAAAACCCAATCAGGCAATTCTTGGTGGTGCATTAACCTCCCTCGCCTTTTTAAGTATTGTGGAAGTAATGGATGGCTTTAGCCGTGACTGGGGTTTTTCCGGTGGCGATATGTTGGCCAATATTTCCGGAGCGGGTTTGTTTGCGGCACAGCAATTTGGTTGGAAGCAACAGCGAATCGGTTTAAAATTCTCGGCAAGTTTTTCGCCGTATGCACAACACAATCCAAAATTATTAGGGAAGAAATGGGCCGAACGTTTGATGAAAGATTATAACGGACAAACCTATTGGCTATCGGTGAACCTTCGTTCATTCATGAAAACAGAAAGCAATTTTCCGGTTTGGCTGAATGTAGCGGCCGGTATTGGTGGAGATGGTATGATTGGTGCAATAAAAAATCCTTCAGAGATCAACGGTAAAGAAATACCTTCATTCAAACGTACCCGTCAATTTTACTTCGCACCCGATGCAGATCTGCATCGGATACGAAGTGTACAGGCCTTGAACGCACCGTTGTTTCTGCTGCAATATTTTAAAACACCTGCACCCGCCATTGAATGGAAAACTGATGGCAAACTAACATTAAAACCCATCCAATTCTGATTGTATGCTAGTACTTGTGTTTTATGGTTCGATCGCTGTTTTTTTGTTGCTGTATGTGCTGCGTGCATTACTAATGGCGGGATACGACAATCAAAATATAAAACACAACCAACGAACCGGCAGCTCTATTGTAAGAGGCTGGATCAGAAAGATGTTGCGTTTAACGCCCATTCTGCAGTTAAAACTTAATCCACGAAGTATTGATCATAAAGTGCATGTCCGTTTTCAACGAATCGCATCGTTTTACTATTATGGATTATGGGCCTGTCTTTTTGTAATTCTGTTGCTCGCAGCAAAAATCTATCTTGGTCTTTTTAGTTGATGTTACCAGCTTAATGTTACCTGCTTTGTGGGATAGTTGAGGCGATGGCTCTTTCGCTCATTTGCATTTTTGAAATGAACGATATTGATCTGCTCTTCTTTATAGCTGTAGAGTATATCGTTAAACACAGTTGCCGATTTAAACTGAGCTGTATTTTTTGTTACAAGGTAGATCCACACCGCTTCGCCTTCCTGTTCAAACCCGATCATTTGCATCGGCACCACTTTTCCATCGAGTTGTAATTTCAAGTGCTCCTGCACATAGTTGTTCAGCAATTGCTCATTTTCTTTTTTAGCAGATGCGTTGAGTATGTCTACTTTTCGTTTCAGTGATTGCTTCAACGCCCCTTCCAGATCATCCGTAAAAATTTTGCAGGAAACCTGCACTTCTTTTTCTGCAGGATTATAAACAAATTCTGTTACGCTCATGTAATATGGGTGGAAGCTAAAAGCTGTAAGGCATAGGGTAAAAGCTGCCAGGAAAGAAAGTCGACGGACGACAGTCAACGGACCACTAACCACTAGCCACTTACTACTTACTACTACCGGCTTGCCTTCCCCCAGCCGCTTATGTAATTTTCCCGCCATTTTCATATTAAATTTCAAGGTTACAAACTTCTGGTTTATTTTCCATGCTTCAATTACCGCTGCCACAATAATGGGAGATTTTGGGTTTTATTTAAGGGAGGGTTTTTATCACATTACAGACTGGAAGGGGTACGATCATATCCTTTTTGTATTAGCACTGTGCCTGCCCTATCCCGCAAAAAACTGGCGGCAGGTATTGATCCTTATCACCGCATTTACCATTGGCCATAGTATTACCTTAGCCTTGAGTGTGTTTAACCGTATTCTCATCTCCAGTTCATGGATCGAGTTCCTGATTCCGGTTACCATCCTCATTACTGCCTTGGAAAATGTAAGGCGCAACAATACCGATCAAACGCAGAACCGCTGGCGTTATGGTTCGGCTTTGCTCTTTGGTTTGATTCATGGTATGGGGTTCAGCAACTATTTAAAAAGTATGTTGGGGAAAGATGAAAGCATCATCACTCAATTGCTGGCGTTTAATGTGGGATTAGAGTTAGGTCAACTGTTAATTGTAGTAGCTGTGTTTCTAATTACGTTTGTGTTTGTGCAATTGCTCAACTTCAAACGCAGCAACTGGACCTTGTTTGTAAGCGGTGGTATTTTTGGTATTTCGTTGATCATGGCGCTGGAGCGTCTTCCGTTTTAAAAATTTGAACTATGCATATTCGTTTTTTACTTGGTTGTTTGTTACTCACGGTGGTGAGTGTGGCACAACCGCCTCAGAGCAATCCCGGCAGTAATCATGGCAACCGCTTTGAACAGTTGGGATACCTGTTACAAAGTCCCAATGAATACCGTACGGCCAGTGGTGCCCCCGGTCCAAAGTACTGGCAACAAAAAGCTGATTACGACATCAGCGTTGAATTAGATGAAGCCAATCTTCGTTTAACCGGCACCGAAACCATTACGTATTTCAACAACTCTCCTGATCAATTGACGTATTTGTGGATGCAACTGGATGAAAACATTCACAATCCTGATCATGATTACTTACGCAACGGCCGCAACCGTATGGAAGCAACCATGAGCAATACACAATTGGTGAATCTTGAAAAATGGCGTACTGCGCAGGAATCGGGTCTTGGTATAAAAATTACAAAGCTCACTGATGCTGCAGGCAATTCACTGAAGTACACCATCAATCAAACGATGATGCGTATTGATCTGCCCGTTGCATTAAAGCCCGGACAGAAATTTATTTTTAAGATCGATTGGAATTATAATATTCCTGATCGTGGTGTATGGGGAAGCCGTGGCGGTTACGAATTATTTCCTGAAGATGGAAATGCCGTGTTTACCATGAGCCAGTTCTATCCACGCCTGGCAGTTTACAGCGATTTTCAAGGATGGCAGAACACACAGTTCAGCGGTGGTGCAGAGTTTGCATTAACGTTTGGCAACTTCAAAGTGAAAATGACCGTGCCTGGTGATTTTGTGGTAGCTGCAACTGGTGAATGCCAAAACTATAAACAACTTTTAACGGCTGCACAGTTTCAACGTTGGCAGCAGGCACAAACAGCGAAAGATGTGGTAGAAGTTGTGACGTTAGGTGAAGCCACTGCCAATGAAAAAGATAAATCGACCGATAAAAAAACCTGGATCTACTCTGCTGAAAATGTACGTGATTTTGCATGGGGTGCCAGCCGCAAATTTATCTGGGATGCGATGCCTACTTATGTGGAAGGCAAGAAGATCATGAGCATGAGTTACTATCCGAAAGAAGCGTATAGCCTGTACCGTAAGTATTCAACCAAAGTAACAGCGCATACGTTGAAAGTATATTCAAAGCACACCATTCCTTATCCTTATCCCGTTGCCATTTCGGTGGAAGCATCGCAGGGTATGGAATATCCAATGATCGCTTTCAACTATGGCCGTACAGAAAAAGATGGTACATACAGCGAAGCAACCAAGTACGGAATGATCGGTGTGGTGATCCATGAAGTAGGTCATAACTTCTTCCCGATGATCGTTAACAGCGATGAACGCCAGTACTGGTGGATGGATGAAGGGTTGAATACATTCACACAATTTTTAACGGAAGGTGAGTTTGACAATAACTATCCTTCACGTCGTGGCCCTGCACATTTGATCACTGATTACATGAAGTTATCAGGCGATCAGCTCGAGCCGATCATGACCATGGGTGATAACGTAACACAGGTGGGTGCCAATGCGTATGCTAAAGCAGCAACCGGTTTAAACATCCTGCGTGAAACAGTAATGGGTCGTGAATTGTTTGATTTCTCTTTCCGTGAATATGCACGTCGTTGGGCATTTAAACATCCAACACCTGCTGATCTGTTCCGTACAATGGAAGATGCAAGCGGTGTTGATCTTGATTGGTTCTGGAGAGGCTGGTATTATGGAACTGAAGCGGTTGATATTTCACTCGACAGTGTACGTTGGTTCAAGATGAATGATGCATCGAATGCGGCAGCGTTTCAGCAAAAAGAATTTGATGCGGTGCATAAGCAACGTAACAAAGATGATAAGAGCATCACGTATGCAACAGATGCCGATACCAGTTTGCGTGATTACTATTATTTCAACCCCGGTGCTGATGCAAAGTTTGTACAGGAGCGTCGTGAAGCAGCGATCACTGTAGATGCGGAGAACAAAAGCAAATGGGCGAATAAGAATTTTTATGAGTTAAGTTTCACCAACAAAGGCGGCATGGTAATGCCAGTAATTGTTGAGTGGACGTTCAAAGATGGCAGTAAAGAAGTGGATCGTGTACCGGTGAGTGTTTGGAAACTCAATGAAAATAAATTTACCAAGGTGTTCATCAAGGACAAAGAAGTAGCAGCTATCCGCATTGACCCCATGCGTGAAACAGCTGACATTGATGAAAGCAATAACTTATGGCCGGTGAAAGAAATGCCATCGAAGTTTACGTTGTTCCGCCAGGGTGGTGGTCCAGCACGTGGTGCAAGTACAGGTGGCAATTCAATGCAACGGGCGGAGAAAAAGAATTAATTTGATATAGACTCTGAGAGAAGGCGACAGTTGTACAACTGTCGCCTTTTTTTGTCATCCCGAGATACGAGGGATCTGTTCATCATTTGTACTATTGCCAGGCAGATCCCTCGTACCTCGGGATGACAGCTTTTTTGAACAGCAGAAATATTTATCTTCAAGCCATGAAACAACTTGCCTCTCTCCTCCTTTTCTTATTCATCTCAGTTCATCTCTTAGCAGCCAAAGTTGATACCGTTACCGTGTTCAGCAACAGCATGCAGAAAGAAATTAAATGTGTGGTGATCACACCAAAGAACTATAAGAAAAGTAAAGAACGCTTTCCGGTAGTTTATCTCCTGCACGGTTACAGTGGCAATTATGCAGGTTGGATAAAAGAGGCGAAACAACTTACACAACGGGCAGATGAATTGCAGCTTATGATTGTATGTGCCGATGGTGGTTTTTACAGTTGGTACTATGATAGTCCTGTTGATCCGAAGATGAAGTATGAAACCTTTGTGAGCAAAGAACTGGTGAGTTATATCGATACACGTTATAAAACTATTGCTGATAAAAAAGGAAGAGCCATTACCGGGTTGAGCATGGGCGGACATGGTGCACTTTATCTTGCTGTTCGTAACAAAGAAGTATATTCCCAGGCTGGTTCAATGGCTGGCGGTGTTGATATCCGTCCTTTCCCCAACAACTGGCAGATCAAACAAGTGTTGGGCGATATTACTACACACAAAGAAAACTGGGATACGTACACAGTGATCAACCAAATAGAAACCTTGAAGAATGGTGAACTACACCTCATCATTGATTGTGGTTTGGGTGATTTCTTTTTAGAAGTGAATCGCAACCTGCATCAAAAATTGATGACGTTGAAAATAGATCATGATTATACTGAACGACCCGGTGCACACAATGGTGCGTATTGGGGCAGTGCGGTGGATTATCACTTGTTGTTTTTTAAGAAGGGGTTTGAAAAAAATAAAATTGCTGTACTAAAAAAATTATAAATTCCAAGCAATATGAAAAAACTATTCACGATCGCAGGATTAATGCTGCTTACATTTTACGCAAATGCTCAATCAGATTATTTAATAGGTGTTTCAGAAACTAAATCTTTCTCTGAAAAAATTACAAAACTTTTTTTTGAGCAAAAAATATCAGAAGCAACGAAGGAACTTAAAAAATTCTGGCCAATATCCGAAAATGAAGTCGCTTCATTTGAAGAAAAAACTATAAAATATCTCAACCTAATAAGTGACAGATTTGGCAATCCTATTGACTTCGTTAAAATAAAGAATGAAGTTATCTTAGACTTCGCAATAAGAGAAACATTCTTAATTCGATATGACAATACAGCAATTCGAGTCCTTTTTACATACTACAAAAATAAAAAAGGGTGGATTGTTAATGCTTTTAAATGGGATGACTCATTTACTGAAGAGTTTAAATAACCTCGTTTGACGCAAGCGTCCCGCTTGTGCCTGTTGAAAACGAACTTCAAATCGTTATTTATAGGCGTAAGCACAAGCGAGACGCTTGCGCTATCCTAAGCTTTTCGAATGCGCTCAGGACATTTTACTGCAATCCACCTGCCGCCCAGTTCAACGCTGCAAATGCCTGGTAGAACTTTACTTTCAGTTCAAGTAATTTCTGTTGAGCCTCCAGCACTTTTGTTTCACGTGCATTGAGTAAGAAAAGCGTTGTTTCGCCTAATGAAAATTTCAGTTGCTCCGCTTCAAACAGGCGCACATAATTACGATAGGCGTTTTCGTAAATGCTGATCTGTTTTTGCAGGTTCAGTACTTCGTTGTAATGAAAACGTACTTTGTTCTCCAGGTTCAGTTCGGTAAAGCTGCGGTCAAGTTCCGTTGTTTTGATCTTGATTCGTGCTGCACGGTAATCACCAATGCCGCTGCGGTTCGGAATCGGAATAATGGCATTCACACCAAACTTGTAATTGTTTTCAAAGAAATTAGCGTTTACTGCATTCACTACATTATAACCCCGTTGTAAAAAATTATACTTCAGATCAAGCTTGGGTAACAGATTCTGAAACTTCAACCGACGCTCTACTTCCAACGATTGTAATTTAAAATCGATCTGTTGCAGTTTCGGATGGTTGGTAACTGTTTGTGTGAGCCAGTTACTGAGTTGGTCAACTTTAAAATTCGTAAATGATTGTGCGGTCCATACGGTATCAGGTATTACACGTTCACTTAAATAAACCGGCTTATTCCCTTGCAACCATAAAAACGTTGACAACTCGAGTGTTGACTTTCTGAATTTCAACCACGCTTCTTCACGCTGCTGCTGAAAGTTCTGCAACTGTGCCAGCGCTTCGGTAGTATCAACTGCCGCACGGTCGCCCTGTTGAAAAGAAATACGGACCAACTCATATCTTGCTTCGTTCAAAAAGATCGTTGTATCAAGCACCATCAACACTTGATAATCTCTTGCCCAGCTCCAATAGGCTTTGTATGCATCAAACAACAGATCGTTAATAACTGTACGTCGTTCAAATTCTGATTGCTGTGTAAACAGTTTGCCCTGTTGCAATGCAGCACGGCGTTTATCCAATACCAGATCCCGTAACAATGGCAAACTGATACCGGCATAACTGGCGGGGCTGGTTGTTGCTTCAGTTGTAATTAAATCACCGAAATTATTTTCAAGCCCTCCATATACTTCTACACCAAACCAGGTAGGCACAGCCAGTTCGGCATTGTTATAATTGTAATAACTTTTTCCATCAAATGTTTTTTGATCGTTGTTCAAAAAAATAACGGGATCAAAATTTCCACGAATGGAAAGCAGTTGTGCTCTTGCAGCATCCACTAACAACCCTGCTTGTTTTGCAACAGGATGATGCTGTTTTACGATCGAAATAAATTCATCTTCTGCCAACACACGCAATGTATCCTGTGCATGCAACGCTGAACTTGCTGCTACGCACAACATCAATAAACTCAAAATTCCTTTCTTCATCATGTATGTTGATCCGTTTGTGATTCCTTACTTCGTTTGCTTCTCCTCTTTTCCATTGGCTGTTGTTTGCGGCCGATAATAATCCGGTGGAAATCCATTGATCTGCCGCCACAATTCATACCACACCGATACATCTTTCAGCAATGTAAAATTTACAGCACCTGTGCCGAGTTTCATATTGGTTGGCCACGGACGATCGTTTTTATCTTCTGCTACCAATACACGAAACATACCGTTGCTGCTGAGGTTTGATTCGATCGCTACAATTTCACCACCAAATGTTCCATACGATGCCTGTGGCCATCCACTAAAAATAATTGCCGGAAAACCATCGAACATAAAGCGTGTTTTTTGTCCAATAGTAATCAATTGCAGATCCATTGGTTTTACCCACACTTCCACTGCGAGTTGATATTGCTTTGGTACAATTTCAACGATCATATCACCTTCTTTCAGCATTTCATTGATACCGGCTTTCATAGCTTTGATCACCTGCCCGTCCTGCGGCGCCAACACAAAGTATTGTCCGTTTCTTATCCTGTAATTATCATATTGATTTTGCAGCTTCGCTACTTTCCCCTGGCCCGTTGCAATTTGCGATTGCGATTGAAAACGATCGCCGGATGCTTTTGCAATTTTCTCCGCATATTCCTGAATGGCTGCACTACGTTCTAATTGCAGAATCAATAGATCCTGTTTGCTGTTATTGAAATCGTTTTGTGCACCGATCATTTTTGCATTCACATTCTGATGCATCACTTTCCTTCGTTCAAATTCAGTTAAGGGAATAACACCTTGTTCATACATTTTTACTGCACCTTCGAGTTGTCGATCAGCTACATTCATTTCATTTGTAGCCGCACTCACTTTCATGCTGTCACTCTGCACTTTCCTTCTTGTTTGTATGAGTTTATTATCGATTGAACTCAACTTTAATTCCCGTTCGTTTTCCAGTGCTTCAATTTGCTGACCGGTTGTACTTACTTTTCCTTCATAATAATCAATGGTCATTTGTTCGGCACTCAATTGCTGTTCGGTACGCTGCAAGAGATTCGGATCGAGGTAATCATCTTTGATCTCTGCTAACTGCACAATCGTATCGCCCTTCTTAACAAAGTCGCCTTCTTTTACCCACCATTTTACAATACGTCCGGCAATAATATTGTTTACCTGCTGCGGCCGCTGCTCCTGGCGAAGTGTAGTAACAGTTCCGTTGCTACGGATGTTTTGTGTCCATGGTAAAAACAAAATCACAATCACAATTCCGATAATAAAATAGAAATATTTACGGATACGGCTGCTCTTATGCTGCCGGTAAATTTCGTTGAACGAATTCAACTGTTTACCTGCTTTTTCCTGTATATCGGGTGTAAGAATCTGATACGACATGGGCTGTTACTTACTGTTTTGAAATGGGTTGTTCTTCTCTTACAACTTTTCCATCGTGCATATAAAAAATACGGTTGCACCTGTTTGCAAAAGAATCATCGTTTGTGATCACCACCACTGTAGTTGCCGGTATCTCTTCAAGCAGATATTGTTCAATTCGCCGACGGCATTCGGGATCAAGGCCAAGCCATGGTTCTTCCAGCAATAATAATTTCGGACTTGATACCAGCGCCCGTAACAATAACACTTTGCGAATAACGGCACTGGATAAACGATTTCCTACCGCATCAATTTCCGTATCAAATCCTTTTTTGAGCGATGCAATAAATTCGCTGATACCCAGTTTTGCCGCCAATGCATTGATCTGTGAGGTGGTGATGTTTGTATCGCCCAACGTAATATTTTCATACAAGGTTCCCTGAAAAATTTCCAGCCGGTTAAACAGAATACCCGTTTCGGAACGCAATAGCACCGGTTTGTAATTTCCAAGCGGGACATCATTCATCAGAATATTCCCATCAAAATCAGAATAGGCACCCGTCAGTAATTTTAAAAAGGTTGATTTGCCCGAACCCTCACCGCCTCTGATACATACTTTTTCACCTGCACCAATTTTTAACGACAGATTATTGAGTATTGGCCGCTGATCGTTATAACTGAAACTTACATTATTCACTTGAATAGATACTCCTTGCAATGAAGCATCAAGACCCAATGTGCCTTCCGGTTCCAACGGCTTGTCAATTACTTTTCCTAATTTTTCGACAGCCGTTAATATATCATAGATCTTATCTAAACTGCGAATCAGTTTTTCTACTGAAGCCAATACAAGCAGTATCACAATCTCAGCTGCAGCAAACTGCCCCACGTTGATTTCATTGCTTACAAGCAGCACTGCACCCACAATTAACATACCGGCGGTGATGAGAATTTTAAAACCGATCAACGACCAGTATTGCATCAGCAGAATTCGAAAATGACTGGTGCGTGCATGCAGATATTTTGTAACGAGCAGATCGGTTTTATCAACCGGCAGTGAAGAGCCACGTGAAAATTGAAACGACTTTAATACTCGTGCAATTTCTTCAAGCCATCCTGCCACTTCATATTTGTATTCACTTTCGTCGAGACTTGTAGAAAGGCCTCTGGCATACGTGATCCGGATAATTAAAAACAAGATGAGTAAAACAAGCAAACTAAAAATGATAAATACATTGGCGTAGAGCGATAACAGGATCAAACCAAACAATACCTGTATCAATGCTGCCGGAATATCGAGTAATAAACGGCTGAGACTTTTTTCAAGATTAATGGTGTCAAAAAAACGGTTGACAAATTCAGGAAGATAGTACTGGTCAATTTTTTTTAGATCGAGACGTGGAATACGCCATGCAAATTCAAATGAATAACGGGTGAAGATCCGTTGTTGAATTTTCTCAATGATCTTCATCTGGTTTACCTGCAGCAAACCGGTAAAGAAAACACTGATCACCACAAGAATGATCAATACAATAATGGAAGTAGATAAACGGCCGGCAAGTACAAAATTGATAATGGCCTGTATACCCAACGGCATAGCCAGTTGCAATACACCCGCAAGGATTGCGTAAAAATAAATTGCACCTATCTCCTTTCGCTCCAGGTTCAATACCTGTAATAAGCGTTGCAGCGGACGTTTCAGGTCCTTCGCTGCCTGGTTGTTTGCCATTAATTTGACCGTTATGTTAAAGAAAGTTGCTGCCTAAAACCTGCTCCTTTGAACAAATTTTAAATTCGTTTGCAAAAGAACATCATTTCTCCAAAATTGTTGGCTGATTTTGTTTTTTTTAACAACTAACGGTTCTTAACACTCAGGAAGAGCAATGGAAATATTGATAGCCAGTCCACCTTCTGCAGTTTCTTTGTATTTGTGATTCATATCCTTGGCGGTATCCCACATGGTTTTTACCACACCATCTAATGAAACCTTTGCATAATCGGGTGTGCTTTGTAAAGCAAGTTGAGAAGCGGTGATGGCTTTGATGGCGCCCATAGTATTTCGCTCAATACAAGGTACCTGCACAAGTCCGGCAATAGGATCGCAGGTCAAACCAAGATGATGTTCCATGGCAATTTCAGCAGCCATCAATACCTGTCGCTGGGTACCACCCATACATTCAGTGAGTGCCGCTGCGGCCATTGCACTTGATACGCCAATCTCTGCCTGACACCCACCCATTGCAGCAGAAATGGTTGAACCTTTTTTAAAGATGCTGCCCACTTCGGAAGCAGTTAATAAAAAACGGATGATCTTTTCTTCATCCATTCCATTGCAGAAACAAACATAATACATGAGCACAGCAGGTATAACACCGGCAGCACCATTTGTTGGTGCAGTTACTACTCGTCCGAACGAAGCATTCTCTTCATTCACGGCTAACGCAAAACAACTTACCCAATCGAGGGTGTATTTAAAATCGTTGCCACCACTACGGATCGCTTCCACCCACTCCTGAAAATTTGTATAAGGTTTTTGCTGTAGTAATTTTTTATTCAACCCGGCACCACGCCGTTTCACATTCAAACCACCCGGTAAATAACCTTCTGTATGGCAACCTTTGTACATACACTCATGCATTACATGCCAGATGTTGAGTACGCCTTGCTTTGTATCGTCTTCAGTGCGCCATGCATTTTCATTTTCCATCACCACTTCACTGATACTCATGCCTGTTTTCATACACCAATGCAACAGATCTTCGGCTGTATCAACGGGGAAAGGTAACTGCACCTGTGCATGGCCGGTAGTTGATTCATTTTCTTTTACTACAAAACCACCACCAATTGAATAATATGTTTCAGCAACAGAAGTGCCATCATTGAACGAAGCAAGAAATGTAACAGCATTGGGATGAAATGGTAAACTCTCACTCATCAAAAAATCAATATCCTCTCTTGGATCGAATTCTATTTCATGCTTGCCGCCCAACACGATCTCTTTCATGGCAGCAATATCATGCATCTTGGCATCAATGGAGTTAACATCAAATGTTACAGGATCATCGCCACACAAACCCAATTGAATGGCAACATCTGTTCCATGGCCTTTGCCCGTTTTCGCCAATGAACCATACAGCAACACTCGCACAGTTGCCACTTGTTGTAACGGTTGTATTGTTTGAATGGATTGCACAAAACGTTGAGCGGCACGCCATGGCCCCAGCGTATGACTGCTGGATGGACCAACACCGATCTTAAACATATCGAAAACGGAAATAGGTTCGTACGACAAGCGATTGAGTTTTTACAAAAGTATGAAAACAAAAAAAGCTCCTGTATTTAATTACAGGAGCTTTGTGAAATATCACAGCAATTTAGCTGGCTACCGTTACCAGTTCAATATCAAACAGTAAAACCGAATTCGGTGGAATAGTATATTGACCTGTATTGGAATTATATGATCCCGCAGCACCATATCCCAAAGCCGGAGGAACAATTAATTTGATCTTTCCACCTTCGCCCAACAATGGAATGGTACGCTGCCATGATTCGATCAAATTCGCCAATGAAAAAACAGCTGTATTGGTGCCTGTTGTTTGATCGAAAATAGTTCCGTTTGTTAAACGTCCCACATATTTTACCGCAACTGTGGTGCAAAGCCCGGGTTTTTTACTGTTGCCAGGCGTTTCAATTACATAATACAATCCGGAGCTTCCCAGTTCTACAGCACCCGTAATATTATTAGCGGCAATATATTCTGTAACCATTGCCTCTTCCTGTGCAGATGCGGATGTATTGCCGGGTTTAGCATCACATCCTTCGTCTTTCTTTTTACATGCACTCAACAACACAACAACCGATAATAACGATAACAAATACTTCATGATCACTTAATTTATATAGATTTTATAATAAATTGATTTTATTCATTTGCAACAGCTATCAGTAATGACAATCAGCTTTCCTGCAACGTTGCGTCAACTTTTTCTTTTTGTTTCAATTCAGCATAGCGTTGTTCATTCATCTCCCATTTAAAACGCATTTTAAAAATGGCGTAAAACACAATGATCAATAATACAGCGATCAATATCAATGTGAACTGCGTACCCGAAACATAGGGCATCCGTTTAAACCAACCTCTGAATAAAAAACTCAACAGCATCGGAAACCCAAATGCTAAACCGAGCGGCAACCCCACCATTAACTGGTTCATCAGTTTTTTTTCGCCGTTGCGGTTTTTCTCCCACCACCCGATAAATTCTTTTTCCTCTTCTGACAGCATCAACTGTTTTTTGCAAATGTAGGCAAGAGCAGGCTGTGATGGCGCTTATTTGGCGAAGATTTGCCGAAACGACCGAAATCACCGGGTTTGTATAAGTAAATGCCTGTATTACAAAGCTGAATCGGCAATTTGTATGAGAAAAGCTGCTTTTTAAGTATGTTTGAAAAAAATTATCCGTGAAAATCCAGGACATTCTATCGCAGTACTTGTATAAAGAGAAATCACTCACCCTTCCCGGGCTTGGTCGTTTTGATCTTGATCCTTCTGTAAACGTATATGAATTAAAAGAAGAAGGCTGGCCGAGCAATACCATTTCGTTTACCCCCAACCGTAATGCGCCACTCAACGATGAACTGCTGCAGTTCCTTGTACAGCAAACCGGCAAAATGAAACCGCTTGCGATGAGCGATCTTGAATCGTACATCAGCAGCGGATTGCAATTGCTCAATATTGGCAAACCATTTCCGATCAAAGGCATTGGATCGCTCACCAAAACAAGAGATGATCATTTTCAATTTGAACAGGGAAGTCCTGCGTTGGAAAAAATTGATTCCATCAATACCGATCATGTACGTGACCGTACTATAGTTGCCGATGGAGAAACAGCGATTGATTTCTCACATGAAGAACGAAAGAGCTCAAAAAAACCGATTCTCATGGTCGGAAGCCTTGTTGCGTTGGTATTGGTTGGCTTCGGGGTTTATCTTGCTATACAAAAATTTAAAACTACTGCACAAGAACCGGTAGTAAGCGAACAAGAGGTAGCGATGGATACCATTGCACCTGCTGTTGATACGGCGAGCACGCCTTTAGATACGGCACAAGTTGCAGCGGTTGATACAACGGTTGTTACTCCCCCACCTGCTCCAGTGCAGAACACTGTAAACAGCGGATCGTTTCAATTGATCGTTGATCAGTTCAAAGCAAAAGCTGCGGCCGACAGACGTGTCGAAGCGTTGAAGATTCGTGGGTTTGATGTAAGCGTCAATCAAAAAGACAGCAGTACTTATCGTGTAGTATTACAGGTGAACCGTCCATTAGCTGATAGTGCTGTTGTGATGGACTCGCTTCGCAAATTCTATCTCTGGAAACCCAAACTCATAAACTAATTTTTGATCGATGAAGCAATCGGCAACCATCGTTTTCCGCATCTATGCATTGGTGGTTGTGTGCGAACTGTTGCTGATTTATTTTCAACAACCGGAATGGCGATGGTTTACCAAACCATTGCTGATGCCGTTGCTTCTGCTCGGCTTTTATCTTAGTTCAGCAAAGCGAAACAGTACAGGTTTCTATCTCATTGCTGCTGCATTAATTCTATCGTGGGCCGGTGATGTGTTATTGCAAATGAAAGGAATGTTTATTCCGGGGCTGATCTCATTTTTACTGGCACATATTTTTTACATCGTTTATTTTATTCGCAGTAACCCGGGCAAAAAAGGATTGCTGCAGTTTCAACCATTGATCGGTATTCCGGTGTTGCTGTATATTCTTCTCTTTCTGTGGATGCTCTTTCCTTATTTAGATGCGTTAAAAATTCCAGTTATAGTGTATGGCATTACAATTGGAACCATGTTGTTGATGAGTATCAACATGCGACGAAAAACAAATCATGTGGCAGCCACTTATTTCATTGTTGGCGCATTGCTGTTTGTTATATCTGATTCTTTACTGGCTGTAAATCTTTTTGCATACAGCAGCATGCTGTTGGGTTTATGTGTGATGCTTACGTATGCCTCTGCACAGTATTTGATCGTGAAGGGAGCCTTTCAAAATGCGGGGTAACAAATTGTTTCACAGCTATTACATTGAAACAAACAAATTCAAACTTACTCTTCCTATTCCCGCTTACATGAAATTCAGTAGTTTCGCCTGATCCGGTAATACATCTGCTTATTTCCAACGTGTAAACAAATTATTCACGCTCATCAGATAAATGGAAGCGAATGAATCCAACTAAACTATTTAAAGATTTCTTCGAAAGTGAAAAAGCAGGAGGTTTAACACTCATTGCCTGTACTGTTGTTTCATTATTGATCGCTAACTCTGGCTGGGGTGAAGGTTATCATGCATTCTGGCAATCGAATTTCGCCGGTCTTTCTGTGGAGCATTGGGTAAATGATGCATTGATGGCTGTTTTCTTTTTGCTGATCGGCCTTGAATTAGAAAGAGAGATCTACCAGGGAGAACTTTCAAACCCAAAAGATGCGTTGCTGCCGATGTTTGGTGCATTGGGTGGTTTACTTGTACCGGCGGGATTGTATCTTTTACTCAATATTGGAACCAATACACAATCGGGTGCAGGTATACCTATGGCAACGGATATTGCATTTGCGTTGGGTATTTTGTCGCTGCTGGGTAACAAAGTTCCTACTTCATTAAAAGTTTTTCTAACAGCTCTTGCTGTGATCGATGACCTGTGTGCAATTTTAGTAATTGCCATCTTCTATACAAAAACACTGTTGTGGACCAACCTGTTTATTGCGTTGGGAATATTTGTTGGTTTACTGGTGATGAACAGAATGAAGGTTCGAAACCTGATACCATATTTACTGGGTGGTATAGCCATGTGGTATTTTATGTTGCACTCGGGTGTGCATGCAACCATTACCGGTGTGTTACTTGCTTTTGCGATTCCTTTTGGTAATGGCGATGAGAAATCAACTTCCTACATCCTCCAACACTTCCTGCATAAACCTGTCGCCTTTCTAATACTGCCTATTTTTGCGTTGGCAAATACAGCAATTATTATCAGCGGCGACATTACACAAACGCTTACTGAAAATTACAGTATGGGTATTGCTTTGGGACTGATCGTTGGTAAACCACTTGGCATTTTTGCATTGACCTTTGTAGCAGTTTCAACCAGGCTTTGCAAATTACCAGACGATTTGAATTGGAAACATATTTTCGGTGTTGGTCTGTTAGGTGGTATTGGATTTACTATGTCCATCTTTATTACACTGCTGGCTTTCGAGAATGAAACGATCATCAATAATGCAAAACTGGTGATCCTGCTTTCTTCATTAGTCGCTGGTTTGCTTGGTTTTTTTGTATTGAAATTAACGCTGAAGAAACAGGCAGCATAACAACTGAACTAAAGTGCGTAAAAAGAAAAAACAAAAGCTGAAGGAACAACAGTTCTGGGGAACGTTTGCTTATTTCAGCAAACCTCAACTTCCCGACAGTATTCCTACACATCTGGAACGGGTCAATTTCCGCATATGGAATCATGTAGACGATGAACAGATTGAAATGATGGTTACGCATGTGCAGTCGATCAATATGCTTGATCTGGATGAAACAGAGATCACCAATTACAGCATTCAACTGCTCACAAAACTCAGCTTTATTAAAGAACTGCGGCTGAAAGGTTGCAATGAAATAGATGATGATGCGATGACTCACCTCAATAATATCAAAGGACTGGAGCTGTTGCATATCGATGGCACATCCATCAGTATCAAAGGCGTGTTGCAGTTACGTGCAGATCATCCGCTGCGAATGTTGCTGATAAGAGTTGATGATCCGGAGCAACATCTAAGCGATCTAACAACGATTGCACAACGTTTTCCCGATTGCGAATTGATCGTAAATCACAAGAGCTTCACAATTAAGAAAGAAGATGGTTGGTCGATGTAAAAAATCATCTCACATAAAAATGCCCCGCAAAAAAACGGGACATTTTTTTTGTTTCAATAAATAATATAAGGATTGCCAAACGAATCATCATCTCTTCTTCTGATACGTTGCATCAACAGACTCAATTTGTGTTTCAATTTCTGCATAAACGGCAAAAGCATGTTTCTTCTTTTCATGTCGCATGTTTTTAATCGTGATGAATCATTGAAATGCAAAGTCCCCTGTTTTACCAGAGGACTTTGGTTGTATGTTCAAGCTGTTACTGATAGTTAAAGTGATTGTGTAAAATGTACTTCGTACTTCCAACTTCTCACTTTTTACTTGCTTAGTAACCACCCATGCCCCCCATATCAGGAGCGCCATGTGCGTGTGCTTCTTCTTTCTTTGGTTTGTCAGCAATTACACACTCAGTAGTTAATAACATACCAGCGATAGATGCTGCATTTTCCAAGGCAACACGGCTTACTTTCGTTGGATCAATTACACCTGCTTTAAACAGGTTCTCATACACTTCTGTACGGGCATTGAAACCAAAATCACCTTTACCTTCTTTGATCTTCTGTACAACGATAGAACCGTCAATACCTGCATTAGCAGTTAATGTACGCATTGGTTCTTCCAGTGCACGACGAACGATCTGCATACCGGTTTGCTCATCTTCAATTTGTCCACGAACTTTTGCTTCCAGTGCATCTATTGCACGGATGTAAGCAACACCACCACCTGGAACAATACCTTCTTCAACCGCTGCACGGGTTGCATGTAATGCATCGTCAACACGATCTTTCTTTTCTTTCATTTCCATTTCAGTAGCAGCACCAATGTACAATACAGCAACACCACCTGCTAACTTAGCAAGGCGCTCTTGTAATTTTTCTTTATCGTAATCAGAAGTTGTGTTTTCAACCTGTGCTTTGATCTGGTTTACACGTGCAGTGATCTCAGCTTTCTTGCCTTTGCCACCAACAATAGTTGTGTTGTCTTTATCAATTGTAATTGAAGAAGCCTGGCCTAAATAAGTAAGATCAGCATTCTCTAATTTGTAACCTTGTTCTTCACTGATAACTGTACCTGCAGTAAGGATCGCAATATCAGTCAACATTTCTTTACGACGGTCACCGAAGCCCGGAGCTTTTACAGCAGCAACTTTTAATGTACCACGGAGTTTGTTTACAACCAATGTTGCTAATGCTTCACCTTCGAGATCTTCAGAGATGATCACTAATGGACGACCACTTTGTGCAACTTTCTCCAAAATGTGAAGAATATCTTTCATTGCAGAGATCTTCTTATCATAGATAAGAATGTAGGGGTTCTGCAATTCAACTTCCATTTTTTCGCTGTTTGTAACGAAGTATGGAGAAATATAACCACGATCGAACTGCATACCTTCCACTACATCAACAGTAGTATCGGTACCTTTTGCTTCTTCAACAGTGATCACACCTTCTTTACCAACTTTTGCAAACGCTTCTGCGATCAGTTTACCGATCGTTTCATCGTTGTTAGCAGAGATAGAAGCAACCTGTTGAATTTTTTTGCTGTCGTTACCAACAGTTTGTGATTGACTTTTCAGGTTTGCAACAACCAGGCTTACAGCTTTATCAATACCACGTTTCAGATCCATTGGATTTGCACCGGCAGCTACCATTTTCAAACCTTCGCTGATGATTGATTGCGCCAATACAGTTGCAGTAGTAGTACCATCACCCGCAATGTCTGCAGTTTTAGAAGCTACTTCTTTCACCATTTGTGCACCCATATTTTCAATAGGATCTTCCAGTTCAATTTCTTTTGCAACAGTAACACCATCTTTCGTTACGGCCGGTGCACCGAATTTCTTTTCGATCACTACGTTACGTCCTTTTGGACCGAGTGTAACTTTCACAGCGTTGGCCAGAATGTCAACACCTCTTTTCATCTTATTTCTTCCTTCAATATCGAAGAATATTTGCTTTGCCATAATACGTTAATTTGAAAATTAATTGATTTGAAAATTTGAGAATTGAAGACTTGAAGCAGCTAAAGGTTTCACATTAGCACATCTTCAAATTTTCAAATTATACAATTGCCAGAATGTCGCTTTCACGCATGATCAACAGATCATCGCCATCAATAGCGATTTCAGTACCTGCATATTTACCATACAAAACCGTATCGCCGACTTTCACGGTAACAGGTTCGTCTTTTTTGCCAGGACCGGCAGCAACTACAGTACCACGCTGTGGTTTTTCTTTTGCAGTATCGGGGATGATGATACCACCAGCTGTTTTTTCTTCAGCAGGAGCAGGCTTCACAATTACCCTGTCATGTAAAGGGGTAACACTTACCTTCTTAGCCATAATTATTCGTTTTTTGGTTTTGAAATGAAATTGATTAAGCCCTTTTCAGGGGGCAACGAAGGTAAGCGAATACAGTGCCACCCCGCCAGAATGCGTAAAAATTTCAGAATTGGCGGAAATAGTTGAAAATAGCAGAAAAAATCTGGCAGGGAGAAAGACAAATTTGCATGTTTGTCCTTTCTCAATAAGCAGGCAAAGTTTCCAACTCTTTTACCGGACCTGCTTTCCATACAATTATTTTGCCTTTGTATGTTCCCCGAAACAGTATCTCTCGTAACTGAAGATTTGATGGAGCGATAAAGTTTTTTGTTTCAACCGGTTCAAGGGTAAGACGAATTATCTTATTTGCAGAATCAGTTTTGCTGATGATAACTTTTTCACCACTGTTTTTCATAACACCCAGTTCCAGTGATTGCTCCGTGAACATATAAGGTGATATACTGAATTGTTGGGTGCTGCTCCAGGCACTGTCCCATACAATATCCTTACTTGCAGCCTCCACATAAATAGCCGTTACGGTATCAATTTTTGCAGGCATTTCATTCCCATTCTCATCTTTCATGGCAATACCAGGCATGTGAATACTGGAGTACGCATACACCTGTTTGATCACTGCTTTTTTACCGGCGCAGGAATTCAACAGCAGCAATGAAAAAAAACATATCACCGGAACAAAAAAACGCATGGAATGAATATTGATTGAATGAAACGATAAAACAGGAAGTCTGCCGTGGCAGACTTCCTGTTTTTAATTTATTGCTTTACTACTTTGAGGCTTTGTGTTTTTGTACCGGCATCGATCCGGAGAATATAAACACCGGCAGGTAATGCTTTCCCACTTAATGGCAATTGACGATTCCCATCTGCACGACCAAGGTTCCAGCGTTGCAGTAATTGGCCATTATTAGTAAACAAAGTTGCTTCAATATTTACCCGGCTTTGATTACCGATGCTCAGCGGAATAGTTGTGCTAATCGGGTTTTGCAGCAGTTTTACAAAATTTTCCTGTTGGCTTGGGTTGCGGATGGAGGTAACATTTCCCTCTGCAAGGAAAAATTTACCTGCACCTGTAACTGTTGCTGTAAACACATACCCTGTTGCTCCATATGTAACAAAATTGGTAGCATAAACAGTTGAATTGGTAACATCGGCATTTGCCAACGTTGCTGCAGTTGTTCCGGCAATTTTCAGCGCACCTGGTGTTTTTCCATTTAATTCCGCAACTGTAAAATATAGCGACAATGTATATGTTGCAGATGGATTGGTTGACACAGCAACATCTACCACTTTTTGTGAACGGGGGCCTGCAAAAAACGATTGCCAGGTTGTGCCAGATGCCGACAGGTTGGACGTAACACAACCCAGACTTGCAGAAGCGCCAGAAATTCGACTGATGACTTTGTTAGTAACGGGACGGTAGAAATTATAAGTTCCACTACCGGCCACATTTTCCAATTTTCCTGAATTGACCACTGTTTCAATTGCGTTTCCAACAATTGATGGCAGTATTATATTGGGTCGTACGAAGGTGCCGGCAACACTTCCGAAAAGGCCACCTGTGATCTCACACCCAACACCTGTTGCTGTCCTTCCCCATATTCCTTTTTGATCAGCAGTAATATTTGTAGCAAGATTATCGTCGCCTGTTACTGCGTTATCAATATTGTTATAACAAATCTCAACCAATAAATTGCTAACACCATCCCAACCAAAAGATGCAACATTAAAATTGAGTGTATTTACGCCCAGGAATGTTGAATAGTTACCGGTATAACAAACTGTTGCTCCGGCTTCAAAACTTCCTGATAAAATAGTTGATGAAGTATTTTTTAATGAAACTGTCAACCCTGTGAAAGGCGTAGTGCTGCCCTTTGATGTAACATTAAATCCAAGCGATGTAATATCGCCTGCCTGAACACCAGCCGCTATAAGCTCTGCTGCTGTATAAATGTATTGACTTCTTGCTTTCGCAAAACTTCCACGCAACGGTTGTACATAACTTCCATAATTACCTGAACCCACTGTCACTTCTCCTAAACTTGGAACTACAGGGGCTGCATCGTCGCTGCTGATATTGAATGTGAACGACTGACTGCTTGGTGCGGCCAACACATTTGTTACTCCACTTACTACATAAGAAAGTGTAAACGATTCTTCTGTTTCAACTTCAGCATCATTATACACCCGGATAGTAATTGGCTGCTCGGCTGTGGATCCGTTTGCGAAAGTTAAAACATTGCTTGCTGCAGTAAAATTTCCATTCGTTGTAAAATCAAAATCAACTCCCTGCACTGCTGTACCACCTGCAACACTCAAGGTTATTGTAGCAGCTCCAACAGGAGCCTGATCTACACGCATATTAACTACATAATCCTTATAACTCTTACATAGATCGGTTGTTGCTGTTGTTGCTTCCACAGCATTGTTGTAGTTATAAGTAGATGCAAATCGTACAAAGGGAACAGACATAGGAAGAGAAGCCGTCCACAAACCACGGCCATGTGTAGCCGCCAACAATGTTCCATCTCTCTTTCTGTATTGAAACATATTTGTGCGAACTACCGGGAATGTGGTATTCTGAACCCAAACAGTAGAACTTCCATTAATATCGTCTGTTTCAAAAATCCCCATGTCAGTTGCTATAATAGCTTTATCATCGTCTTCAGGATAAAACATTGCCCATCTAACAGGGATATCTGGCAGGTTTCCTGTAATATTTGTCCATCCGGCTGCACCCCCACCTGTGTTCGTTACAAACACATGGGCTACGCTGTAATTCGAAAATGTAGCGATCAGGTTGTTATCACTTGTGCCCGTTTCTACACATGATACGGTGTTATTAACCGGCATATTAGATCCCGTAATATTAGTAACAACAGGCGTCATTAAATGAGCATTGTCAACTTTCACAACTTTACCTTCCTGAGAACCGAAAAAGACCCTGTTATTTGTGTAGCTTGATACTTTTACATTGGTAATTGCTCCTGAAGTTCCTGCTGAAATTGACACTGAATTAAACGTGGAGCCATTCTGTGGATCCTCCCATCGGATATAAGATCCGCCGGCATTTAAACCTCCACTTGTATACATTTTATTGTTGATATCATCATAGTCAGTTGGATTGATAAACAAGCCAAACTGATCAGAATAATTAATTCCGGTCCATGACGCACCACCGTTGATACTTCTCAGATAATTACTGTACACGGTGGAGCCGAATTGAAATTGTGGTTCGTTTTCATCGATATGTACAAAACCACCATCTCCTCCCCTTACTTCAATACTTGCCCCAAGACCGGGAGTTGTCAATTGATGGGTGCCATTATCCTGTGTACCAGCCAAAAAATAATTTGTAGTAAGAGGGTGTATAGCACAAGAATAAAACTGCTTGGTTCGTAACCCAACGTTCCGGTCTGCGAAACTGGTTCCACTGTTAATAGAATAAAATATACCCCCATCAGTTGCTAACAAAACCTGGGAACCGTTCCAAACAACTGAATGATGATCGGCATGTACATAGTTGATCGTATTACCAACCCACCTGGTAATTTGCGACCAGGTTTCACCACCATTTAACGTACGATAAAAATTCAGTCCACCTGCAATTACAACATTAGGATCAGTCGGATCAATGCCAATTGCCAGATCAAACCACCCTTGACTTGCATTAATTGTTGGCTCTGAGGCTCCTCCCGGAGGTGAAGTTGTTGTTTGCGCCCAATTAGCTCCTCCATCAATCGATTTATAAATCGTTGGCGTTCGATAACTTGAGTTAGCTGGCAATACGTACAATACGTTGCCGGAAACAGCCAGTTCAGAATTATACGCTGTAGGAAAAGTAGTAACAGGCTCGGTCCAACTATTTGCAGTTACTGTTGAAGGATTATCGGTATAACGATAACCTGAAGTACCACTGTTACGATATCCGCAAACTATATGCATACGACCAGTATTGCTGATCCGCATTTCCGTAACTCTGGTTGTCAATCCGGTTGGTGTAATGCTTGTCCATGATGCACCGCCATTTGTTGATCGCTGAATACCAAAATTGCCTATGGTTGCTACATATACATTTCCTGCTGCATCACACAGCACTCTTGACACGTTCCAAAATCCTGTTGTATTTGGCAATAAATTCCATGTAACTCCATGGTCTGTACTTTTCCAGATACCACCTCCTCGAACGGCATCTGCATTTACTGTTTTCTCACCCGTACCAAAATACATAATGTTTGTGTTGGTAGGGTCTTGACAAATACTTGTAACAGCGAGGTTCCCTAAAAAATCATTCACCAATACCCAGTTTGCGGGGTTGATGGATATATTGTTGGTTTTCCATAAGCCTCCGCTTACACTTCCTATCCAAACAGTTTGATTGGTGGGATCTGCCAGGTCAACCCAAATTGCACGCATACGACCACTCGTTACAGCATCATTTGATGGCCCCCTGATATTCCCGTTACTTGGACCTACTGAGTTGTTATTTGGACCTCGCTCAACCCAGTTTAAAGCAGACACCCTGCTAACAACACCCGATCTTCTGGCTGCCAATGCGTTGTCCACCGCTCTAACCAAACGATCGCTCGGCACATAACCAAGTTTTACGTCCTTGGTCATTGCAAACTCCATCTTCATTGCTTCTTCAGCTCCACTTGTCTTGTTAACCGTTCTATCTTTAATCGGGTTGGCATTGAGGACGGGTACCTGCTCTGCTAAATCAGCCTTGCTTTTATTTCCATTACACGAACTGATCAGTTGTACGAAACAAATTACAGCGAGGCCAAAAAAAAATTTCTTCATGCTTTAGGTAGGTTTTAACCGGTTTCATATCGCATTGCTATTTGATACAATGCTGCGGTAAAATCAAAAAAATAGTAAATATCAAATATAAGGGAAACCAATGCTTATCTTTGCCGTTTGTTAAACAAGTTCTTTCATAAATGATCAGCAGAAGAAACATACGGGTAAAGGTGATGCAGACATTGTACACCTGTTCTACGAGAGAAGGTGATATCACCAAGTTAGAAGCTATTCGCACATTAGATAAGCATGTAGACCAAAGCAGACAATTATTTGTTGTACTGATTTACACATTAACGGAAATTGCACGTTATGCAGAAACAGATGCACGTCAAAAAGCATCGAAACATTTGCCTACGGCCAAAGATCTGAGCATCAATACAAAAATTGCCGGCAACCGTGTGTTGTGGCAAATATTGGAACATCCTTCTTATGCCACAGTGGTTAAGGAGATCAAGCCGGAATTGATGGGAATGGAAGAATGGGTGCGGAAATTGTACAATGAATTGGTATTGTCGGATGTTTACCATCAATACATCAGCCGTGAAAGCCGTGAGAAAAAAGATGAAAAAGATATTCTCGAATTCATTTTTACCGATCTGATGCTGCCGAATGACGATTTCGTTTCGTTTATTGAAGAACGGTTTCTCCATTGGGAAGATGATGCAGAAATGATAAACCTCCTGATGCTGAATTTATTACAGAAACCTCATACCGGCGATTTTCAGCAATTTGTAAGCAACGAAAAACTCAAGTTTGCAAAGGACCTGCTGGTAAGCGTAATTGAAAAGGAAGAGGTGTGTAACGAATACATCAAAGACAAATTACAGAACTGGGACCCGGAGCGTACAGCAGCATTGGATATGATCCTGATGCGCATGGGTATTTGCGAATTTCTTTTCTTTGAAACGATTCCGCCAAAGGTGACGATCAACGAATACATTGACCTTGCAAAGGATTACAGCACCCCCCAAAGCGGTCATTTTGTAAACGGTATCCTTGACAGCATCCACAAAGAACTGGCAGCTCAAAACAAACTGCATAAAGTGTCTTTTAAGAAATCATAATCACCGCTTTCCTTTACATTTGCAATCCGATAAACAGATATATATGAAACATTTGATTCTATTATCCACCTTCATTGCATTCCTCACAGCTTGTGAAAATGCAGACAAACAAACAACTGATGCTGCAGCTCCCGTAGCAACAGAACAAACAGTAACAGACCTTCCGGAAGTTACAACTGTTCAATGGCTCGACTCAGTACAAAATTTCGGCAAAGTAACCGATGGTGAAAAAGTAGTGATCACCTTCCATTTCAAAAATACCGGCAACAAGCCCCTGATCATTTCCAATGTACAGGCAAGTTGCGGTTGCACCGTTCCATCAAAACCGGAAGAGCCCATTGCTCCCGGTGCAGAAGGAAAAATTACTGCCGAGTTTAACAGCGAAGGCCGTGTAGGTAAAGCAGCAAAAAATATTACCGTTTCAGCAAACACAAAAGAAGGTATTACCAGCCTTTTGTTTGAAGGCGAAGTACTTCCTAAAAAATAAAAAACAAACACATGTACGAACTACTCTTATTTGCAGGCGATCCCAAAGGCGGCGGCGGAAGCATCCAGTTAGTATTTCTTGGATTAATGATCTTAGTATTCTGGTTATTCATGATCCGTCCGCAAGCTAAAAAAGCAAAACAACAAAAGTCATTTATTGAGAACCTGCAAAAGGGCGATAAAGTTGTAACCATTGCCGGCATCCATGGTGTGGTAAACAAAGTGAATGAAGATGGCACGCTTTCATTAGAGATCAACCCTGGCAGCTATATTAAAATTGAACGCAGCTCTATCAGCTTGGATTGGACAACACAGCTGAACAAAGTTGCTACAGATAAAAAATAATCTTCAGCCGATAGTACATAGCCGGTAGTTATTAGTCAGAATAGTCAACATGGATCGGGCTAACGACTAACAACTATCGGCTATCGGCTTCTTAAAACAATGTTGAAGATCGGATTAACAGGAGGCATCGGCAGCGGCAAAACCACCGTTGCCAAAGTACTTGAAGTGCTGGGCATTCCTGTTTACTATGCTGATGAAGCCGCAAAAGAACTGATGTATAAAAATGAGCTGTTAAAACAACAGCTCATTTTTCATTTCGGTAAGGATACGTATTTCGAAGATGGGCAACTGAACCGTAAACATCTTTCAGCAATTGTATTTACAGATAAAGAAAAACTGGAATTGCTGAATAGCCTTGTTCATCCTGTTACCATTGCTGATGCAAAAGAGTGGTTCAGTAAGCAAACAGCTCCCTATGTAATTAAAGAAGCTGCCCTGTTGTTTGAAAGCGGAACAGCAGAAGGTTTGGATAATATCATTGGTGTTACAGCCCCCGTCACACTTCGTATCAAACGTGTAATGGATCGTGATAATGTAACAGCAGATGAGGTGAAACGAAGAATGAACAATCAACTGGACGACAGTATAAAAATGAAGCTCTGCGACTTTGTATTGCAGAATAACGAACAGCAATTACTACTGCCACAGATTGTACAATTACATGAAGAACTGATCAGGCGATCAAAGGAGGAGATGAAGAAATGAGTTTATTGTTTATGATAATCATTGCGGCCGGTCTTCCGTTTCTCACAGCGTTGAGTTATAAAAACATACGCAAGATGGAAGCGGAAATGGAAGGTGCACAAATTGCGAAAGTTCCGGTGTACCTGCAAAGCATGTTGATGCAGATCATTCTTTGTGTACTTGCATTTTTTGCTGCCCGCAGTGAAAAGATCAGTATTTCATTTACCAGCCAGTTTACAATTGTGTCTGTTGCAGCAGCAATTGGATTGATTGGCGTTGCATTACTACTCGCCTATTTATCTCAAAAATTTTCAAACGAAAAAGACGACAGCACACTACATCATATTTTACCTGATACCGGGTTGGAACGTGTGTTGTGGGTGTTGGCTTGTGTAGTTGCGGGTTTTTGCGAAGAATATATTTATCGTGGCGTGTTGTTTCAAATGATCATGGGTTACATGGATCATATCTGGATACTGGCGGCCGCACTCAGTGCAATTGTATTTGCGTTTGGGCATGGTACGCAAGGTGAAAAAGCGATCATCCAGATCATACCATTTGCGATCGGCTTTCAGTTTCTTGCATGGATCAGCGGAGGATTGCTGTTACCGATGATCGCTCATTTTATCTATAATATTCTGGTTGAACTTTTATTTGGAGCGAAAATCAAACGAGACGCAGTTTGATCGATGGGCAATAGACAATAAGCAAAGTGTTCTGAAAGTTGTAATCAAGCTTCACTATTAGTTTTTTGCTAATTAAATTTACCATCCAACCTTCTCACCCCAACTTCCCAATCCGAACGATCGATTGAGCGGCATCGTTAATCCAATTTGATTATAGGCTGTGTTGTTTTGAAAATGCGTTCTTGCATAGCGCAACTGTAATTTTGAAAACAGTACACCAGCACCCAGCGAAAAACCCGTAAGGCCATTTCCTCCGTTTGATACTTTTAATTCTTTTCCACGTAATACGTTATACGCTGCCGTTAGTTCAACCCGCTCTCCAATGAGTATTTGTGTTGCAAACACAAAATGTTGAAACAGTTTATCAAGTGTGAATTTTTTCGTTGATACATTTTCAAATCCATTATCGTTGTTGAACAGGGTATCGTTATACAAAATATCAAAGCGATGCAGATGATGTGCTGTCAACGAAAAACGGATGGGCGCTTTGGCCAGTCGTTTGGAAATACCTGCTTGCAAATCGAATGGCAACTCTTCCGGTTCAGCAGGATTGTATCGCTTCAATTGTCCACCCATGTTTACCGCTACAATGCTTGCCTGCAAAAAGTTAGCGGTATCTCTGTATAAAACGCCTACATCGGCAGCCATTGCAGATGAACGGTACATTCCATAATTGCTTGCAACAAATTTTACTGTTATTCCATATTTCCAACGGGTCAGATATTCTCTGCTTGCCATCAACTGTACCACATAATCCCGTGGACGGTAAACACCCTCTATATTTCCCGCTGCATCTGTTTGTTGTGTACTGCCATAATCGAAATACAAAACACCGATGGCAAAATTTGTTTGCAGCTTTGGATGCCGATAAGCCAGCATCCAATGGACATTATTGACACCTGCAGCAAGTGAATTAAAATTCGCCACCATTTGTGTGTGCATGGCTGAATCGAGTTGCGAAGGATTGACGAAAGCCAGCGACAGATCATTCGATTGATTGGTCAAATTAATTCCACCTAAAGCTGATAACTGCGGCGAGGCAGGAAAACGCAGAAAATTATACGCACTGCTGCCACCAAGTGTTTGTGCAAACAGGCTGCTGTTGATAAAGAACAAACTCACAAAACATACCAATCGGATCATACAGGAATTCTAAGCCTGTAATTTAGGCAAAAACGAGAAAGGCTATTCAGGAAGAGAGGATATATAAAAAATATCCCCCATGGAAATGGGGGAATCTCTTTAACCCTTAAAACAACCAACATGAAATAAATTCATATTTGTTGATAAGAAGAACAAGCTTGGATTTATTTAGTTCAGCCAAAGGCCAACTTTTTTTCAAAAAAATTAAAGCAATGCAAGATCCAGAACCTGCTGCATGCTTTTTACATAATGAAACTTCATTCCTTTAATGTATAAAGAATTGATTTCCTGTACATCTTTTTCATTCTGCCAACAAAGGATCACTTCTTTGATACCTGCACGCTTCGCTGCTAATATCTTTTCTTTAATCCCACCAACTGGCAATACTTGTCCACGCAGTGTGATCTCCCCTGTCATTGCAAGAAAAGGTTTTACTCTTCTGCCGGTAAATGCACTGCTGATGGCTGTAAGCATGGTGATACCTGCACTCGGGCCATCTTTCGGCACTGCCCCTTCAGGAACATGAATATGAATATTTTTCTTTTGAAAATCATCTGAATCCACTCCGATCTTTTTGGCGTTGGCTTGCAGATAACTGAGAGCGGTAGTCGCACTTTCCTTCATCACATTACCGAGATTACCGGTTAACCGCAACTCTCCTTTGCCTTCAGCAAGGCTGGTCTCAATAAAAAGAATTTCGCCACCAACTGCTGTCCATGCAAGACCAACAGCAACACCCGGCATGTTCGCCGTTTTATAGATCTCATTGCTGTAACGGGGTTTACCTAGAATGCGTTCAATATCATTGACCGTTAACGTAGGTTTCAGTTTTCCTTTAATGGCAACTTCTTTTGCCTGTGAACGCATGAGCGATGCAAGTTGACGATCGAGTTCACGAACACCACTTTCACGTGTATAATCTTCAATTACTTTTCGCAGTACGGTATCGCTGATCTTGAACGGAATTTTTACAAGTCCGTGTGCTTCGATCTGCTTTGGAACAAGATAATTTTTAGCGATCTCAATTTTTTCCTCTACTGCATAACCACTCAGATCAATAATTTCCAAACGATCCCGTAATGCAGGTTGAATAGATGCTAAACTGTTGGCCGTCGCCACAAACAACACTTTACTGAGATCATATTCCAGTTCAAGATAATTATCGTAGAATGTATGGTTTTGTTCAGGATCGAGTAACTCAAGCAACGCACTGGAAGGATCGCCACGAAAATCGTTCCCCAGCTTATCAATTTCATCGAGGATCATTACAGGGTTCGACGTTTTTACTTTCCGCAATGATTGGAGGATACGGCCCGGCATTGCGCCGATATATGTTTTGCGATGACCTCTGATCTCGCTTTCATCATGCAAACCACCAAGACTGATACGCACGTACTTACGGCCAAGTGCAGACGCTACGCTTTTTCCCAATGATGTTTTACCAATACCGGGAGGACCGAGTAAACACAATATGGGGCTCTTCATATCGCCCTTCAACTTGAGTACCGCTAAATATTCAAGAATGCGTTCTTTTACTTTTTGAATTCCGTAGTGATCATGATCCAATACTTTTTTTGCTTTCTTGAGATCGTATTGATCGATGGTATATTCATTCCACGGCAGATCAAGCATCAGATCAAGATGATTATACACCACTGAATAATCAGGAGTAGATGGATGCATGCGTTCCAGCTTCTCAATGCCTTTGCGGAACATTTCTTTTGCAGCATCACTCCACTTTTTATTTTCTGCTTTCTTCTTCATCTCCTGGATCTCCAGGTCGTTTGCATCACCACCTAATTCTTCTTTGATGCTTTTCATTTGCTGCTGCAGAAAATAATCACGCTGCTGTTTATCCAGCTCGGTTCTTGTTTTATTAGTGACTTTGTTTTTCAGCTCTGTGTACTGCAGTTCTTTCTGCAACAACGTAAGCAACATTTCAGCACGCAGCTTAATGGTTTTTGTTTCGAGCAAACGTTGCTTATCGGATATATCACTATTAAGATTGTTGCTTACAAAATGAACCAGGAACGCCGGGTTCTCAATATTTTTTAAAATGATCGATGCTTCACTCGGAATATTTGGCGACAGTTGAATGATCTGTGCCGCCATATCTTTGATCGATCCCGCAACTGCTTTAAAATTTTCATCCTCCGGAGTTGGTTCTTCCTGCAACACTTCAATGCTTGCTTTAAAGAACGGATCATCGGAAGTAAGCATGTTGATGCGGAAACGTTTCTTCCCTTGAATGATCACGGTTGTTCCGCCATCCGGCATTTTGATGAGCTTCACCACTTTTGCAATAGTGCCTGTATATTCAAGATCAATCACTGTAGGGTCTTCTACATTGCTGTCTTTTTGAGCAACAACACCTACAAGTTTGTTTGTTTTGTATGCTTCATTAACTGCCTGTATACTTTTATCTCGTCCTACAGTAATGGGAAGTACAACACCCGGAAACAACACCGTATTTCGTAATGGAAGAATCGGCAATTCATCGGGTATATCAACCAATTCATCATTGTCTGATTCTGCTTCGTTTAGTGGGATGATGGGTAAAAAATCAACATCTTCATCAGACGGACGTAAGAATAAATTCTTTTCATTCATAGTTTTCGCTTTAGTCATTTTGACAGATAAGCCCCTCGAAAAGGGGCTTTCTGTAATTCTTTATCATAGTGCCAACATTAATGCCAGAGGCAGGTCAACTGCTAAATCTTCATATCCGGATTTTTATTGCTGGAGTACCGGAAGAATAGGTTTTCCAACGCAACCACTCGGCATCTGTATTTTCAATAATGCTGCAAGAGTTGCTGCAATATCTGTCATGTAAACTTCCTGATTGCTTTTGCCGGGTTTGATTCCCCATCCGTACCAAAGCAAAGGAATATGACTATCATACGGGTTCCACAAACCATGTGTGGTTCCGGTAGGGCCACCATCGATCCAACCCGGTGCAAATATGATTTGAATATCGCCGCTGCGTTTCGGATGCCAGCCATTACCAATCCTTTCTTTTACTAAAGCCGCCATGGGCTGCATCATCAACATGTTCATTTCAAATACACGATCAACACCTTTGATAGCACGTGCATAATTCATCACTGTTTGCACAATTGCTGAACGATCGAACTTTGCTGAATCAATTACATGCTGATTGATGGTTATCTGATAATTGTAGGCACTCAATACCAGATTATCAGCACCATATGCAGCTTTCAATTGTTTGTTCAAATCGCTCACCATTTTGTTATCATCTACAGCACCGCCAGGCAATTTATGTTCGGTTGAAAAACCAGGTACATGCGCCACACCATGATCGGCTGTAAGAAAACTTACATACTGTCCTTTACCAACCGTTCTGTCGAGATAATCAAACAGCTCACCGAGATCTTTATCCAGACGTAAAAAACCATCTTCAGCTTCAATTGAGTTAGGACCAAATGCATGACCAATATAATCAGGTGATGAAAAGCTTACTGCAAGAAAATCTGTAACAGCATCTTTGCCCAACTCTTCATTTGCAATTGCTTCTTTAGCAAGCATCATCGTTAACGTATTTCCATGCGGCGTTGAAGAAACTGTTCCGTAGTTTTTACCAACAAACCGTTTCAAATCATAAGGGAAACCTTTCTGCTCAGCGCCAAATGGTTTGGCTTCATAATCGTTTTCATCTTTCGTGCTTTGCCCATAACTGTTGATGGGATACATGGTGTTCCAACCTTTCGCATAAAATGCATCCACATGTTTTTTATCGTTGAACGATTTTACCCATTGTGGCAAATCATTCATGTAATAAGTTGAAGTGATCCAGTTACCATTGCGTCCATCGTACCAATAAGCTGCATCAGCGCTGTGACCTGCCGGCAAAATTCCTCCACGATCTTTGATAGCGATACCAATTACTTTACTGCGAAAGTTGGTTGCCAGTTTTAATTCATCACAAATAGTAGTCGCAAGCATATTACGTGGACTCATTTCACCTGCGTTGGAAGTGCTTCCAACCGTTTTTACAGTTTTGTCTTCGCTGCAATAAACAATTCGCTTCAGTTCATTATCGTACCAGGCATTACCGGTAATACCATGCACAGCAGGTACACTGCCGGTATAAACAGATGTATGGCCACATGCAGTTACGGTAGGTGCGTAGTTGATGAACGCATTTTCACAACTCATACCTTGGTTGAGCATGCGTTTAAATCCTCCATTGGCGGCATAACGGTCGTAAAAGCGATAGAGATAATCCCAACGCATTTGATCAACCATAATCCCTACCACGAGTTTCGGACGTTGAACAGTAACGCCCGCCTGATTTACTGTTGAAGTTTTCTGTGCCGTAAGCTGCAAAGAGCTAAGGATTAAAAGAAAAGAAAATACAAAACGCATACATTTGATTTAGAGGGGTAAAGATACCGTTGATTGCCTGTTTACAAAGTGATTTTTGTGCAAACGAATCTCTTCGTTTTCATCCTTTTCTGATCGGTGTCAAAACCTTACCTTTGCCGCAAATTTTTCACCCTTAACAATTTCATCATATGGCAGATATTTTTGAGAAGATGCTTAAGAATTCCGGACCAATTGGTCAGCACAGAGAAAGAGCACACGGTTACTTCGCTTTCCCCAAACTGGAAGGACCTATCAGCAGCCGTATGATGTTTCGTGGCAAAGAGAAAATTGTGTGGAGTCTTAACAACTATCTCGGTTTAGCCAATCACCCGGAAATACGTAAAGTGGATGCCGATGCAGCAAAAGAATGGGGACTTGCCTATCCAATGGGTGCCCGTATGATGAGTGGCAACTCAACGCTGCACGAACAACTGGAAAGAGAACTGGCCGAATTTGAAGTAAAGGAAGATGCGATTCTGTTGAACTTCGGTTACCAGGGAATCATGAGTACGATCGATGCGATCTGCGGCCGCCATGATGTAATTGTGTATGATGCAGAAAGTCATGCATGTATCATTGATGGTTTGCGTTTACATCCTGGTCATCGTTATGTGTTTAAACATAATGATTTGGAAGATTGCGAAAAGCAATTACAACGTGCAACAGCACTTATTGAAAAACAAGGTGCAGGTGGTATTCTGTTGATCACAGAAGGTGTGTTTGGAATGGCCGGTGATCAAGGTAAACTGAAAGAGATCTGTGACTTGAAGAAACAATATGATTTCCGTTTATTGGTAGATGATGCACACGGTTTTGGTACACTTGGTAAAACAGGTGCCGGTGCAGGTGAAGAGCAAGGCTGCCAGGAAGAAATTGATCTTTACTTCAGCACATTTGCAAAATCAATGGCATCGATTGGTGCGTTTTTAGCTGGGCCAAAAGCAATTATTGATTATATCCGTTACAACATCCGCTCCCAGATATTTGCCAAGAGTTTACCAATGCCGATTGTGGTTGGCAACTTGAAACGTTTGGAAATGTTGAAGACAATGCCAGAACTGAAAGAAAAGTTATGGAGCAATGCTCAAAAATTGCAAACAGGGTTAAAAGAAAGAGGATTTGACATTGGTAAAACAGACAGCCCCGTTACTCCAGTGTACATGAGTGGAGGTGTTGAAGAAGCAACTGCAATGGTGATGGATCTGCGTGAGAACTATCACATTTTTGCTTCTATTGTTGTTTATCCTGTTATTCCAAAAGGACATATCATTTACCGTTTGATTCCTTCTGCGGCACATACTGATGCAGATATTGAACAAACACTAACTGCCTTCTCCGAAACAAAAGCAAAGCTTGATGCTGGTGCTTATAAAGTTGAAGCTATTCCTGATATGGCTGATGTAAGCGGCAAACGATTTGATTACATGACCGATCGTTTAAAAAACAAATAAACTTAAATGAAAAAGCCCGCCACTGCGGGCTTTTTCATTTATATAACAGGAATTAGTTCAATATTACAATACACAAGGCAGATCAACTGCTTAACTTAGATAAGGCCTTTTCTAATTTTCGAATGAACTCTCATGCAGAAATTACGGTAATTCCTATGGGTTTCCCTCATATCTCCTAATTGTTCCCTACTACTATATACGATTGGGTTGTATTTTTCGTTTCTCTTCTTTATTTTCGAGCTGTTAACCGGAACGTACCCTGTTGACAAACGACATAAACCAATATTCTATTCGATCCAAAAACAACCACATGAATTGGATAAGTAAAACCTATTTAATACTAACCTGCTTTCTGCTTTCAACTCTCAGCACCTTTGCACAGATTGATACTGAATTTTGGTTTGCTGCACCGGACATTTCATCAAGCACCGGTCTTGACCAGCCTGCTTTCTTGCGTATTGCGTCTTTCAAAGAAGCTGGCACCATAACAATTTCTCAACCTGCCGCAGGAGGACTGCCCACACAAGTAATTAATCTGCCAGCTAACTCGAGTGCATCCATCGATTTAACAGCATGGTTAGGTTCAATTGAATGCGGACCTGGTAATGCAGTGCAGAATAAAGGGATACGAATTGTTTCTACAGCACAGATATCCGTTTATTACGAAGTGAACCACACGAGTCGTAATCCTGAGTTATTTGTATTGAAGGGAAAGAATGCGTTGGGGAATGATTTCTTTATCTCATCGCAGAATGCAGGACCAAACACGTCAACACATAACCCCTTACCTTACTCTTCATTCAATATTGTTGCATCGGATGATAATACATCAGTAACTATTACACCTTCAAAAAATATTGTTGGGCATGCTGCAGGTGTACCATTTACGATCACACTTAACCGAGGTCAAACATATGCAGCCATTGCTACTTCACAGGCAGCAGCGGAGCATTTAGGAGGTTCCAGAGTTACATCAACCAAACCGATAGCCATAACGTTAGCTGATGATCTGGCAACATCACCTGGTTATGCCTGTGCTGATTTGATTGGTGATCAAACCATTCCTACCAATATCATAGGCACGGAATATGTTGCGACAAAAGGTTATTTATTAGGCACGCAGGAAAAAATCTATATTACTGCAACTACCAATGCTACAACAGTATCGCAAGATGGGATTGTAGTTGCTACTATAAATGCAGGGCAGTCATTTCAGGCAAATCTTTCTAATTCATCAACATATATTGTGGCTTCAAATCCGGTTTATGTGTATCAGATCTCCGGTATTGGCTGTGAATTAGGAGGTGCTATATTGCCACCAGTAAAATGTACCGGTAGTTTGGCTGCAACATATACCAGAAGCAGCAGTCGTGCAAATTATCTAAATGTATTGGTGAGAGCCGGAGGCGAATCTTTCTTTAAAGTGAATGGTAGCAGCAGTGTTATTACTGCAACAAATTTTACCCCCGTACCTGGCTCGGCAAATCAATGGCTGTCAGCAAGCATCTTATTATCGAATTCGATTTCAGCATTAAACGCCCCTGTTACAATCACAAACTCCCGTACGTTCTTTCACTTAGGTGTACTGATCGGAAATGACAGAGAAGGAACTGCATTTGGTTTCTTCAGCAGCTTTAATAACAACTATGCGAATGCAAGTACAAAGACTCCACTTATTTGTGATGGTGGAAGGATTGAACTGTTTGCTGACACATTGCTTACCGCAACTTACCAATGGGCGGGACCAAATAATTTCATCAGCAACCAACAAAACCCTGTTATTACAAACGCATCTGTTTTGAGTGCAGGTAAATATTATTTGACCGTATCGCTGCCTGGTTGCGGCAACCAGCTTGATTCTGTCACAATTGGAATTGGTGGCAGTAAAACTTCGGCTGTAAGCCAAACAATTTGCGAAGGCGATACACTGGAGGGTTATACCACAACGGGCGTATACATCGATACATTAAGAACAGCACTTGGTTGCGATAGTATCCGAACACTAACGCTTACGGTGCTTCCAAAATCTGTTCTTACAATTACTGAAACAATTTGTGAAGGCGATAGCTTCCTTGGCTACAACCAAACCGGGACTTACATTGACACCTTGGTTGCAGCAAATGGTTGCGATAGCATACGGACATTAAACCTAACTGTATTGCCAAGTTCCAGAACAACTTTAGTTGAAACAATTTGTCAAGGTCAAACATATCTTGGCTATTCCATTGCAGGCACATATGTTGATACATTGGTTGCAGCAAATGGTTGTGACAGTATCCGAACGTTGGTGTTAAATGTAGATACTCAACCTCGTCCGAATCTTGGACCCAACAAGGAATTGTGCACAGGTGATACCTTAGAACTATATCCGGGATTATTTTCCGCCTATTTATGGCAGGATAATTCAACCAATGATCGATTGGTTGTAAACCAAACAGGTACTTATTCAGTAACTGTAACCAATGCCTGTGGTTCTGCATCCGATGAAGTGATGATCCGAAGTGTAGACTGTGTCATTCTCTTCCCCAATGCATTTACACCAAATGGTGATGGCAGAAACGATCAGTTTAAAATTTTGAATGCATTTAATTTGCAAGACTACTCGCTTTCGGTTTATAACCGATGGGGACAGATGGTTTATTCATCTACTGATTTCCGACAAGGATGGAATGGTGAAGTAAAAGGCAAGCCACAAGATCCCGGCACATTTGTATACTTCTGTAAATACATAAAAGATAATATTCCCGTAACAACAAAGGGCAGCTTTATCCTGATCAGATAACAAACAGCTCCTGAAAAATAAAAAGAGCCGCAACAATAGTTGCGGCTCTTTTGTTTATAAATCAAGTTTTTTTATCGAAGATCAACTACTTCAACACCCGGATATTTTGCTTTGTCGAATGCAAATTGAGCATCGGCTATTGCAGCTTTTCCATTGAGTGAAGAAACGGTGTATGTGTATTTATTACCGCTTTTCTCCAACACCTTCATACTGTAAATTGTTTTGGCAGCCTTATCAACCCAAACAATTACTTTAAAAAACGACTTTGTTTTATCGAAAGGTGTTAACTCAATTTCCTGTAATGTTTTTCCTGCTTCTTTCTTATCACCATTCAACTTATAAAGAAAATCTTTATCATAAAAATTGGTAAAAATCTTTTGTGGTGTGATCGAACTTTGCGACTGATCGTATTTAGAGATCGTTACTTCATTTACTGATTTATCGTATGTCCAGATATTCACACCATCGCAAAATATATCCTGTGCGCCTGTAATGGTTACACGATACTTAGTTCCTTTTGTGTAAACTGTACCTTTTTTAATACCTAATACTTTCCCTTTTGCGTCTTCATTTTTAAACGAGAACAAAGCTTGTACAGCTTTAAACGTTTTGAATTTTGCACTTACAGCATCCAATACTTTCTTTGCCTCAGGGTCGCTTTTACCCATATTGGAAGTTTGCCCCATACCGGACATGCTTGTGAGAACGATGGCAACAATTAATAAAACTGGTTTCATTCGATCGGTTTTCGTTTAACTTGTTAATATTGTTAGTGATTTTTTCTGCATCACCGGCTTTCTGATAGTTGAGATAGCAAATGAAGATGATAGGTTGCAACGTAATAACTTAAGATTTTGCTTTGCCCCGAACTAAACAAATGTAGGGCCGCAAAGATAGGCATCTGTCCTGTAATTGGGTAAGCAGTATGCATTCGCCAAACTTTAACAGCTTATCCCATCATTTCAAGGTGCTGATCGAGCTCAGCTTCGGTTTTAATAAGCACATCTCTTGCTTTGCTTCCCTGGCTTCCACCAACTATACCGGCAGCCTCCAACTGATCCATTAAACGCCCTGCCCTGTTGTAACCCAGCTTCATACGGCGTTGGAGCAATGAGGTAGAACCAACCTGATTCTGTACGATCAATCGTGCCGCATCTTCAAATAACGGATCACGGTCGCTCAGGTCAAAATCTTTACTCTCCAGCTCCTTCTCATCAATATACTCCGGCAGGAGGAACGCCTGCGGATAACCACGTTGCTTGCTGATAAAAGAAACGATATCATCGACCTCAGGTGTATCAACAAACGCACATTGCAAACGGGTAAGCTCTCCATTATAACTGATGAGCATGTCTCCTTTACCAATCAACTGCTCTGCACCACCCGTATCAAGAATGGTACGACTATCGACTTTAGACGATACCTTAAACGCAATCCTTGCTGGGAAGTTGGCTTTGATGGTTCCGGTGATAATATTTACAGAAGGGCGTTGTGTGGCAATGATCAGGTGAATACCAACAGCACGGGCCAACTGTGCCAAACGGGCAATCGGCATTTCAACTTCTTTACCAGCCGTCATGATCAGGTCGGCAAATTCATCCACAACCAATACAATAAACGGCAGGTATTGATGACCTTTTTGGGGATTGAGTTTACGTGCTACAAACTTTTCATTGTATTCACGTAAATTACGGCAACCCGCTTCTTTTAACAGGTCGTAACGGTTATCCATTTCAATACACAATGCATTCAATGTATTGATTACTTTCTTAGTATCTGTAATGATCGCTTCTTCTTCGCCTGGGAGTTTCGCAAGAAAATGTTTTTCAATGTGACGATACAAACTCAACTCCACTTTCTTAGGATCAACCAACACCAATTTCAATTGTGATGGATGCTTTTTGTACAACAAGGAAACAAGAATAGCATTTAATCCAACCGATTTACCTTGACCCGTTGCACCCGCCATTAGCAAGTGCGGCATGGTGGTTAAGTCAACAATGAAATTTTCATTGTCGATCTTTTTACCAATAGCAATAGGCAACCCAAAATTGTTATGCTGAAATTTTTCAGACGCTAACAATGTTTTCATACTCACCACTGTCTTCTTTACATTCGGCACTTCAATACCAATTGTTCCTTTACCGGGGATTGGTGCAATGATACGTATGCCCAATGCAGCAAGACTTAATGCAATATCATCTTCCAGATTTTTAATACGTGATATCCGCACACCAGCTGCCGGTACAATTTCATACAATGTAACTGTAGGACCAACGGTTGCAAATATTTTTTGAATTTCAATATCGTAGTTGCGAAGCGTATTAATGATCTGGTTCTTGTAGTTCTCCAATTCATGCGGATCTTGCACAATTTTTTCGCTACCGTGATTCTCCAATAAATTCAACGATGGAAACTTATAATCTTTCAGATCAAGAAACGGATCATACGGAGGCAGGTTTTCAACCACCTTTTTTTCTGAAGGCGTTTCCTCGTCTTCTTCTTCTTCCGGCTCAGCATTTTTTATCTCCAGCGCCAAATCACTTTCTGCTAATTCATCTTTAGCAGATTTTCTCGGCTTCTCAATAACCGGAATCTCCATTTCTACTTTTGGTTCATCTGCAACCGGAGGTGCATACACATTTATTTGCTCCTTTGCTAACTCTTCCTTTTCAATCACCGAAAATTCGTGTAAAGGATTTGCATCATCTTCAGGAAACGTTGGTGCTGTAAAAGCCGATTCTTTTTTAAGCTGATTATTTGCTTGTTTATCTTCAACCAGATCGATCACCAAAGGCTGGGTTATTTCTTCAGGAAGCGGATCAACAACAGGTTGTTTTTGTTTCTTAGCAGGCAGATTAAATACAGGATTGAAGCGCCAGATGAAATAAGAAACAGCCGCTAAAGAAAGGATAAGTCCGGTACCAGTTGTACCAACAAATCCACTTAACCAACCGGAAGCATAATTACCAAAAGCACCACCCCACGGAAAGCCAAATCCCTGCATAAAAAAGGAAAAGAAAACCGGAAGAACCAACAACCCTACCAATACATATTTGAGATTACGGGCCATAGAAAACAACTTCTTTCCAAAAAGGAAGTTAGCGCCTACAATAAAAAAGAATGTGCAAACGAGGTAAGATGCAACACCAAAGCCTTTATAAAAAAACAGGTGCGATATCCATGCACCAAAACGACCAAGCAAATTATTTACCTGCATTTCTTCATTGAATAATACCCCGGTTGCATAGCGCAACACTTTATCCTGATCTTCTTTCCAGGTAAACAGGTAGGAAGTAAATGCAATGAACAATACAAGCGAAGTGATCAGGAAAGCAATGCCGGTGATCTTATGCGTTCGTTCATCCTTCACCAGTTCCTTCATCGTTACCTGCTCCTCCTTTTCCTGCTTCAGTTGTTCAGGGTTACCCTTTTTCTTCTTTTCCTTCGAGCGGTTTCCAGCCATACGAACAAAGATAAAGAATGGGAACATCCTAACAACCGGTAAAAGAAAAGCAGTTTCCTCAAAAAAATTTTTATCTTGATGCGGAACTTCTGCTTCATGAAAAAATACTGCCTGCCCATTATTCTGTTCCTCTTGCTGTTTTCCACGGCCAGGGCTCATGAGGATACCAGCCTGTCGGTGATTTATACATCAACGGTAAAGAACCTGCATTTTTTACCGAAAAATATGCATGTCTTTATTGACACAAATAACAATACCGATATCCAGACATTACGGGGAATCAGGTTTCTTCACCTCAACGAAAAGCATATAAAACCCCCAAAAAAACACCTGATGATCGATTCAAAAGTGTACCTGCTTTTTTGGATCAACAATGATGAAGACAAACCCCGTGATTTTTTTATCACGCCAGGTATCTATGCAAAAGAATGTGTACTCTTTACAAGAATAAATAATGATTTTCCCTGGAAAGAAATTCCAGAGCAAATTGATCCTGATAAAAATGAAGATGCCTACCGCTATTTCACCATACAACCGGGAGTGGAAATGCAGATACTGGTACGGAGCCGTTATGCAAAAACCAATATCATTACCCTTAATCCCTACCTCATCAATCCAATCTTTTTTGAGGCCCATGTAAATAATATTCACACCAACTGGTATGGCGTAAACACATTTACCTATGTACTTTGCGGCCTTTTACTGATGATGTTGCTGTACTCTCTTGCAAACTATGTACAGAATTACAAACGGGCTTTTCTTTACTATTCCATCTATGCTTTATGCATGGCAGTCTTGTTGTTTTTAAAGGCAGCACTTTATAAACGATCAACACCATTCAATTTTTTTAATGAAGAGTACCTCGATTATTTTTTGCAAATGCTGGGGTATATTTTCTACATCGGTTTTACCCGTATGTTTCTTGATACGCCTAAAAAATTTCCTACACTCAATAAAATGTTCATTATTGCAGAAGTAGTTTTGGGTGTATTTCTTATCATTTTTTCGGTTTTTTACTTTACAAATTCACCTTACAACAACCTCGCATTTGTTGAAAACGCCAGCAAATTTTTTCTCATTTTTCTAGGTCTGATGTATATTATTCTGGGGATTGTGAAACGAAACCGGCTGATGAATTACCTGTTGGCTGGCAACGTATCAAATCTGCTGATGGGCGCTTTCTCACAATACCTCATCCTTGTGCCAACAACTAACATTGTACCCGCTACCGGTTTGTTCCGTCAATCGCTGGTGTACTTTGAAGTGGGAATATTTCTTGAACTCATATTCTTTCTGCTTGGTCTTGTTTATAAAAACAAAATTGAACTGATTGAAAAAGTAAAGATGGATGAAGCCATTAAACAAGAAGCGGAAAAACAGGAATACGAAAAACAAATCGCTGTATTGAGCGCCCAACAGGATGAACGAAGCAGAATTTCGGCTGATATGCACGATGAGTTAGGGAGCGGTGTTACTGCCATTCGTTTGCTGAGCGAAATTGCACGGCAGAAAACCAAAGCACAACCAATTGATGAAATTTCCCGCATATCCTACAACGCAAATGAACTGATGACCAAAATGAATGCGATCATCTGGAGTATGAACCCTGGTAATGATACAGTGAATAGTCTTGTAGCCTATATCCGTTCATATGCCTCTGAATACTTAGATAATTTCGATATGGAGTATCATATCAATGTTCCTTCTGAAGTTCCCAATACAATGATATCGGGTGTAAAACGAAGAAATATTTTTCTTGTATTGAAAGAATCGATCAACAACGTAATGAAGCATGCGGCCGCAACAGAAGTAACCATCAGCATTCAGTTCAATCATCAAATGATCATTGAGATCAGCGATAATGGCAAAGGAATTAACACGGAGCAACTCAATCAATTTGGCAATGGATTAAAAAACATGCAGCGACGTATGGAAAGTATAGGAGGAAACTTTTCTATTTACAATAACAATGGAACAACAGTAAAAATGGAAATTCCTTTTTAGGATTTCGGTAATGTTTTTACGCCCATCAACAAACACAACCAGCCAGTAATAAAACAAATACCACCAAGCGGAGTAATGGCACCTAACCAGCCAACACCTTCAACTGAAGCAGCTTTTAAAAACGTCATAGCATACAATGAACCACTGAAAATAATAATGCCGGTTATAAATAAGTAACCAGCACGCTTGTACCAATCATTCGTTCCACTTTTTAATAGCAAGCCTGTTATTGCCAGGGCAATTACATGATAGAAATGATATTGTACACCTGTTTGATAAGTTTCGATTGCATGTTCGTCTACCATTTCTTTCAATGCATGTGCACCAAACGCACCCAATGCAACAGCCAATGCCCCAAGTAAAAAGCTGATCGATAAAAAACGCTTATCCATTCCGTCGTATAATTTTATAAAAGTTATCCAAACTCATAAATTCAGCTGGCAAATGATACATAGCCTGATGATAGCAGCTTTGACGTTCTGCAAGTTTTGCTTCAATGAACTGGGCCAACACTTCATCATCCATACCTGCTATCAACGGACGGGTTTCTTTTTCAACATGCAACCGCTCAACCAATTGCTGTACGGTACTTTTAATATAGATGGTAATGCCGTGTTCATTCATCCGCTTCATGTTGTTATGAAAACAAGGGGCTCCTCCCCCACAGCTTAAAATAAAATTATCCAGCTTCATGTAAGTACACAGCGTTTCTTTTTCCATTTGCCTGAACGCTTCTTCTCCCTTTTCTTCAAAAATGGCTGTTACTGATTTGCCTTCACGCTTTTCAATTTCTTCATCAAGATCGTAAAATTTCAAACCATATTTTTCGCTCCATAGTTTACCCCAGTAAGTTTTTCCGCTGCCCATAAATCCGGTAATGAAATAACGCATGAAGGAGTTGGTTGTTTGCTACGAAGGTAATGAATGATGAGTGATGAATAATGAGTGATGAATAATGAGTGATGAATGATGAGTTTGGTGCAATCACTTAACTGAGCTTTATTAAGTGAATGGTTACTGGTGGATTGTGAATGAAACTTTTAGGCAGAACTCACAACTAAACGCTCACTACTCAGCAAAAAAAAGCCCATCGTTTTTCAACGATGGGCCTGTATTGAAAGTTGCGTTAAATTAACCTTCTTTTTCTTCGCTCTTCGCTTCATCAGCTGCACCGCTGTCTAACTTTTTCTTTAAGTCAGCCAGTACACCTAAATCACCAAGCGTGGTTTTTTCCACTTTGCTTTGTACGTCTTTCACCGCTTTCTTGGTGCGTACTGCATCAGCTTGCTTTTCTTTAAACTCAGCGTTCTTTTCGTCTGCAATTGCTTTCTCCCATATGCGTGCATGACTGATCACTACACGTTTTTCGTTACGATCGAATTCGATCACAACAAACTGTGCAGTTTCATCGGCCATTACCTGCTTACCATCTTCCTTGTTGAGGTGACGGTTTGGAGCAAACCCCTCGATGCCATAAGGCAATTGTACAATTGCACCTTTGTCATCTTTCTTCGTTACATGTCCTTCATGAACAGTACCGATAGCGAAGGTTTCTTCCAATGCATTCCAGGGATCTTCTTCCAGTTGTTTGTGGCCCAACTGTAATTTGCGATTTTCCTTATCAATGCTGAGGATCATTACGTCGATATCCTGTCCAACCTTTGTGTATTCACTTGGGTGGTTGAAACGCTTGGTCCAGCTGAGATCACTGATGTGGATCATACCGCCGATACCAGCTTTCAGTTCAACAAACACACCATAAGGAGTAATGTTTTTCACTAAACCTTTGTGCTTGCTTTCAACAGGGAATGTATCTTCAATTGTGCTCCAAGGATCCTGACTCATTTGCTTAATGCTCAAGCTCATCTTACGGGAGTCTTTATCAAGCGTTACAATTTTCGCTTCATGTTCGTCGCCCATTTTGAAGAATTCTTTTGCATTTACCGGCGTGTTAGCCCAGCTGATCTCACTTACGTGAACCAAACCTTCAACACCTGGCATGATCTCTAAGAATGCACCGTAGTCTTCGATATTCACTACCTTACCTTTTACGGTATTACCTTCAGCAATGTCTTCGCTGAGTGTATCCCAAGGATGCGGAGTCAATTGTTTCAGACCAAGGCTGATACGCTTTTTGTCATCGTCGAAGTCGAGAACTACAACGTTCAATTTCTGATCCATCTTCAACACTTCTGTTGGATGGTTGATACGGCCCCAACTGATATCAGTGATATACAACAAGCCATCAACACCACCAAGGTCAAGGAACGCACCGAAATCGGTGATATTCTTGATAGTACCTTCCAGTACCTGACCTTTTTCTAGTTTGCCCATGATCACCGCACGTTGTGCTTCAATATCGCTTTCGATCAATGCTTTGTGACTTACAACAGCGTTCTTGATGGTTTCGTTGATCTTCACCACTTTAAACTCCATTGTTTTGCCAACAAACTGATCGTAATCTGTTACAGGCTTCACATCAATTTGTGAACCTGGTAAGAATGTTTCCATTCCAAATACATCAACGATCAAACCACCTTTGGTTTTGCTGGTAACAGTACCGGTAACAATTTCGCCGGTTTTGTGCACTTCCATAATACGCTCCCATGCACGTGTGATACGGGCAAGCTTGCGGCTAAGATGTAAGTGACCTTCCCTGTCTTCTTTTTCAACAACCATTACTTCAACAGTGTCGCCGATCTTTAAACCTGGCAAATCACGGAACTCGTTCAACGAAACAAGACCATCACTTTTAAAACCAATGTTTACAACCACATCTGTTTTTGTTAATGCCACAACCTGGCCATCAACAATTTCAGCATCGTTTACTTGCTTGAACGTACCATCATAAACTGAATCGTACTTTTCACGTTCTTCTTTGCTGTAGATTGCTACGTTGCGCTTGTCAACGCTCCAATCAAAATCATCATGAGCAGTTTGCTCAACTACAGGTGCCTTTGTTGTCGCTGTAGATGTTTCGGCAACTGGTGTTGCTTCCACGTTCTCCTGTGCATCAGCGTTTGAGTTAACAATTTCGTTTTCTGACATAAAATAGCCCCGATTTGTTTAGTTGATTCGGGGGTGCAAATGTAGGCTAAAAAGCCGGTGAGGCAAGAGGTTTGAGCTTGGTTTTTTTGAAGAAGGAAAAGCATTTTTTGGTGCCGGCCAAGGTATCTCATGGAATCGCCTGTTGCCACGCTCGTTTCAGGGTTCCGAATTCTGATTTTCAGCGTGTTACGAGTCAGGCAACTCCAAAGCGACCAGACTACAAAAAGGCTCAAGACCGGTTCAATGCACTATAAAAACAAGCTGGCTTCACAATTATGTGTGAGGTGATGGTCTCTTAACAGTTGCCCTACGCAGCAATCCAATCACAATCATTACCAAACAAAGGCTTATTCCTCCATATGCAATCGTTACAATTTCACTATACTCTTTTTGTGAAACAGAAATGCCATACAAGGCCCATGCTACCACCAACGTGTAAAAAAAATCTCTGCGAAAAATAGAGAAGAATGCACCTAACAGTGCGGCGATGGTAATCATCATACAACTCCACATCACTGCATCAATACCAAAGCCATTCCAATTGTAATGCACTAACAAAGCCGTTGTATTGGCAATCGTTGCTACACTGATCCAACCGAGGTACACAACAAACGGAACATAAAGAAACAATTTTTGTATACCGGTCGATTGGGTTCGATGTGGTTGCAGTTTTTTATAGATCACAATAAGTGTCACTAAAAATCCCAACATCAAAACCAATGATAATTCGATCAATAACATGTGCCACATCATGATCCATACAGCATTCAACGCACAGGTCAATATGAAATAATTGGCAGTCGTTATGACTGCTTTCGATAATGGATTTGCTTTATCCCGTTTCCACAATACCGATGTGCTGTAAATAACATATCCCAACAGAAGTAAATAAATAATTCCCCAAATACTGAATGTAAAACCAGCCGGCACAAACAGGTTGGGATACATATCGCTGATCTCACCTGTGTTATAACCATTCAGGGGTAAGCCATTGGCTAATGCATTCATGGTGATCATGAAAACAAAAAACAGAAGTTGAAGAATGGCAAGTTGCTTTGTGTTTGTGATCATGGCCTGTTCGTTTTAATTTATTATAACAAGCAGAGAAGCTTGCTGTTCATTATTTCCAAAGTACATAACTTTTTGCAAGCAGCGGCATTATAGCAACCACACCCAAAGCCCACCATGCTCCAACGAATGAGCAAACGATCAATCCAACAATGAGTAAATAGAATGGATACAAAAATGCCAACAAACTAAACAAGATACTATCGTAGTACTGCTCTGCCTGTAACTTCCAGGCAAGCCTTTCCAACGGCAGGTAAAAAACAATATGCGTTACAACTCCAAGCATTGCAGGTAAAAACAACAATAATTTTGGAATCCTGAAACCGGGAGCATTAATTTTTTCTGATAAATGCTGTAGTTCTGTTTCTGCTTTTTTATTAATGGCCACCATTGCCGCACCCGTTTCCATTTTTCCATTCAATACTTCTTTCCCAAACGTAGAGCCGTAGTTGATATCGATTTCCTTTGGAAAATCAACAAACGAATTATAACGTAGCCATACCGGCAGAAACCTTACATCTAACCCATCTTCCCATGCCTGCAATAACATGCGTGGTGCACCTTTTTTCAATGGTGTTTGTAATGTAGTTTGATGTTTACAAAACCCTTCTACAAATATGAGTACATGCTCTCCACGTTGTAAAATTTTCCGAACCTCCTCAAAGCTTGCATCGTTATTGCCAAGCTGCCCTTTCCCATCGCTTTTGCGATAGATCGGAATCATATTTACAGAACGCAGTATTTTTCGAACCAGCGGATGTTTGAACACACCACTGCGTGTAATAAAATGAACCCGATGATCCATGTTCGAACCAACTAAAAAGGCATCAAGAAACGAGTTGGGATGATTAACGCCTACAATTAACGGTGTTACAATTTTAGCTGCTTCACGGTTATAGATCCCGAGCCGCTTCACGTACACCCACAAACTGAACCGTACTAAGTATTTGAAAAAAATATACATTGGATAAGCAGTAATTAAGTGCGACAAAGTAAGGGAAAAAACCAATGACGAGCATTGCCCTAACTAAAAACGCCACCCCTTAGACCGGGATGGCGCTTTAATATTGCTAACTACCTGATTATTGCTCTAACACAAGTTTCCCTTTTTCATCAAGAAGCAACGTTCGCTTTTTACCAGCTTCATTTAAAATTATCTGAAACAGATTTGGATTTTTTGGCTTTTCGATCTTAATGATGTCTTTTGTTTCACCCGTTGGAAAACGGCGCAATATTTCATCCATTACAGAACGTGGCGCCTGTTCTCTTGTTAAGGGTGTTCTTGTATCAACACGTTCGCCATTGCTGTGGTATGTAGCGGTTGAACGCCAAACTCCATTACCAAACACAACTGTCCAATCACCACGGTTCTTGGTCCAGGTTGCGTTGGTTGCGTTCGGATATTCTGCGACAAATGAGCTGCGTACTTTGGTGGGTATATTCTTCCTTACTTTGCTGTTGCCGTTCTGCTGTGCATCATCGTTACTGTTGCCTTTGTTAGTTTGAGCAGGATTTTCTGTTTTCTGTTTGTCTTTATTTTTTTCTTTACTTTTTCCCTGGGCAAAACCAATTAAGCCTGCAACGAGAAAAATACTGAGCGCAAGAATTTGTTTCATTTGTACTGTTTTAGTTATACGATTTGATCGCATGTTTATAAGACGACAATTGTTGTATTTGGTTGCAGCATCATCCGGCTATTTGCCCGATCGCTGTCACCAACCGATCAAGGTCTTTGGTTGACGTATACACATGTGGAGTAACCCTTACCCCATGAACGTTTTCCCAATCAATTGAGACGGTGTGGATCCTGTATTGATCGTGCAGTTTTTTGGCAACTTCGGCAGGCTTAATTCCGTCGATTGCAATATTTGATATTGCACAGTAGGATTGTTTATTCTTAGGTTGAAGAAACGATACACGCTTCAGGTCACTTACTTTGTTGATCCAGTAATCAGTTAAATAGCGCAAGCGCTCTTCTTTGCGTTGCGAACCAATCACGTTATGAAAATCAACCGCATTTCCAATTGCCATTTCACTTGCAAAGGATCGGGTGCCCAGAGATTCAAACTTTCTGATATCTGTTCCATCGGGCTCATTGCTACTAAGCAAGGCCCAAATATTTTTGATCTTTTCTTTTTTAATCCATAACAAACCACTGCCGAATGGAGCCGAAAGCCATTTGTGCAAAGAAGAAGCAAAATAATCACAACCAAGATCGGGTATCTTAAATTTTGTATGTGCAAATGTATGTGCACCATCGCCTATTACTTCAATTCCCCGCTTGTGTGCCTCATCAGCTATTTTCCGGATTGGAAGTATTTGTCCTGTCCAGTTAATGAGATGAGTAACGTGTACAATTTTTGTTTTGGAGGTAAATGCATTTACATATTGCCGAACGATCTCATCTTCGTTTTCAATGGGCAGTTTCAGATCAAGCCAAATCAATTTAATTCCATCTCTTTTTTCCCGCTGCTTCCATGCATTGATCATGTTAGGATAATCCTGTTTGGTCAACACAACTTCATCGCCGGCTTTTAAATTCAATCCGAAAATGATGGTATTCAATCCTTCTGTTGAGTTGCGATTAATTGCAAGTTCTTCAGCATCGCAACCCGCAAGCTCCGCAAGTTTACCACGCAATCCTTCCCGACCTTCATCCAATGTCCGCCACATATAAAACGAAGGTGCTTCATTACTGAATTGATAAAAACGTATATGCGCATCCTGCACAACTTTTGGTTGCGGACTCACTCCGCCATTGTTGAGATTTAATAAATTGGGCGATACTGTGTACTGCTCTTTCACCCATCCCCAAAAATCTTCATCAGAGATCGCTTCTTCGGGAGTGAGCGACTGAAACTGCAAATATTTTTGCTCTGCTTCTTTTGCAAACAACGAATTGGTGAACGGCAGGAAACTAAACACGCCTGCGGTAGCCGTTAGATTTTGTATAAATTTTCTACGGGACGACATGTGGTTGGGTTTAGCTAAAGATAGTTTTTTTGATGAATAGAAATCCTGATAAGAATCATACCAACTGAATTTGAAATGATCGATCAAAAACCGGAATCTCTTGCTAATTAATAATTAAACCACAGAAATATATTTTTATTTTTTAACTGTGTTTACCGGGCGTATATCTGTGTTATTTAACGAGTGAAGCGATCGATTTGGCGGCAATAAAACCACTCGTCCAGGCATGCTGAAAATTGAACCCACCGGTAATACCATCCACATCAAGGATCTCTCCGCCAAAAAATAAGTTTGATTGAAGTTTACTCTGCATTGTATTGGGATCAACTTGTTTCAGGTCAACACCACCCGCAGTTACAAACTCTTCTTTAAACGTTGTTTTTCCTTTCACCTGAAATTCATGATTGCACAATAGTTGAATCAGTTTGTTCTGTTCTTTTGCGGGCAGATCGGCCCAGCGCCATTCTTCTTTTACACCTGCTTGTTGTAACAAGAATGCCCACAAACGGTTTGGCAAATGAAAGAGATTATTGTTAGCTATCTTTTGTGAGCCTTTGCTGTTACGAATCAACTGCAGCTCATCTTTTATTTCCAGCTCCTTTGCATCGTTCAGCCAATTCACATTGATGGTGAAATCATAATTACGCTCCTGTAATTCTCTTGCACCCCACGCTGATAATTTCAATACACAAGGTCCGCTCATTCCCCAATGCGTAATGAGTAGTGGTCCGGTATTCTTTAATTTGGTTGATTGAATTTTTATTGTCGCTTCAGGCACTACGACTCCCATCAATTCGGTGATGGGATGCTTCGGCATATTGAACGTGAATAAAGATGGTACGGGTGATATGATTGTATGCCCGGTTCCTTTCAGCCAATCGAATTGTTGCAGCTTGGGAAAGCCGCCACTGGCAATGCAAACAAAATCTGCATCCATCATTTCATAATTGCTTAATTCCACTTTCCATTTGCCACTTTCCACTTGCAATTTTTTCACTTCCTTGTTCATCAATATCTCCACGCTATTACGATTCACTTCCTTCAGCAGGCAATCAATAATTGTTTGTGATGTATTGGTAACAGGAAACATCCGTCCATCTTCTTCTGCTTTCAACTTCACTCCTCTTTCTTCAAACCATTGAATTGTATCGCTGGTAAAGAATTGATGAAACGCCTTACGTACAAAATGCTCACCACGGGGGTAACGTTTACTCATCTCCTGTATTTCAAAACATGCATGCGTAACATTACAACGGCCACCACCACTCACCTTCACTTTTGATAAGAGCTTGCTTGATTTTTCAAGAATGGTTACCTGCAATGCAGGGTTAATGATTGCTGCGTTTATTGCACAGAAAAAACCTGCTGCGCCTCCTCCAATTACAATCAAACGTTTTTTTTCCGGCATGTGTACTGATTATTTCATCATCATCAAAGCAGCCATCGTTTCAATTCCGTTCCAGAAATTCAACAGCCTGATGTTTTCATTTTCAGCATGCTGGTTATTGTCATGATTGGCAATAGGAACAGAAATTGTTTTTGCATTGAGATATTGTTCAAATAAAAATAACGGAAGACTCCCTCCTGCGGTAGGCATTAAAACAATAGGCTCTGTACTTGTTGATTGTACAGCAGCGATTACTTTTTTTGCAATAGGCAGATCCATTGATGTTTTCTGCGCATTGTAGCCACTACTCAGTTCTATTTTTGCAATTTTATCGTACTTTCTTCGCTCTTCTTCTGTAGGTTCTGCAGTTGTAATATAGTAACCCTGGTTTTTGATATGCTCCACTACACGTTGTTGCTGTCTTTTCCAATCGTTCCCTGCAACCAATCGCAAATCAAGAACAGTGGTCGCATTTGTTGGTATTACATTACTTGCATTTTTTCCAACATTGGCACTATTGATCCCATTGATGTTGAGAGATGGCAATCCAATTGATTGTGCAAGGTTATAGTCTTTCATTTCCCGTGTGCGAAAACCCAGTTCTTTTTTCATTTGATCATCCACTGGTGGAATTACTTCAAGCGCCTTCTTTTCCATTTCACTTAGTGGAATAACATCCGCATAAAAGTCTTTGATTGTAACATTGCCATCTCTATCCTTCATCGAAGCCAAGAGTTGCACCAACATCATGGCAGGATTTGGTGCCCAGTTTCCATAATGACCACTATGCAACGGACGCTTAGAACCATACACAGTTATGTCTACATGTGCATCACCTCTTACACCAAACACTACTTGCTTTTTACCCGATTGATGAACAGGCCCGTCACAAATCAACCAAAGATCACTTTGTAATAAGCTTTTGTATTGCTGTAAAATTTCGTGCAGAAAATCAGAGCCTTTTTCTTCCTCGCCTTCAAAAAAGAATTTGATGTTTACCGTTGGCTTCATCCCGCTTTTTACAATGGCATCATATGCATTCAATATCGCCATTACACCTGCCTTATCATCACTTGCACTTCTTCCATAAATTCTCCATTGCGGATCAAATGCTTTATCAGCTGTTGGAAATTCAATAAAGCTTCCGTTTTGTTCCAATGAAGTGGTAAGCAGCTTTGGTTCAAAGGGAGAAAGTCCTTTTGCCCACTGTGCTGCATTCACCGGTTGACCATCGTAATGTGCGTAGAAAATAATTGTTTGTGTTGCACCCGGTGTTATTACTTCGCCATAAACAGCAGGTACGGCTTTATTTGTTGCAGGTGTAAGTAACTGTACGTTTGCGATACCCCTTTTCTTCATTGCATCCATAATGAATGATGCGTTCTTATAAATGCCAATTGAATCGCCAACAATATTGGGTAATTTCAGAAAGGAAACAAATTCAGAAATGATCGCATGTTCATTTGCCTGACGATACTGCCTCACTTTTAAAACAGCAGGACTTTGTGCCAATAAAAAATGAGTGCAGCAAAAAGCAGCACTCATAAATATTATTTTTCGCATCATACACTTTTATTAGAAGTGTAAATTACTGAATTGTACGATCAGTAGTAAGAAGCGTCCAGATTTGTATTGGCTTTCTCAGCAGCTTCAATACTTACGAACGAAGAAAGAATATCAGCTTTGCCTTTTTTCACACACACATCATGTTCGTAGTGTGCCGATGGCAAACCATCTATTGTGCGAATGGTCCAGCCATCTGCATCATGGTACACTTCCTTCTTGCCAAGATTGATCATTGGTTCAATTGCAATCACCGTTCCCTCTTTCAATTTAGCACCGGTTCCCCGTTTACCATAGTTTGGCACTTGCGGATCCTCATGCAGGTTACGTCCCAACCCATGCCCCACTAACTCACGTACTACACCATAGCCATGTTGTTTCTCTGTATAATCCTGAATAGCAAATGAAATATCACCAACCCTGCTTCCATGTACCGCCTTTTCAATGCCTTTGTACAACGATTCTTTTGTAACACGAAGCAACTTCTTCACTTCATCTGTTGTGCTTCCGATGATAAATGTATACGCACTATCGCCATGGTAACCGTTCATGAATACACCTACATCAACAGAAACGATATCACCATCTTTCAAAACATTATTTGTTGGAAAACCATGTACTACCGCATCGTTCACAGAAATACAGGTTGCAAATGGATAAGTGCCCTGATAATTTTTAAACGAGGGTGCAGCTCCGTTATCACGAATAAACTGTTCCATACGTGTATCAACCTGCATGGAAGTAACTCCCGCTTTCAACATTTTTGCTGCTTCGGCCAACGCATCGCCTACCAACAGGGCACTCTTGCGGATCAATTCAATTTCTAACGGAGATCGGTAATGAATCATAATTCGTTTATTAAAAAACCCCGGCTGTTATGCCAGGGCTTTTTGTATGTTAATCTGATAATTAGATCGCTGATGAAGATACTGTCTGGCGTCCCTGAATTTTACCACCTTTCATCAAACCGTCGTACTGTCTCATCAAGAGATGTGTTTCGATTTGTTGTAAAGTATCCAGAATTACACCTACCATGATCAACAATGAAGTACCACCAAAGAAAGTAGAGAAACCACTTGTTACACCAACGTTCTTCGCAATACCCGGAAGGATACCAACAATTGCAAGGAAGATAGCGCCTGGTAATGTTACACGATCCATGATCTGTCCAATATAATCGGCAGTTGGTTGGCCCGGTTTCACACCAGGAATAAAACCATTGTTCTGCTTCAGATTATCTGCGATTTGCTTCGGATTAAAGATCAATGCTGTATAAAGGAACGTAAATCCGATTACTAATACTGAATAGATCACCATATACCAAATGTTACCATGATCGCTCAATGTTGCTGCAATACCTTTTGTTGCATTGAAACCGGTAAGCAATGTAGGCAGGAACATGATGGCCTGTGCAAAAATGATTGGCATTACACCAGAGCTGTTCACCTTAATTGGTAAGAACTGACGTGCACCACCAAACTGACGGTTGCCAACAATTTGTTTTGCATAATTGATCGCAATCTTCCGCACACCTTGCACAAGAATGATCAAGCCCATGATGATAGCGATAAGCGCTGCAATTTCAATCATGAACATTAATAAACCACCACCTGCACTACCGCTCTTTGCATCAAATTCCGCAGCAATTGAAGCAGGGAAACGTGCAAGGATACCGATCATGATGATGAGTGAGGTACCATTACCTAAACCTTTATCAGTAATACGCTCACCCAACCACATTACAAACAATGTACCTGCAGTTAAAATGACAGTAGTTGATAACCAGAAAAACGGAGTGAATGAAGTAAGAATTGCACCACCTGCAATTTCAGGACTCTTCAGGTAAGTTACATAAGCACTTGCCTGGAAGATGGTAACAATCACTGTAAGATACCTTGTCCACTGATTGATTTTTTTACGTCCGCTTTCTCCTTCCTTCTGCATTTTCTGTAATTGCGGCACCATAATGCTCATCAACTGCATAAAGATCGAAGCGGAGATATAAGGCATAATACCCAATGCAAAAATGGATGCACTTGAAAACGCACCACCTGCAAATGAATCAAAAATACCAAGAATACCTTCTTTTGCTTTCGAGTTCAGTTGTTCCAATCCGTTTGGATCAACACCCGGCAAAACGATATGTGAACCCACACGATATACCAGCAAAAGCAAGAGAGTATAAATGATCTTACTCCTCAACTCTTCAATGCTCCAGATATTCTTTAGGGTCTGTATGAGTTTTTTCACTGGAAAAATTCGTTTTTAAAAATTTGCTGAAAAGAAAAAAGACGCACTTACATGCGTCGGGCAAATATCGGGAAAAATTACTTCACTACTTCAACAGTTCCACCAGCTGCTTCGATAGCTCCTTTCGCTGATTCACTGATCGCATTTACCTTGAAAGTAAGTTTTGATTTGATTTCGCCATTGGCCAGAATTTTCACTCTGTCGGTACGGCTGATCAGCCCGTTTACATATAGATTCTCAACAGAGAATTCAGTAATACCATATTTCTCAGCAAGCTGCTCTACCTGTCCAAGGTTGAATACACGGTACTCAACACGATCCGGGTTTTTGAAACCACGCTTTGGAACACGACGCTGAATAGGCATCTGTCCACCTTCATGTGCCATTTTGCTTTTATAACCGGCACGACTTTGTCCGCCTTTATTACCTTTTGTAGATGTACCACCCTTACCGGATGCTTCACCACGACCAATACGTTTTTCTTTGTGAGTAGAACCTTCAGCAGGTTTTAAATTGTGCAGTTTCATCTTTAATTGATTTTGAACTTTCGGGGAATCACCCCTCGCATTTGTTAATTGATAATTTTGAAATTAATAACTGATAATGCTAACCGATATTCTCAAATTATCCATTGACCAATTATCAATTCTTCTTAAGCTACTTCTTCCACCTTCAGTAAATGACTCACTTTGTGAATCATCCCTAACACCTGTGGAGTGCCTTCTACTTCTTTGGTAGAGTTGGTCTTATTCAAACCAAGTGCCTTCAGCGTTTGCTTCTGGCGTTCAGGTCTGTCAATCGGACTCTTTACTAAAGTGATCTTTATCTTTTTCATATCCTAAAAGGTTTAAGGTGTATGGTGTAAGGAGTAAGGTTGCTTGCTTCAGCAATTTACCTTCTGCCTTCTACCCTCTACCATTTTATCCGTTAAATACTTTCTTTAATGAGAGGTGACGTACTCGTGATACAGCAATTGGTTCACGCAACATTGCTAATGCTTTGAAGGTTGCTTTTACCACGTTGTGTGGGTTTGCAGAACCTAATGATTTTGCTAATACGTCGGTAACACCAGCGCTTTCCAATACAGCACGCATGCTGCCTCCGGCAATTACACCCGTACCATGTGCAGCAGGCTTGATCAATACTTTTGCAGCACCTTCTTTCGCCAACTGATCGTGAGGGATACTTCCTTTCATTACAGGAACTTTGATGAGATTTTTCTTCGCATCTTCAATGCCTTTTGAAATAGCTTCCTGTACTTCCTTGGCTTTACCTAAACCATGACCAACCACACCATTGCCATTGCCTACAACAACTAATGCTGAGAAACTGAATGCACGACCACCTTTTGTTGTTTTAACAACACGGTTGATAGAAACTACTTTTTCTTTCAGTTCCAGGTCACCTGCTTTTACTTTGTTTACAATTACTTTCGACATTTATGCTTTATTAAATGTTTACAATTGATTAGAAAATTAAACCTGCTTCACGTGCGCCTTCAGCTACCGCTTTTACACGGCCGTGGTATAAGTTACCGCCACGATCAAATACAACAGCTGACAAACCCAGCTCAGTTGCTTTGCGTGCAATAGCAGCACCTACCAGTTTACTTTTCTCAATTTTGGTTACTTTCTGTGCCAGAATCTCTTTGTCTTTTGATGACGCTGCTGCAATTGTTACACCAGTTACATCATCAATCAACTGAACATAAATATCAGAGTTGCTGCGAAACACACTTAAACGTGGTTTTTCAGTTGTACCTGCTACTTTCTTACGAATTGAGTAGCGGATCTTTTGCCTTCTGACTAATTTGTTATCTGTTTTCATCTTTCTGTATTTAATATTCCTGATTCTGCCAGGAACTTCGTTTAATGATTATTTACCAGCTGCTTTACCTGCCTTACGACGGATAAATTCTCCAACATACTTCACACCCTTTCCTTTGTATGGTTCAGGCTTACGTAAACTGCGGATCTTTGCAGCAACAGCACCTAACAATTGCTTATCGATACCAGTAATGGTGATGGTAGGATTCTGTCCTTTTTCCTGCGCAGTTGCAATTTTCAATTCACTTGGTACTTCAAAAATGATGTTGTGTGAATAACCCAATGCCAGATCAAGAATATTTCCCTGACTTGCGGCTTTATAACCCACACCCACCAATTCAAGTTTCTTTTCAAAACCATCGGTTACGCCTTTCACCATGTTTGAAACAAGTGAACGGTATAAACCATGCATAGCACGATGACGGCCCTGATCAGTTGGACGGTTAAACGTTACTTCACCATCTTTCACCTCAACAATAATATCACGGTCAACGGTTTCTTTCAACTCACCTTTGGGTCCTTTTACTGTAACCACGTTATCTTTTCCAACTGTGATTGTTACTCCCTGAGGAACTACAACCGGCTGCTTACCTATACGAGACATAGAATCTGTTTTATTTATGATTTGTTTGGTTGTTGACCGGTCAGCTTAGTATAGTTCAGCTTAATGTATCAACAACATTTACTATTTTTAGTAGATATAACACAATACTTCACCACCTACATTGCTGGCTTTCGCTTGCTTATCAGTCATAACACCTTTAGATGTGCTGATGATGGCAATGCCTAAACCATTCTTTACACGGCGGAAATCTTCCGGCTTAGAGTACTGGCGTAAACCCGGACGGCTTACACGCTCCAATGCCTGAATTGCAGGAACACGTGTTTGAGGATCGTACTTCAAGGCAATTTTAATTACACCTTGTTTGTTATCATCTTCAAACTTATATTTTAAGATATACCCCTGATCGTATAAAATTTCTGTCATACGCTTTTTGAGGTTTGAAGCAGGAATTTCTACAATTCTGTGGCCTGCCATCTGCGCATTACGTACACGAGTGAGAAAATCTGCAATAGGATCTGTAACCATTTTATTCTTTAATTGAATGATTTAAAAATTGTTTGCTTTGTGCATCATATTCAATACCTGCACAAACTTCCCTTTCGGGGTTGGCTGTATTACCAGCTGGCTTTTTTAACGCCTGGTATTTTACCATTCAGCGCCATGTCACGGAACATCACACGTGAAATTCCAAAGTAACGCATGTAACCTCTTGGACGGCCGGTCAATTGACAACGGTTCTTTAAACGTACAGGTGATGCATTCTTTGGAAGTTCATCCAAACCGGCATAATCACCAGCAGCTTTCAGAGCAGCACGCTTCTCAGCATACTGAGCTACCATTTTCTCTCTTTTGTTTTGACGGGCTGTTATTGATTTTTTAGCCATAACTTATTGTTGATCTTTTTTAGCATTTTTGAATGGCATTCCCATTTCTTTCAGCAACTCATACGCTTCTTCGTTAGTTGAAGCTGTGGTTACAAAAGTGATATCCAAACCGGTGATCTTATTCACCTTATCGATATCGATCTCAGGGAAGATGATCTGCTCAGTAACACCCATTGTGTAGTTACCACGGCCATCGAATGATTTTTCATTCACACCTTTAAAGTCACGTACACGTGGTAATGAAGCAGAGATCAGGCGATCGAGAAATTCATACATATTCACACCACGCAATGTTACACGGGCGCCAATCGGCATGTTCTTACGAAGCTTGAAGTTTGAAATGTCTTTTTTAGACATTGTTGCTACTGCTTTCTGACCAGAGATCGTAGTTAACTCATCGATTGCAATATCAACGAGTTTTTTATCGTTCACCGCTCCGTTTACGCCACGGTTCAAGCAGATCTTTTCCAGCTTAGGAACCTGCATGATGCTTTTATAACCAAAACGTTTCATTAAGGCAGGTACAACTTCTGCTTTGTACTTGCTTGCCAAACGGGGTGTATATTTTGTAGTGCTCATCTTCTTCTTGTTTTAACCTTGGTTAAATTATTTTACGGGTTGTCCTGATTTTTTAGAAACCCTTACCAGCTTTCCGTTCTCACGACTGCGCTGTACTTTGGTTGCTTGTTTACCATCCCACAACATCACGTTTGAGATGTGGATCGGAGCTTCCATTTTAACGATACCACCTTTTGTGTTTTGAGCCGATGGCTTACTGTGTTTGGTTACGATGTTTACACCTTCAACCAATACACGGGCAGCGTCCGGAAATACTTCCAGTACCGTACGTGGCTTCAATACATCTTTATCATCACCGGCAATAACAACTACTGAATCGCCTTTCTTGATGCTAAACTTGGGTTTAAATCTTTTGCTCATTTTTTTCGCTTTATGCTTAATGCTAATGCTTGTTGCTTTAGCTGATACTTTGTTTTGTTTTGCTACGCTTACAACACCTCAGGTGCCAATGAAATGATTTTCATGTAACCCTTATCACGCAACTCTCTTGCTACCGGCCCGAAGATACGTGTACCACGAGGCTCATCAGAAGCATTGAGAATTACCACTGCGTTATCATCGAAACGGATGTAAGAACCATCCTTACGACGTAATTTATTTTTTGTACGAACAATAACAGCTTTTGCTACGGTACCTTTTTTAATACCACCACCTGGTAATGCATCCTTTACTGTTACAACGATCTTGTCGCCAATCTTTGCATAATCCTGGCCGCTGTTTCCGAGTACTTTAATACAAAGCACTTCTTTGGCACCACTGTTATCGGCTACGTTTAATCTACTTTCTTGCTGAATCATTTCTTTAAACTTTAAACTCTTGGTTTGTGAACGTTGAGTATTTAAAAATGTTTATCCATTACAGAGGCTTGCGGTTTGCACCGGAAGCTTGCAGCGTTTATTTTATTTCGCTTTTTCAACAACCTCAACCAGTCTCCAGCGCTTTGTTTTGCTCAAGGGACGGCTCTCCATGATCTTCACTGTATCACCAATACCGCACTCATTCTTTTCATCGTGAGCATGGAACTTGGTCGTTTTCTTTACGAACTTTCCATAAATAGGGTGCTTTACTTTACGTTCAACCGCTACAGTAATGGTTTTATCCATTTTGCTGCTGGTTACTACACCTGTCTTTGTTTTACGCAAATTTCTTTCTAACATTTTTTGCTTTTTTTCTGTTCATGGAGCCAAAGGCGCCATTGTTTATTCAATGGATTAAACACCCATTTGTTTTCTTCGTAATTCTGTTTTTAAACGAGCAATATCACGGCGAAGGCCACGGATGCTCACGGGATTCTCCAATGGAGAAATAGCGTGTGCAAATTCCAGCTTCTTCAAACGCATCTCATCTTCTTTGATGCGTGCTGTGAGGTCTGTGAGGTTCAGCTCTTTTATGCTCTTTAAAAAATCAGTTGTCTTTGCCATGTTAATCAGTTTAAATCAGTTCAACGTTTGAGTTACGCCATTAAATCCCTGCGGATAATGAATTTTGTTTTGATGGGAAGCTTTTGTGCCGCCAATGCCATTGCTTCTTTTGCAACAGTTTCAGGTACACCATCTGCTTCGAACAAAATACGACCTGGCTCAATAATAGCTGCCCATCCTTCGGGGTTACCTTTACCTTTACCCATACGTACTTCAGCAGGCTTACGGGTAACGATTTTATCGGGGAACACACGGATCCACACATTTCCTTCACGCTTCATTGCACGTGTCATTGCCTGACGGGCACTTTCAATCTGGCGGTTGGTTAACCAAACCGGCTCCAATGCTTTTAAAGCATATGAACCAAATGAAATACTACTACCACGCTTGGCCACAGCACGTATGCGTCCTTTCTGCGATTTTCTGTGTTTTGTTCTTTTCGGCTGTAACATTGTTTAAATATGTTTCGTGTTACTGTTTGTTATTTGCTTCGTACTTCTTACTTGTAATTAGTACTTGATTATTACCCTTTGCGGCTGTCTCTGCGTTGACCACCACCACCGCCACCACGACGATCATCTCTTCTGTCACCACCACCTCTGTTATCATCACGACGATCTTTGCGATCGCTCACATCACTCTTACCACCAATAAAGTTGGGGTTCAAATCACGCTTGGTCAATACTTCACCTTTACATATCCATACTTTGATACCGATTTTACCATACACTGTTAATGCAAACAGATTGGCATAATCAATATCCATACGGAATGTGTGTAACGGCGTACGGCCTTGTTTGATCTCTTCAGTACGTGCAATTTCAGCACCACCTAAACGACCGGCTACTTTCACTTTAATTCCTTCAGCACCCATGCGCATAGCAGAAGCAATCGCCATTTTAATAGCACGCTTATAGTTGATACGGTTTTCGATCTGGCGTGCGATAGTGTCAGCAACAATTGTTGCATCTACTTCCGGACGACGGATCTCAAGAATGTTGATCTGCACATCATCTTTACCAGTCAATTTCTTCAACTCTTCTTTGATGCGATCAACTTCACCACCACCTTTACCGATGATGATACCTGGCTTTGATGTGTGAATGGTTACAATCAATTTGTTGAGTGTACGCTCAATCACAATCTTAGCGATACCGCCTTTATTGATACGGGCGTTCAGATAGGTTCTGATCTTGTTGTCTTCAATCAGTTTACCAGCATAGTCTTTTTTGCTACCATACCAGTTACTTTCCCATCCGCGGATGATCCCTAACCTGTTACCAATTGGATTTGCTTTCTGACCCATAGAATGGTTTATAAAGTTTTAATCAATTAATTTTTTATCTACGATAATAGTTACGTGGTTGCTGCGCTTTCTTACTCTGTAAGCACGACCCTGTGGAGCAGGACGCAAACGCTTTACCATACGTGCACCGTCAACAAAAATTGTCTTCACAATCAATGATGCATCTGCTGCACTTTGACCGCTGTTCTTCTGTTCCCAGTTGTTGATGGCACTTTTTAATAATTTACCAAGCGGTGTGGCCGAGTGTTGTGGATGAAACTCCAACATAGCCAGCGCTTTTTCAACATCCATACCACGGATCTCATCAGCCAACAGACGCATTCTGCGGGGTGACGTGGGATAATTTCTGAGTTTTGCTACTGCTTCCATTTTTATTTGTTTCATGTTGCTGGTCGCTGGTTTCTTGTTGCTGGCTGAAATTCAACCTTCAACTCGTAACCTGTAACCGGTAACTGTATTATGCAATCTTCTTACTTGAGTGTCCTTTAAAGTTTCTTGTTGGTGCAAATTCGCCCAGCTTATGACCTACCATGAATTCAGTTACATAAACAGGAATGAATTTGTTTCCGTTGTGCACCGCAAAGGTGTGACCAACAAAATCGGGGGTAATTGTAGAGCGGCGGCTCCATGTCTTAATTACACCTTTCTTTGATTTACCCTCGTTGATAGCGAGCACCTTTGTTTCGAGGTGAGCTGCTACATAAGGACCTTTTTTAATCGAACGAGCCATGTTATATTTTCGATTTTAGATTTTCGAATGCTGATTATTACTTCGCCAGTTTTTTACCATCCTTACGTTGGATGATGAGTTTGTTAGAACCCTTATGTTTCGAACGAGTCTTCTCGCCTTTTGCATATTTACCGGTTCTGCTACGTGGGTGACCACCACTGCTGCGGCCTTCACCACCACCCATCGGATGATCTACAGGGTTCATCGCAACACCACGGTTACGTGGACGAATACCTTTCCAACGGTTAACACCGGCCTTACCAGCTTGTTCCAAACTGTGATCGCTGTTACTTACCACACCTACTGTTGCATAACAGTTGATCAATAACTTACGCAATTCACCACTTGGCATTTTCAATACTGCATATTTTCCTTCCTTGTTGGTTAACTGTGCACTTGTACCTGCACTGCGAACCAATTTACCACCCTGGCCAGGTTGCATTTCAATGTTGTGAACATTCGTACCCAATGGCATGTTCTTCATTTGAAGTGCATTTCCTAAATCAGGTGCTACTGCATCACCAGCTAAAACGGTTGTACCAACAGTTAAGCCATTCGGAGCAAGAATGTAACGCTTCTCACCATCAGCATAATGCAACAAAGCAATAAATGCTGTACGGTTTGGATCGTATTCAATTGATGCAACTTTTGCAGGTACATCTTTCTTACTACGTTTAAAATCAATTACACGGTATTTCTTTTTATTACCACCGCCGATGTAACGCATAGAACGACGGCCCTGGGCGTTACGACCACCTGTTGACTTTACACTTTCAAGCAACGACTTCTCAGGTTTGTCGGTTGTAATCTCCGCATACGCATTCCCGATTCTCCATCTGGTACCTGCGGTTACCGGTTTGTATTTCTTTAATGCCATTTTTAAAAACTTTTATTGTTCAACTTTTGCGGTAGTTGATCTACCATTCGTTATTCTTAATTATACTGTTCCGTACAGGTCAATTGTTTCGCCTTCTGCAACAGTTACATAAGCCTTTTTGTAAGCTGGTTTACTACCCTGGATATAACCGGCTTTGGTCATACGGTTTTTGCTCTTGCGGGGAGCTACCATTGTATGTACATCAGCAACTTTTACATTGTAGAATTCTTCTACTGCTTTTTTGATCTCGAGCTTGTTGGCTTTACGACCTACACGAAAAGCGTATGTATTCTTTTTCTCGGTTAAACGATTGCTTTTTTCAGATACAATCGGCTTTATTAAAATTTCACTCTGTCTCATCTGGACGTTGTTTATTCAGTTCAATGATCAATTATGCTGCAGCTTCTTCTTCAGAAAAAATCTTTGCAGCGCTTTCAGTTAATACGAGTACATCGCTGTTGATGAGGTCGTATGTATTTACATCAGCGAGTAATGAACCAACAACTGAAGGAACGTTACGTAAGCTGAGGTAGAGATTGTCGTTGTAATCAGGGATCACCACCAATGCTTTTTTACCTGCAATGTTCAGGTTGGTCAACACACTCATGAATTCCTTTGTTTTCGGAGTATCCATGTTAAGGTCTTCAACCACTACGATGGCGTTTTCTTTTGCTTTGTAAGCAAGAGCACCCATTTTAGCAAGATCCTTTACTTTACGGTTCAATTTAAAATCGTAACCGTGAGGTTTTGGTCCAAAGATGGTACCACCACCCTTATACAAAGGGTTGCGGATATTACCTTTACGTGAACCACCGGTACCTTTTTGGCGGTGAAGTTTACGGCTTGCACCTTGTACTTCTGCACGTGTTTTAACTTTGTGTGTGCCTTGACGCTGTGCTGCACGGTATTGCTTTACAGCGAGGTAAATCACATGGTCATTTGGTTCGATACCAAAAATTTCATCCGGTAATTCGATCGTACGACCTGTTGCTTTTCCTGATTTATTTAAAACGTCTACTTGCATGACTTCTTGAATTAGTTTGTTTACTTCTGGATGTATACGATTGAACCGTTAAAACCTGGTACAGAACCGCTCACAAGGATGTAATTCTTTTCAGGGAAAATTTTCAACACTTTTAATCCTTTAACTTTCACTCTGTCTGCACCCATACGGCCAGCCATACGCATACCTTTCATTACACGTGAAGCATCAGAAGAGTTACCCAGTGAACCCGGTGCACGCTGACGATCGTGTTGACCGTGCGATTGACCGCCCACACCGTGGAAGCCATGGCGTTTTACAACACCCTGGAAACCCTTTCCTTTTGTGGTACCCACAACTTCAACTTTATCGCCTTCAGCGAAAATGTCGGTTGTGATTGTTTCACCAATATTTTTTTCGAGAGAATAGTTGCGGAATTCTTTTACGATCTTCTTGGGAGAAGTGTTTGCTTTTGCGAAGTGGTTTTTTTCAGCGGCGGTAGTGTTCTTTTCTTTCTTTTCGCCAAAAGCCAATTGTAATGCGCTGTATCCGTCAGCGTCTTGTGTTTTTACCTGTGTAACAACACAGGGACCAGCTTCAATGATGGTACAGCTCTGCTGTTTACCATCGGGACTGAAGATGCTGGTCATGCCAATCTTTTTACCAATAATACCTTTCATTTGTTTACAGTTTATGCCCTGTAAGGTTGTTGAGACATAACGCTGGCGGCGTCATTCAATCCCCGTTTACCATCGACCTTTTCCTTGTTTCCACTTTGGATCGGAAGTACCGATGGTAAACTAACCACGAAGGGCTAGTTTATATGTTCCTCAACTTTTGGTTGAGAATGTTTTTTTGAAATTCAGAGCTCTTTTTTACAGACCTGAGTCGTATTGAGAGATGAAATATTATTACTTATTTATAAGAACTAAGATGCTTCGTCCCGCTTGCGGGGCAATCATCATGCTTTGATTTCTACGTCAACACCACTTGGCAAGTCTAACTTACTCAATGCATCAACCGTACGGCTGCTGCTGGTGTAGATATCCAGCAAACGCTTGTGCGTACAAAGCTGGAACTGCTCACGGCTCTTCTTGTTAACGTGCGGTGAACGCAATACAGTAAAAATTCTTTTACGTGTAGGAAGAGGAATAGGTCCTGTTACTACTGCACCGGTACTGCGAACCGTTTTCACGATTTTCTCAGCCGATTTGTCGACCAGATTATGGTCGTAGGATTGCAATTTTATTCTGATACGTTGCGCCATAAGATCTATCCCAAATTTTCAATTGGGAGCGCAAAGGTAGGGTTTGAAATGTTCCCTGCAAAAACTTTGAGAAAGTTTTTTCCAAAAAACTGGGCAACCACTCTTAACTTATATCAAGAGTAGGTTTTTCATGGCCATTCAGATGCCTCTTACAGCAATTTTAAACGCATATGCTCCTTAAACTATAATCCCATATCTGTCTAAAACAGCAAATCGCCAGTTATTATATTTCAACAAAGTCGATAACATGTTCTGTTATTTTCCCTTACCCTCATGTTCGTATCTAATCAGTTGTTATACAGCCTGTCATGCAAATAGCAATGATCAAACCATACAATGCAGCAGAGGATCAGTGAGCAATCATGCTGCGTAATTATTCGATTTTTTACTACAAAAGAGTAGTAGTTTGTCCTAGTGCATAAACTTTGACAGCAAAAAAAGGTATTTTAACTTTACCGACGAATCCATAGCCGAAGCCCAATTTTTCGAAGAACCATTTTACTACAGCCAGGACCTACACCATTGGTTTTTTTCTACTTAAATAAGTTTAAAGTACATATGAGGCATTAAAATTGCTTGTTTTGGTACGATGTTTTTATTTAAGAATTAAAAAACTGCCTGAAAAGGAGTTTTCTATTAAACTATTATACCACTAAAAAATCCGACAATGAAAACCGTACTCCGATCCTATGCTATGCCCACTCTGGTTGCACTTACTTTATTTGCAGCATCCTGTTCAAAAGAAAAATCTTCGCAGTCGATTGACGACCAAACAGCAGTAGGTCAAACTCGCTCAGCAGGTGCTGTTGCCGATGATCCGGCTTTACAGGCAAAAGTTCCGCTCATTGTATCTCCCGGCTTTTTAAACACAGGTATAAATGGCAGAGCTGGCAGTTTTGATGACTTCGCAGCAAAAGGAAAGCCCGATAACGTACCGCCAACAATCAGCTTTGTAGCTCCTTCAAATAATGCATCTGTTTCAGGAACAATCAGTGTGCAGGTAAAGGCTACCGACAATGTGAAGGTCACATCCGTGAGTTTAAGTATTGATGGCAAGGTTGTAAGTACAAGCACTACATTACCCTTTACAAATACATGGAATTCCGGCACTGTTACAAACGGCAACCACACTGTTACAGTAACTGCAAAAGACGGAAAGGGGAATAGTGCTTCAGCCTCAATTCAGGTATCAGTGAATAATGTAACAGCTGGCGATATTACAGCCCCTTCAGTGGACATCACCTCACCAGTAAATGGAACTACATACGAAGCGAATACAAACTTAAATATCAGTTCCTCTGCTTCCGATAATGTCGGTGTTGCTTCTCTTAGTATCAGCATTAATAATGTTGTAGTGAGCACATCAGCAAGCGCCAGCACCAGTTATTCCTGGAATACAAGTACTGCGGCCAGCGGATTTCATACCATTACCGCAACAGCAAAAGATGCAGCAGGAAACCAATCAGTAAGATCGGTGACTGTAACAATCAATACGGTTGTTGTTCCTCCTCCAGTTAGCAGTGGTGTTCATCTGGTTATGCCTCCTGTTGGCAATCAAGGTGGCGAAGGAGCATGTGTGCCATTTGCAATTGGATATGCAGCCCGCTCAGCAGAACAATATTATCGTACCAACGCCAGCACGTACAGTTTCTCTACCAATGTATTTAGCCCTGAATTTTTATACAATCAGATAAAATTCAGCACAGATTGTTCAGCAGGTACTGCCATGCAAACGGCACTTGACTTCATTGTAACCAAAGGTATCAGCACGTTCCAATCAATGCCATACAGCAGCACGAATGGCTGTTCTCTATTACCAACAGCTGTTCAAACAAGTGAGGCTTTGAATTATAAAATTAATGGCTACTCCAAAATTTATTATACTGACAGAGCGGCCATTAAATCAATGATCGAACAAAAGCATCCGGTAATAATCACAATACTTGCTGACAATTCATTTATCAGTGCAAAAACAGGATTTCTCTGGAAGGCATATTCAGGGTCAGGTATGCTGGCACATTGCCTTGTTATTTGCGGCTACGATGATTCAAAAAATGCTTATAAAATTTTCAACTCATGGGGAACAACGTGGGGCGATGCAGGTTATAGCTGGATCGATTATAATTTCTTTGAAACCGGAGGCAGAACTGCAGGTGGCGGATATTGTTATGTAATTAATTAAACCTGCAAATGCGCAATTCACCCAATTGCAAAAAAGACGAACGATTGAATTAAAAATAAAAAAGGCTGCCCAAATGGGCAGCCTTAGTTTTATGTTTAAAAAATTTATTGTCTGATGTTCACCAATTTGCCTGTCACTTCATCCGTACCGATCCTGAGTTTGTAGATCAGCGTACCATTGGCGTTCGTTGAAGTTTTGTATTCAACAACCTGGTTTCTGCCAGCAGAAATAAATCCACTGTAAACTGTTTGCAGTTTACGACCCATCATATCAAATACCTCGAGGGTAGCCTGACCAGAAACCGGTGAAGCAATTACAAAACGAACACGGTCAATGAACGGATTAGGATAGGTTGAAACATTTAGCTTATCAGTTATTATTGCATTCGGATTCGCAATTGTGCCCGAAGGATTTAAATTAATCCTGCGTGAAACAACTTCAACCTTACATGGTTCAACATCCCATCCAATAAATATTCTGCACTCATCAAATCCTTCATTGATTTGTGCTGCTGCACCACTAATGGATGACAACGAAGCACCAGCTTCAGAACCAACAACTCCGTCAACATTACCTAAACCGTCATTCGCCAATTGATATAATCCTCCCACTGTATGAGGGTATCCTTTGGTTGTAAGGGCTGCGATAATATCTACAGAAATTGTTTTGTAGAGATACTCATTTACTACTACCAACTGCATTAACTCGTTGTAGTAACAACTCCTCGCTTTTGGCGTTGTTGAACCACAACCACCATCACGTGCTGCTGTTGCAAATGTACCTGCCTGCAATACAAAGTCTGCCAGTCCTGAGCTTACTCTCAGATTTAACCCAAGCGCAATTGTTTGTGACAGGAACACATTATTGATCCTTCCTTGTTTTGTGATATATGTAGTTGAAGAATTATTACCAGGAGTCCAGCACGCTGGCAAACTTGGCACATTATCAACAGTACAATTTCCAAACAATTCACTCGCTTTTCCACCACCTGGCATCGACGCATTCAGCAATACTGCTGCGCTTGAAGTAGATGGAATGGTTATCCGTGGCTGTGTCGTTCCATTACCACCGATGTAAAGAGGATTACCAACACCACCAACACCCAACATTGCTTTGATCATATCTGTTACTGTTGGATAGGTATAGGCAGGGCCTGAACCATCAATACCATCGCCATCGCATAATGGGCTTCTATTGCCATACTTTCCTTGCGTGTAAGTACAGAAATTGCCACAAGCGATAACCGGCACTTCATAGGTGCATTCGTTTGTACCTAAATCCGGATTTGCATATGAAATGCTGAGCTTTAATGTAAAGCTTTGGCCTCCTGCTGTTACAGAAACTGTTTGTTGGCCGTTTGGTGCATTAATGGATGCTCCGTTATTTGCTGACCATACCCATGTTTCATTTACAGATGGGGCACGACTTGCGGTATAACTATTGGTGGAACCATTACATACTTCAATTGTTTCTACAGTTGGGCATGAACCTGCTGCTGTAACATTCACTTCGCAATTTGAAGATGCAAAGCAACCTGTTCTTTTATGCGTAACTGTAACTTTAAACTTAACAGTACCGCCCGCATCGCCAACAGCCGCAGTGTATACAGGACTAACTGCCGACGTACTACTCAAGGAACCTACTCCCTGCGTTATTTCCCACAAGTAAGTATAATTGTCTGGATCAGCATCTATAGAACCAGCCAAACTTGCACTCAATGTGGTATTATGTGCAGCTGATGTAATATCAATAGGATTTGGTGAAGCAGAACATGAAACTA